>CAZXRX010000041.1:0-23423 GCA_964642945.1 uncultured Flavobacterium sp. | reverse complement strand
TTTCATATCATCGGAAAAGCTAATCAGGCGGCCTTGGTTGGAAATCGCGTATCTTAAAGTCAAAGGTGGTTGAAGTTTGATTTCCCTAAACTCCTCGTTTCTAAAAAATTGTATCATCAGTAGGTATTTTTTTAGCGTCAGACAAAATTAATGATTTTGTAATGAAATGAAAGCGTATATACAAAAAAATTGCCGCCGCCGATAATCCGGCCAGTAAACCAATCCATACCCCGACTGCTTTCAAATCAGTGTATTCGCCGAGGTAATACGATATCGGGAAGCCGATAATCCAATAAGCGACAAAAGTAATATACATGGGTATTTTCACATCCTGTAACCCCCGTAGCGCACCCAGCACCACCACCTGTATGCCGTCAGAAATCTGGAACACGGCGGCAACCAACAGCAATTTCGCTGCAATGGCTACTACTTCTGCATTGTCCAAGAGCTGCATTTCGTTATCCATGTCCATAAACAAAGGGGGTAATATCTGGTGGAATATGACAAACAAGGCCGCAAAAACAATTTCGATGAAAATGGCCAGCAAAAATATCGAACGGGCTACTATCACGAGGTTTTTGTAATCCTGCATTCCTTTTTGGTGGCTTACCCGTATCATCGAAACCACGCTGAGCCCCATGGCAAACATGAAGGTCATCGAAGCGAGGCTCAATGCAATCTGGTTGGCAGCCTGACTGGTTTTGCCAATATTGCCGCAAAGCCAGATGGCCGCAGTAAACAAAACTACTTCAAACAGCATCTGCATGGCAGAAGGAAATCCCAAGGCAACAATTTTTTTAATAATCGCCTTTTTGATTTCTTCCAAACGGAATCCGTGGAAGTATGGCTTCAGTTTTTCCTGCCGCGCCAAAATGAGATGCATGAACACCACCATCATGATTCTTGAAATGACGGTACCCAGTGCCGCCCCGAGTATGCCCAACTTCGGGAAAAACCAAACCCCATAAATGAGCACATAATTGATGAATACATGCACAATGTTGGCCATCACGATAGCATACATCGAATATTTGGTCATTGACAAGCCGTCTGCAAATTGCTTATAGCCCTGATACATGATAAGCGGAACGAGCGAAAAGGCAACCCAGCCCAAAAATGGGGTGGCCAAAACAATAACTTCCCTGGGTTGGTGCAGCAATTCCATGAGCGGCCTGGCCAAGAGTATCAAGCCAAACAGCAACAAGCCCAATATCGTACATAAAAACAAGCCGTGGTGGAATACTGACCTGATTTTTGTGGTGTTTTTTTCTGCATCGGCTTCGGCCACCATAGGGGTCAATGCAGTCGAAAACCCGATACCGATAGACATCGCAATAAAAATCATGCTGTTGCCCAACGAAACGGCAGCCAGTTCGGTAGCCCCCAGTTTACCCACCATGATGTTGTCGACTATCCCGATAAGGGTATGGCCCAACATTCCAATGATTACCGGATAGGCCAATTGGAGGTTGTAGCGGAATTCTTTGGTGTATGCGGCAAGATTCATGGCAATTTTTTAAGACTGCAAAGGTACATAAACCTGCCGCAATAAAAAACTATCCCTGTAGTTGTTGGCGGTAGCTTTCCAGATTGGCCTTTACTTTCGGGTCGAGTTCGGGTTCCTTGATATCGGTCAGTTTTTCGAGTTCCTCCCAAATGATTTTCGCCACAATATAGCGCGCCACGCCTTTGTCATCGGCAGGCACCACATACCAGGGCGCATAATCGGTAGACGTCTGGTTGATGGCCTCCTGGTAGTATTTCATGTATTCGTCCCAAAGTTCGCGTTCCTTCAAATCATTGACCGAAAATTTCCAGTTATCCTCGGGGTTTTCGAGTCTTTTGAGCAGGCGTTCGCGCTGTTCGTCTTTGCCCATGTGCAGGTAAAACTTCAGTATTTTGGTGCCGTTTTGGCTGATGTGCTGCTCAAAATGGTTAATTTGATCCATTCGGTTTTGCCAGAACTGTGGTGTAATGTCTTCCACTTTCTCTATACCGGGCAGGTTTTCAAACAAAATGTATTCGGGGTGTACCCGCGTAACCAACACATTTTCATAATGGGTCCGGTTGAACACGGCAAACTTACCTTTTTCGGGCAAAGCCAGGTAATGCCGCCACAAATAATCGTGTTCGAGTTCGGTGGAATTGGGCGTTTTGAAACTGTGTACGACCACCCCGCGCGTATTGAATTCCTTGAACACTTCCCGTATCAGGCTGTCTTTACCACAGGTGTCCATTCCCTGCAGGCAAATCAGGAAGGCATATTTGTTGTGCGCGTACATCGCGTCCTGTTTCTTGCTGAGTTTGAGCTGCACCTTGTCGAGCGCCAGTTCTTCCTGGTCGTTGTCGGTGTCTATATCGAGTTTGGTCGGTAGGTCAGACAGGTTTATTTGGCCGGTTACCTTAAAATTTGCTGTATTGATGTCCTTCATGCTAAATCATTTATATTTGTAAAAATAATCATTTGAAGCCATTTGCTTCGCCCGTTGGGTTCTTTTTTTTGAAGCTGGATCCGGTCATCCGCTGTATCTTTTTCTCCCGGTGGGCACCGAAAGAAAAAGGATGTCGCTCCTACCCGGGCTAAATCCCTGCAAACCATGGAAAAATTTCAATTATCGTTATTGTTCAAAATCATAGGCATCGGTTCAGCCTCCGGGCTGGTCTATCATGAGGACCATTTGTATGTCATCTCTGACAACAGTACCTACTTATATGAATACCAGTTGCAGGAACAAAAACTGCACAAAATCCCGCTGACGGAAAATGCCCAAGACAACATCCCAAAAAAAGACAAACCCGATTTTGAAGCCATCGCCCGCGAAGGCAATGATTTATTTGTATTGGGTTCCGGATCAACACAAAACAGGAACAGGCTATACAAGTACCGACTCAAATCACAGAAAATCACAGAAAAGGATTTGACCAAAACCTATCAGGACTTAAAATCAAAATTGGGTATAACTGACAGCCAACTCAACATTGAAGGACTGATCGTGACTGACACCAACATTTACCTGTTCCAGCGGGGCAATGGTGCCGATGCCAAAAACGGCATTATCGTGTGCAGTGATGATGAAAACCCCGACATGAAATTCGTACCGTTTGATTTACCGAAAATAAAAAATGTCGAAAGTACCTTTACCGACGCTGTTTTGGTAGACCAGACGATTTATTTCCTGGCCACGGCCGAAGACACCCAATCGACTTATGATGACGGCGAAGTACTCGGAAGCCTTATCGGGACCATCGACCTACCAACGATGAAAATGGGTTTTACCACGCAAATCACCCACAACCAAAAATTTGAAGGACTGACCCTTTACAAAAAAACAGCTTCCGGATTGGAATTTTTATTGTGTGAAGACAAGGATACAGCCCTTTTGGAATCAGGCATTTACAGCCTCAAACTGGAGCAATGACCAAAATAGTTTTAAAAAAAAATGCAACCCATCCCAACCTTTTTGTAAAATAAACCCTCTTTAGTAGAAAGACCTTCATTGTGATAGACGAAAGTATTTTAACGGCTTGTAAAAAAATGCAGCGGGAAGCGCAAAGGCAGGTGTATGACTACCTCTCACCCAAGCTCTACCGCACCTGCAAACGCTATCTTAAAAAGGAGGAAGAAATAGAGGAAGTACTGGCCGATGCTTTCTACACCATTTTCACCAAGATGGACCAATTGAAGGAACTGGGCGCATTTGAAGCCTGGGCACGTAAAATCGCGGTAAACAATTGCCTGCACCAATTGAAACGGAATGTCAATTTCAATATTTACCTCGAAGACACCAAATTCAGCGTACAGCCTGAAACTTTGCCGGAAACCCAGTTGGAAGAGGCCGATTTACTGAATTTGTTGAACAAAATACCGGAAGGCTGCAAGGCTATTTTCAACCTTTTTGTCATTGAAGGCTATGGGCACAAAGAAATTGCCCAAATGTTGCAAATATCAGAAGGCACTTCCAAATCACAATTGAATGTGGCCAAAACCAAGTTAAAGGAATTGGTCAACCAACAGTATTACAAAAAAGTAGAATAAGTCATGGACAACCACAACGATACATTGTTTAACCAAATCAAATCGGCGGCACACAAAGCCGAAAACCAGGAGTTTCCCGGTATGGAAAAGGTTTGGTCGCGGGTCGAGGACAAACTCGACAACAAAGTGCTGACCAAACAAAACACGCTCTGGAAAAAAATTGCCGTCGCCGCCTCGATTTTATTGGTGGCTTCGATTGGGTACCAGTTTTTCATGGAAGAAAAAGCCCCGGAAAAACCCCAAAACCAAATCGTCACTGCCGACACCATCAAAAAAACAAACGATGCCGTTATACAAGCGGAAGGGGCGGTAGCCGAAACAGGGTTTTCCTCCCCACAAATCAAGGAGAATGCCGCAGACATTTTAAAACAACAAACTGCAAAACAAAAAGGGCTTGCCCTTAACGATACCGTATCGCCAAAAATCCTTGAAGAAACAGTAGTAGCCGACAAAATAGCCACCCTACAACGGCATGCAGCTGACGAATCAACAGGAACCCACGGCACTTGGCTGGTAGACCGGAATTTCAATTCCCGGGGCGTCACCCAGGTAGAAATGGCAAAAACTGCCGCACCGGCCACGGCATCAGAAAAAGCCAGTAAAAAAGAGGCACCACTGTATGTAGTAGATGGAAAAAAAGGCAATAAGGAAATGGCCGAAGAACTCGATGCTAACGAAATGAGTTCGTTGGTCACCCTGCCCGACCCGCTTTACATCATCAATGGCACCCAATACACAGAAAAAGAATTGTTCGGACCCAACCCGACGAGCCCCTACGCGCCTTTAGACAAACAAAAAATTGAAACGATTTCCATACTGCAGGATGAAAAAGCTGTTTCGATTTATGGTGAAAAAGGCAAAAAAGGCGTCGTCATCATTACCACCAAAGACGGGAAACCCGCGGCCTCCAAAGGCAGATAATACAATACTAACATTTTAAAAACCAACGTCATGAAAAAATTCAAAACATTTTCATCAGCCCTTGCCATGCTCATTTGTTTCGTAACAATGGCACAGCAAAAAACCATCACCGGTATTGTTTCTGATAATTCCGGCCCTTTGCCAGGCGCCAATGTGGTCGTAAAAGGCACCACACGGGGCGTACAAACTGACCTTGACGGAAAATATGCCATTACTGCAAATGTGGGCGACCGCTTAGTGTATAGCTTTATCGGGATGGAAGACCAAACGAAAACCGTCGGCAAAAGCAACGTCATCAACGTAAAACTGCGCAGTGGCAGCCAGCGGCTTGAGGAAGTGGTAGTCCAGGCTTATGGTTATTCAACCAATGACCAAGAATACGATTCCTACAGTGGAAAATCAATCGTAGACAAAAAGGCAAAACCGCTGCAATCGAAACCAGGCGGCGTTCAGGTTTCTGCCGCGGGAAACGCTACCAAAATTATCATCCGGGGCTATTCATCCCTTTCCACTGCAAACACCCCGCTGTATGTAATTGACGGCCAGCCAGCCACCGAAAGTGAATTCCGCAAACTCGACCCCAATTCCATTGCGCAGATAGACGTACTGAAAGAGGCTACGGCCACACAACTTTACGGAAGCCAGGCCCAAAATGGCGCGGTTGTGCTCAAAACCACCAAAGGGATGACGCCTGAAGAAATCGCCAAACTCACACCTCCTGCAGACCTGATTCCGATAAATGACGACCATGAAGACTATGAGGCTTTTGTGGAAAATGTATTTGAAAGCCCACGTACTTCGCCACTTTCTACTTTTTCGATTGATGTAGACAATGCTTCTTACACCAACATCCGCCGCTTCATCAACAACGGGCAGCAAGTACCGAAAGATGCCGTAAGGATAGAAGAAATGGTAAATTTTTTCAAATACCAATACCCACAACCGCAAGACCAGCATCCGTTCTCCATCAATTCAGAATACAGTGACTGCCCTTGGAATACCAACAACAAATTGGTAAGGATTGGCCTGCAGGGCAAAAATATTGAGAGTGAAAATTTACCGCCATCCAACCTGGTATTCCTGATTGATGTTTCGGGTTCAATGGAAAGTGAAAACAAATTACCGCTGCTCAAACAGTCGCTTAAAGTATTGGTGAACCAACTCCGCAAGGAAGACAAAGTGGCCATTGTAGTCTATGCCGGAGCTGCCGGTTTGGTATTGCCTCCTACCTCTGGCGACAAAAAAATGACCATTACCGATGCGCTCGACAAACTACAGGCTGGTGGAAGCACGGCTGGCGGACAAGGCATTATGCTTGCCTATAAAACGGCACAGGAAAACTTTATCGCCAATGGCAACAATAGGGTCATATTGGCCACTGATGGTGATTTCAACGTGGGGGCTTCTTCTGATAATGACATGCAAAGGCTGATTGAGGAAAAAAGACAATCGGGTGTGTTCCTGACCTGTCTGGGTTACGGAATGGGCAATTACAAAGACAGCAAAATGGAAGTTTTGGCCAACAAAGGCAACGGAAATTACGCCTACATCGACAACATCCAGGAGGCCAACCGCTTTTTGGGCAAGGAATTCAAGGGCTCAATGTTTGCTATTGCCAAGGATGTAAAAATCCAGATTGAATTCAACCCAGCACAGGTAAAAGCTTACCGCCTGATTGGTTATGAAAACCGCAAACTGCGTCCGGAAGATTTCAAGAACGATGCCATTGACGCGGGCGAATTGGGAAGCGGACACACGGTAACAGCCTTGTATGAAATCGTTCCGCGCAACACCGAATGTGCCTTTTTTGAAGAACCAACTGATTTGAAATACACCACCACTGATGAAACGATGGCAAAAAGCAATGCTGCTGAATTGGCCACCATCAAGTTCCGTTACAAAAAACCTGATGGCGACAAAAGCATTGAAATGGTAAGTACCATTGCCAACAGCAACGTGGCCTTGGCCAATGCATCGGCAGATTTTAAATTCTGTAGCGCCGTGGCTTGGTTCGGGCTCAACCTGAGGGATTCGAAATTGGTCAAAAACAAAGCGTTGAAAGACATCAAATTATTGGCCAAACAAGGCTTGTCAAATGACGATGAAGGTTATAAAGCAGAATTCATGCGCCTCGTGGAAGGCGGCAAGCAATGGGCATCCAATGAAAAATAATTTAAAATACCTGATGCTGTTTTTAATGCTCACTGGTTTGGGATACGCACAAAATGGAAAGGTTTCCGAAAAAGACTCCGTGAACAGCACCTCGCGAATCATCTTCAGGAAGGTTCCCGATAGGAGCACCATTTACCTGCTGGGCGGCATAGTGTCGGCCATCAGCCAAAGGGAAATCGATTTTGCCAAAAAATACCATGTCATTTTTCATGATTTTGGCTGTGTCGCTCCTACGAACCTGTCTGATTATGAAGCGCAAAATAAAAAGGTTTTTGAATTGCTCAACGTGCAGTTTGGCCCGAAATGGCAGGAAGAACTCAACCCAAATTCGTTGGGCTTCAAAAAATGGCTTGAAAAATAAGGTTAAGAAGTTAGGTTAATTATGTTGATTGAAAAACCCGCTAATGGCACTTCATTGGCGGGTTTTGTGTGGTGAAAGGATAATAAATTTATTTTTCTATCTCGCGCAGGCTTTCCATTTTCTTGTGGGCCAAGAAACCTTTGATGTCTTCGAAATGTTCTTTTACCCTTTTGTTTCCGAATTCAAACACTTTTCCGGCCAATCCGTCAAGGAAATCACGGTCGTGCGATACCAAAATCAGGGTGCCGTCAAAATCACGCAGGGCATCCTTGATGATGTCTTTGGTTTTCATGTCGAGGTGATTTGATGGCTCATCGAGAATCAAGAGGTTGACCGGTTCGAGCAACAATTTAATCATGGCCAGACGTGTTTTTTCACCACCCGAAAGTACTTTGACTTTCTTCTGGATATCGTCACCATGAAACATGAAGGCGCCCAAAATATTCTTGATCTGCGTACGGACATCGCCCACCGCAATACGATCAATGGTTTCAAATATGGTGGCATTTTCGTCCAGGAGGGCGGCTTGGTTCTGTGCAAAATACCCAATCTGGCAGTTGTGGCCGATTTCTACAGAACCGCCATTGATTTCGATTTCTTTCATGATGGCCTTGATCATGGTCGATTTTCCTTCGCCATTTTTACCGACAAAAGCGACTTTCTGCCCGCGTTCAATCACGAGGTTGGCGTCCTTGAAAATCAGGTGGTCACCGTATGATTTTTCCAGATCTTTCACAATGACCGGATATTGGCCCGAACGCACCGAAGGCGGAAATTTCAATTTCAGGGCCGAGTTATCGATTTCATCTACTTCTATCGGTACAATTTTTTCGAGCATCCTGACGCGCGACTGTACGGCATCGGTTTTGGAAAAAGTACCCCGGAAACGCTCAATAAACGCCTGGTTGTCTGCAATGAATTTCTGCTGCTCGTCGTAGGCTTTTTGTTGGTGGATCCTGCGGTCTTTGCGCAATTCGAGGTAGTGGGAATATTTGGCTTTGTAATCGTATATCCTACCCATAGTCACTTCTATGGTGCGGTTGGTGATGTTGTCTACAAAGGCCCTGTCGTGCGAAATGACCATGACGGCCTTGGCCTGATTGATGAGAAAATCTTCCAGCCATTGGATGCTGTCCATGTCGAGGTGGTTGGTGGGCTCATCCAGAAGAATCAAATCGGGTTTGGTCAACAGGATTTTGGCCAATTCGATACGCATACGCCATCCACCGGAAAATTCCTTGGTCGGACGGTTGAAATCTTCGCGCTCAAAGCCCAGTCCTTTCAATATTTTTTCGACTTCGGCCTCATAATTCACTTCTTCAATGGAATAGTATTTTTCAGACAATTCCGAAACTTTTTCTATCAGTTTCATGTAATCATCACTTTCATAATCGGTCCGGATGGTCAGTTGCTCGTTAAGGTGGTCGATTTCCTTTTTCATGTCGAGCACCGCGGCAAATGCCTTGGAGGTTTCTTCGAGAACGGTACAATTGTCTTCGGTGAGCAAATGCTGCGGCAAATAGGCGATAACGGCGTCACTTGGTGCAGAAATTACACCTCGGGTAGGCTTGTTGGCCCCGGCAACGATTTTCAACAGGGTTGATTTTCCGGCCCCGTTTTTTCCCATCAGGGCTATTTTGTCGGTTTCGTTGATGGCAAAAGTAACTTCGCTGAAAAGTGTGGTGCCGCCAAATTCAACGGCTATGTCGTTAACTGTAATCATGGTGAGGGTAGCTCTTTATTTTTTGAAGGTGCAAAGATAGCATTAAGTTCTGAAGTTACGACACCTTTATAGACCCAGCCTGAATTCTTCTATCACCGGGTTGGCCTTGCCGAAATCGGTTTCCTGGATGAAAAGTTCCACGGCTTTGTCGCTCTGGAGGCTCGGGAGGACATTCGCCTGGTTGTTGTTCCTGATGACCGTGTTGACGCCGATGGCCTCGATTTTTTCCTGCAGGGATTTGGCCAGGATTTCGTTACCGGAAAAGATTTTGATTAAGCCCATTTTATATTTTTATTTATTTTGTTACGGAATACTGTTTACTGAGCACTGAACTCTAATCACTCTTCCTCCATTTCGAAAAAAAGCGGTTCTATCATGATTTTATCGGCCAGGATTTCTACCCTTTCGGTGATTTCAGAGCAAAAGAAAATCCGTTGTGTTTTTTCTACACTGGCCGACAACCGCATGATGACGGCATCGAGGCGGCTTTTGAACAGGGTTTCGGCATCGTCTACCACAAACATTTTAATGGTGTTCATGTTGAAACCGGCTGAGGCAAACATTTCGTTGATGCGGGTGGTGGTGCCGATGATGACATCCATCCCGACGGAAATCTGGTTTTTGTCAAAATCAATATCGCCTTTGTCATGCGCACCGATGACCCGCAAATCGGTATAATTGGCTAATTTTTTGAAGAGTTCCACCATTTCTAGTACCTTTTCCTTGTCTTGCACAAAAACCAAGGCACGTGTACTTTCGCCTATTGCTTTTTCCATGCGTTGGATGACATTCAGCACGATGGTGGTTGATTTTCCGGTACCTGAAGGCGATTGTATGACCACATCTGCACCGCTTTTGATGGCGGAAAAGGTATCCTGCTGCAGTTCATTGGCTTCGAGAAAATCGTTTTCAATAAGTGCCTGTTGCAGTTGGGGGTTTATTTTTTTTAATTGCATTAGTTAGGATTAAAGGATTGAAAGATTAAAAGATTCGTTCTGGTTTACAATGAAATTTTTCAATCTTTACATTTTTAAATTATTTAGAAGCAAACAGCTTCACATCGGTTTCAGAAATCTCGCTGCCACCCAATATAATCAGGCGTTCCACCACATTGCGGAGTTCCCGTATGTTGCCCGTCCAGTCGTATTCCTGCAACAATTTGAGCGCCGCTTTGGAAAATGATTTGGTTGCATTGCCTTGTTCTTCGGCAATTTTGGCGGCGAAATGTTCCACCAACAACGGAATGTCATCACGGCGGTCGTTGAGTGCCGGTACTTTAATCAGGATGACGGCCAGCCTGTGGTACAAATCTTCACGGAAACGGCCTTCTTCAATTTCTTTTTTCAGGTCTTTGTTGGTAGCAGCCACCACGCGCACGTTGACCTTGATGTCTTTGTCAGCACCTACCCTTTGCACGAGGCTTTCCTGCAAGGCACGGAGTACTTTCGCCTGTGCGGCCAAGCTCATGTCGCCAATTTCGTCAAGGAAAATGGTTCCGCCATCGGCTGCTTCAAATTTTCCGGCGCGGTCTTTCACAGCCGAAGTAAAGGCCCCTTTGACGTGCCCGAACAATTCGCTTTCAATCAGTTCTGAAGGAATGGCGGCACAGTTGACTTCCACCATCGGGAAATCGGCCCGTTCACTTTTTTCGTGCAGTTGGTGCGCCACCAGTTCTTTTCCGGTACCGTTTGGTCCGGTAATCAGGACCCGGGCATCAGTTTGGGCCACCTTTTCAATCATCTGCTTGATGTGGTTGATGGGCTCAGAATTGCCTATCATCTCATAATTCTTGCTGACTTTTTTCTTGAGGATTTTATTCTCGACGACCAGCTGCTTTTTGTCGAGGGCATTGCGCACGGTATTGAGCAAACGGTTCAGATCGGGTGGTTTGGAGATGTAATCGAACGCCCCCAGACGCATCGTATTGATGGCTGTTTCCATGTCGCCGTGACCGGAAATCATCACAATCGGGATTTCGGGTTTTATCTTTTTGACGGCTTCGAGCAATTCTTCGCCATCCATTTTGGGCATCTTGATGTCGCACAACACCAAGTCGTAATCGGTATTTTTGATTTTTTCAAGCCCTTGGATACCATCCTCGGCTTCCTCTACCTGATAGGCGGTATTTTCTTCAGACAATATCTTGACAAGCACCCTTCTGATGGAGGCTTCGTCTTCTATGATTAGTATTTTACTCATTTTCTTAGTGCATGAGTGCCTCAGTGCCTGAGCACTTTAAGCCTCATTTTTTTTGTTTAGATTGAGTAACTAATAAACTAAGGCACTAAGGCACTCGGTTTCTCAGGCACTCCTTAATATTTAAGCCATTTGAACAATTCTTTCCAGCTTGGTTTTTTGCCGTACATCAGGATGCCGACGCGGTAAATTTTGGCAGCAAACCACACCACTCCGAAAAAGGTTCCGAAAAGCAGGGTCATCGAAATGAGAATCTGCCACCAGGGCACGCCAAACGGAATACGCATCATCATCACAATGGGCGAGGTCAACGGAATCATTGAAAATACCGTCGCCACCGTGCCGTGCGGGTCATTGATAACCGTAAAAAAACCGATATAAACCCCCAAAATCAAGGGCATGATAATCGGCAATAAAAATTGTTGCGAATCCGTTTCGTTATCTACAGCCGCCCCAATGGATGCGTAAAATGAACTGTATAAAAAGTAACCGCCTATAAAATAAATAATGAATGAAATGATGATGGTAGCAATGGGTAGGTTCCACAATTCGGCCATATACAACTGCATTTTGCCAGCGGTTTGGGCCGTTTGCACTGCCTGTGCCTGGACCCCTGAAGTGGCGCCCATTTGTACCCCGAAAATAGATGACAATACAAACATCGCAGTCATTCCGAGGATGGCCCAAATCAGGAACTGTAAAATTCCCGCCAAGGAAGTCCCGATAATTTTACCCATCATGAGTTGGAAAGGTTTTACCGAAGAAATAATCACTTCAATAATGCGGGACGTTTTTTCTTCGATGACACTGCGCATCACCATGTTGCCGTAGATGACGATAAACATCATGATCAGGTAGCCAAAAGCGCCGCCAATCCCTATCTTGATTTCATTGAGGCCTTTGAGTGCCGCACCACCCGAAGCCTTGGTCAAATTGATGGACACATCGGCTTTGGCTTTGGTAATTTTAAGGGTGTCCAGGCCGGCCGTAAGGTAATTTTGCCCGGTGAGTTTTTTGTTGATGACTTCCTGTAAATCTTCTACAAACATCACCCCCGGACTGTCGTTGGAAATGTATTGTAGTTTGGCGTCAGGCTTGGGGTTCTGTGCACTTTTGGGTTGCATGATTTCCTTGGGGATGACGAGTATGCCTTCATAACTTTCACTGATAACGCTGTCTTTGAGTGTCTTGAGGCTGGTTTTGGAAAAATCGACATATTTGAATTCTTCATCGCTTTTGAATTCCGAAACGAACATGCCGGTTTCATCGTGGATGGCAATGGTTTTGAGTTCCGATTTCATGGTACTCAGAAAACCCACAAAAACGGCTATCCCTACAAACAGCAACGGGCTCAGGAAAGTCATTACAATGAATGATTTGTTGCGCACCTTGGCAACGAATTCCCTTTTGATGATAAGTGGTAGTTTGTTCATTTATTCAGTTACGGTTTTGATGAAAATATCGTTTACACTCGGTATTTTTTCCAGGAAATGGGTTACCTGACCACGCCCGATAAGCGTATTGAGCAATTCATTTGGGGTGGCATTCCCCAATTGGATTTCGAGTTTCAGTTCGTCATTCAACGATTTGAAATCGGTTTGTGACAGGGTGAATTTCTGCGACAAATCATACATCAGGCCTTCTACGTTATTGGTAAGGATTCCGACTTCATAACTGTTGGTCCGAAATTGCTTTTTGACATCGCTGAGTTTTCCTTCAATGAGTTTGTTTGACTTGTGAATGAGGGCAATGTGGTCGCACATTTCCTCTACGCTTTCCATACGGTGGGTCGAAAAAATGACTGAAGTCCCTTTTTTGTTGAGTTCGATGATTTCGTCTTTAATCAAGTTGGCATTCACCGGATCAAAACCGGAAAATGGCTCATCCAGGATAAGTAATTTGGGCTGGTGCAATACTGTTACAACAAACTGTATTTTCTGGGCCATCCCCTTGGAAAGTTCCTGTATTTTCTTGTTCCACCAACCTTGGATTTCGAGTTTTTCAAACCAATAATTCAGTTGTATTTTGGCATCCGCTTTCGAAAGTCCTTTGAGTTGCGCAAGGTAAAGACACTGTTCGCCCACCTTCATCGATTTATAAAGCCCGCGTTCTTCTGGCATGTAACCGATGTATTGCACGTCTTCGGGTTTCAGGGAAGCGCCGTCTAAGATGATTTCGCCACTGTCGGGCATGGTAATTTGGTTGATAATCCTGATCAGGGAAGTTTTTCCTGCCCCGTTCGGGCCCAAAAGCCCATAAATACTGCCGGAAGGAACGGAAAGTGATACAGAATTAAGGGCCGTGTAATCACCATATTGCTTCACCACATTTTTTACTTCGAGTATATTGTTCATACTGGTTTTGAGGTTTTATTTTCACAGAGGCCCGTTTGGGAACTGCGTGGGTAAAAGTACTTGAATTAGTGGTAAAATGAAAGCAATTGTTACAAAAAACCCACCCTTATTTTGACACAAGGATGGGAAAAATTGCTATGAAAAAGAAATTACCTGTTTCCAAGTAATAGTCAAATATAAAAAATTATTTATTACTACGAAAACATATCTTTAACTTTTTCAAAAAAAGATTTGTCACTTTTTTCCGGATGCGGAATAAAGTTTTCGTCAGACAATGATTTTTCAAAAAACTGCCGCTGTTCTTTGGTTAAAGTCTTCGGTGTCCACACATTGACATGAACGAGTAAATCGCCGTTGCCATAATTGTTTAAACTCGGAATTCCCTTACCTTTCAGCCTCAGTATTTTTCCCGATTGGATGCCTTCCTCCAATTTGATGCGCACTTTTCCGTTCACGGCTTCAATATCTTTTGACACACCAAGTGCGGCCTCCGGAAAACTGATGTAAAGGTCATAATGCAGGTTTTCGCCTTCCCTTTTCAGGGTAGCGTGTTCCGTTTCTTCGATAACGACAATCAGGTCACCGGCTATTCCGTTGCCCGGCGCCCCATTTCCTTTACCGGATACCTTGAGCTGCATGCCGTCAACCACACCCGCCGGTATTTTGATAGATACGGTTTCGTCTTCCATAATCATGCCTTGGGCATCGGCATTGTTGGGTTTGCTTTCTATGGTTTGACCCGATCCGCCGCAGGTATTACAGGCGGTGGCTGTCTGCATTCTACCCAAAATAGTATTGGTCACCCGAAGCACCTGGCCTTGGCCGTTACAGGTAGGACAGGTTTTGTATTTGACGCCGGCTGCCTGTACTTTGCGTTTTACTTTTACTTTTTTCTCTACACCATTGGCAATTTCCTCCAGGGTAAGTTTGACCTTGATGCGCAGGTTACTGCCTTTCATTCGTCGTTGACCACCCGAATTTCCACTGAATCCACCAAATCCGCCACCACCAAACGCACTTCCGAAAATATCACCAAACTGGCTGAAAATGTCATCCATGTTCATGTGTCCGGCACCACCAAATCCGCCGGAACCGTCAAATGCCTGGTGACCGAACTGGTCGTATTTGGCTTTTTTGTCTGGGTCGCTCAATATTTCATAGGCTTCTGCTGCCAACTTGAAATTTTCTTCTGCTTCCTTGTTGCCGGGGTTTTTGTCCGGGTGGAATTCGATGGCCTTTTTGCGATAGGCCTTTTTTATTTCATCGGCTGTAGCGCTTTTGGTAACGCCCAGTATTTCGTAAAAATCTTTTTTCATGGTATGTCAGATGATTAGGGAATCATTTTAATTATCAGGTAATTATTGTCCGAGGACTACTTTCGGGAAACGGATGATTTTTTCGCCCAATTTATATCCTTTTTCGATAACGTCGACAATTTTACCTTTCAAATTAGGTGATGGGGCCGGTATCACGGTAATGGCTTCGGCAAAATCAGCATTAAAATCGTCTCCTGTTTTAACCTCAACCAATTCGAGACCTTTGGAAACCAAGGTTGTTTTCAGTTTTTCATGAATCAATTCCACCCCTTTTACCAAAGCTTCGTCTTCAGATTTGGTAATTTCGGCCATTGCCCGGTCAAAATCATCCAGCACAGGCAACATCGACTGCAAAACATCCTGATTGGCGGTTTTGTATAAATCGATGCGTTCTTTGGCGGTACGTTTCTTGAAATTTTCGAATTCGGCAAAAAGACGTAAAAACTTGTCCTTTTCATTGGAAAGGTCTTCCTGAAGCTGCTCTTCAGCAGTAAGGTTTGCCGGAGATTCCACTTCATTCATTACCGTTTCATTTTCGTTTTCAACAGCCGTTTTGTCTGTGTTTTCAGTATCCATTGCGTGCTTATTTTTAAATATACTTTTGATTTTCATTTTTTTTGTCTTACAACGAGGATGCAAAAGTACTGCCATTTCTTCAAAAATGTCAAATTGTCACTATAAAATGTAGGGTATGAAAAACACCAACTAAAGTTAAATCTGAAATTTTAATATAATTTTAAGACTAAATAGGATTTGTTTTGACTATGTTTGTTAGGATAACACGTCAAAAGGTTAGTCTATATTATTAATTCATCCCGATTTATAGTAAAAAAAAAAGCCCCGTTTAAAGATGGGGCTTTTTTTATGGATATAAGTCAGCGATTGCTCCTTTCAGGTCAGGAAATTTAAAAGTAAAACCACTGTCGGACACTTTTCTGGCACTGACATTTTTACTGGAGAACAACAAAGCGGCCATTTCCCCCAAAAAAAGGCACATCACGAATTTCGGGATATTGGGCAGGAACAATGGCCTGTGTAAGCGGTCAGCTATGGCTTTGTTGAGTGTTTCATAAGGAACCGGATTGGGTGCGACACCATTAAAAATACCAGTCAGTTGGTTTTCAAGCAGGAAACCATAGAGCGCAACAAGATCATCGAGATGTATCCAGGATTGTATTTGTTTGCCGTTGCCCATATTGGCACCCAAACCGAATTTGATGGGTTTGGCCATTTCTGGAAGGGCGCCCCCTTTTTCAGACAATACCAATCCGGTCCTGACTTTAGTCACCTTGATCTCGAGTTGGTGGAACTGATCGGCACTGTGTTCCCATTGGGTTACGACTTCAGCTAAGAAACCTTGGTCTTTTTCAGTGGTGTTTTCGTCATAAACCCGCTCATGGCTTTCCGGATAGATGCCGATGGCAGAGGCGGAAATGTATTGTTTGACCTGGTGTGGATATTTTTTCAGGGTTTTGTACAGTAAATCGGCTGACTGTATGCGGCTTTGGAGGATTTCTTTTTTATAAGCTTTGGTCCACCGTTTGGAGATGGAGGCACCAGCCAAGTGAATGACGGCATCTACATTGATGAGGCAGTTTTCGTCAATTTCCCCTTTTTCAGGATTCCAATAGTAACAGTAGTAATTGGGTTTGGAAGTAATTTTTGCCCTTGAAGTGGTCAGGCAATTCACCGCATGCCCTTTATTGACAAGCCATTGCGTCAGTTGTTTCCCAACCAGTCCGGTAGCTCCAGTAATTAGAACTTTCATTTTTTATTTAAAGTTAATCAAAATGGCGGCAAACTGTACGTTAATTGTCATGTGTTTAACTTTTGTTTATGGCTTTACCTTCACCGTCCACTCAAAATGAAATACTGACACCTCATCGCCTTTTTCGTCAGTTCCGATGGCCTGCATCCAACAGGTTTGCCCTTCCTGGGTGGCAATGGCTTTTTGGATGGCAGCTGCAATAAGCTCCCCGTCGTGACAAATAAAAGTAATCTTTCCGGTGGCCTTTTTGGTGAAATGGGCTTTGTTGTTGGCCACGAGCATCGAAATGTTTTGGCCGCTTTTTTTGATTTGACTCATAACCAGGGCGCCGGTGGAAAGTTCGGCAGCCATGGCCTGAACGGCAAAATACATGGACTTAAACGGATTCTGGTTGAACCATTTGTGCCGTACTTTGGTGGTACACTTGTTTTCTGAAATCGATAAAACCCGTACCCCACACCAATAGGCCGACGGTAATTTAAAGAACAGGAAGGTGTTTATTTTAGACGCAGATAACTTCATAAACGCTTGATTTGACTGTAAAAATAGCTAAAATAAACCAATTGTAGACCCTTATTTAAAATGTTAATATTTTGTTAATTATTAGTACTTTGTATTGCATAGTATCTTCTTTTAACCTTATCTTTGTATAAGAAATTAATAGCTTAAAGACAGTATCGTCAAAACCAAACATTTCAAAACAACCAAAAAACCTGAAACCATGAGCACTTCCAATGAAAAAACCACTGCCATGCTACTCCACCTGAGTGCCCTGACACAATACCTGATTCCGTTTGGGAATTACATCTTCCCGATTATTATCTGGAGTTCCAAAAAGAATGATTCGGCTTTTGTGGACTACAACGGAAAACAGGTGCTGAACTTTCAACTGAGTATGTTTTTATATACCCTAATCTTGTTGCTGATTTCAATACCCATCCTGATATTTACAGTATTGAGAAACATTCCTTTTGAAGGTACTTTTTCACACAGCGGCATGGTAATCGACCATTTCAACCACGAAAACATCACAGGTGTGGTATTGTTGGCCATCATTTCCTTATTGGTTTTTGGCTTCCTGAAAATCATTGAATTCATCCTCATCATTTATGGCGCGGTGAAGGCGTCAAATGGGGAACAATACAAATATCCGTTGGCCATCCCGTTTTTTAAATAGGCCTGCCCCCACAACTCAAAATCAATCTCAATCAATCATCCGAGGCGCAACCGAACAGTTTCGGGCGCAGCGAAAAAATCAAAAAATGAGCAGTTTAACAAAAAACAAAAAATCAAATCATGAACATTGAAAACACAAAAGCGCAGATGCGAAAAGGTGTTTTGGAGTTTTGCATCTTATCTGTATTGAAAGATAAAGAGGCCTATACTTCTGAAATATTGGACACTTTGAAAAACGCAAAATTGCTTGTCGTAGAGGGAACGGTTTATCCGCTGCTGACAAGGTTAAAAAACGACGGCTTGCTCAACTACCGTTGGGAAGAATCAACCTCAGGCCCGCCCAGGAAATACTATGGGCTGACCGAAATAGGAAAAACATTTTTAACAGAATTAAATGGCACCTGGAGTGAATTGTCAGACGCCGTGAACATCATAACCAATCAAAAATAACAATCATGAACAAAACAGTAAATATTAATATAGGAGGTCTATTTTTTCACATAGATGAAGATGCGTTCCAGAAATTGACCCGGTATTTTGATGCCATCAGGCGTTCACTGACCAATTCTTCCGGACAAGAAGAAATCATGAAAGACATAGAAATGCGTGTAGCGGAACTCTTTACCGACAGGCAGAAAAGCGATAAACACGTCATCAACCAAAAAGACGTTGATGAAGTCGTAGCCGTTATGGGACAACCCGAAGATTACCGCATTGACGACGACGGTGACAACCATACAACCGGCAGTTTTGCCAACCCTAACAGCAAAAGGAAATTGTACCGCGACAAAGACAGGGGGTTGATTGGTGGGGTTTGTACCGGTTTAGGCCATTATTTCGGAGTAGATGCCGTCTGGATCAAGATTGCCTTCCTGATTGTGGCTGTTGCCAGTTTTGGCTGGGGGCTCCTTATATATGCCATTTTGTGGATAGCCACACCAAAGGCACTTACTACGGCAGAGAAACTCGAAATGACAGGCGAGCCGGTTACCATATCCAATATTGAAAAAAAGGTCCGTGAAGAGTTCGAAAACGTTTCTAACAAAATAAAAAATGCCGATTACGACAAAATGGGCAACCAGGTAAAAGCCACGGCCGACAGTGCCGGAACCAAAATTGGGAATGCTTTTTCAGCCGTATTTGGGGCTTTTGCCAAAATCCTGGGCGCCTTTATCGTTATGGTTTCCTCCCTATCATTGTTGGCTTTTTGTATTGCCTGTGTGTTCCTGATTTTCTCTTCTTCACTGCCGGAAAATACGGTTTTCAACCACATACAGACACCAATAGGGCTTGAAACCCCGCTTTGGATTCAAGGCATCCTCTATTTGTTGGCAGCGGGAATCCCCTTGTTTTTCATACTCATATTGGGTTTGAAGCTCTTGGTAACCAACCTGAAATCTATCGGAAGTGTGGCCAAATACAGTTTGTTGGCCATCTGGATTATCACCATCGGTACCTTGAGTTATCTCGGTGTAAAGGAATGGAGCCAGATTGCCTATGACGGTAAAGAAATCAAGAAAGAAATCCTGAATGTGTCACCGACAGATACTTTGACGGTCAAATTCAAGAACAATGATTTTTACTCGAAAGATTACAATGACCGCACCGACATCCTGCTTACCCAGGACGAAAACAACAAAGAAGTGATTTATTCCAATAATGTATCTATCAAGATTATGAGAACAGACGAGGCACAACCTTATTTACAGATCGAAAGGCTGGCCAAAGGAAAATCTCCGGCGGATGCCAAAAAAAGGGCCGAAAAAATCAAATTCTCTTACAAGATGGAAGGCAATCAATTGATACTGGACAATTACCTGCTCAACGAAGCCGGCAATAAATTCAGGGACCAACACGTAGAATTGTTCCTTTACCTTCCGAAAGGCACTTATTTCAAGACAGACAAAAGTATGAGGTATTATGACAACACAGACATTGATTCCAACCAAATTGATTATGATGGAGAAAATAATACCTATCAGATGGAAGATGCATCAATAAAATGCTTAAATTGTCCTGTAAAAATTGAAACAGAAGACGGTACGCTGATTGAACAGGATTCTACTGCCACCATTCAGCTGAACAGCGAGGGCATCCTCATCAAAAAAGGATCAAAAGACAAAACAGAAGAAGTCAAAAGCATTAAAATAGACGAAAAAGGTATAACCGTTAAAACCAAAAAGTAATGATAAAATTTGTAGCATTTTGCATCAAGGCTTTGATAGCCATTGTACTGGCCGTATTGTTTTCATCCTGTAAATACGACATTGACCTCGGCAACGGAATCAAGGGCAATGGCCATGTTATCACCGAAAAAAGGAACATCTCCGAACCTTTTACCAAGATTGCATCCAACAGGGGAATCGAAGTAACGGTTGATCAATCCAATGAAACCCTCGTTGAAGTTGAAGCAGAAGACAACCTCATCAAACACATTACCACCAAGGTAGAAAATGGCGTATTGGTAGTTTCTTCCGATGAAAGCCTCAACGCCACCCAATCATTGACCGTAAAGGTCAAGATGCCCAAAGTGGAAGGATTGGAAGCCACTAGCGGTTCAAGCATTAAAACAAATTCAACCATCAAAGGAACCCAAGTTGCGATAAAAACTTCAAGCGGCAGCGAAATTGACGCTACAGTCGAATATGAGCTTGTGACTTCAGAATCGACCAGCGGCAGCGAAATAACCCTGGCCGGAAAATCACTGAAACTGACCACCCACAGCTCCAGCGGAAGCACCATTGACGCGGCCAGCCTGATAGCCAACGAAATCAAATCAGAATCTTCCAGTGGCAGTTCCACAACGGTTCATCCGTTGGTAGACCTTAATGCCAAAGCCAGCAGCGGAAGCTCTATCGATTACCAAGGAACGCCTAAGAAAGTTACGGAAGAAGAGACTTCCGGAGGCGATGTCTCAAAAAGCTAAAAAACACCAGCATCCCAATGAAAATTGGGATGTTTTTTTTTATACATTTGGCGCTTAAAATTATTTTCCATGCAAAAATCAATAGTACTTTTTACCTTTTTACTTGTTGTGAATGTTGCTTTTTCGCAAAAAAAAGACAAAATCAAAGGCTCCAAAATTGTCACCATAGAGCAAAAAAAGATTGAAAGTTTTACCGGGATAGAAGTTTCTGATAATCTCGAAGTAATGCTCATCAAAGGAGATGAATGTGCCATCGAAATTGAAGCCGATGACAACCTGCATGATGTCATCGATTTTTCATTGAGTGGCAGTACCTTACGCCTTGGCTTATTGAAAGACGTAATCAGTTCAAAAAAGCTGAGCATCCGCCTCACTTACACCAATGATTTTAAAATGGTTGTGGCCAAAAATGAATCACGGGTAACCGCACTTTCAGATATTGACCTGAACGAAGTCACTTTCAAAGCTTTTGACTATGCAGAATTGTACATGAACGCCAAAACCGATAATTTCACTCTGGAGAGCAATGACAAATCAAAGGTGGAGCTGAAACTGAATTCCCAGAAAACCACCATTAATTTGAGCAAAAGCGCCTCACTCAAAGCCTGGATAACCTCAAAAGAAATGATTTTTGACATGTACCAGAAAAGTACGGCCACTGTTGAAGGAGACATCACCGATTTGAAGCTGCGCCTTGACAACAATGCGGCTTTTACAGGTAAAAACCTGACTGCCCAAAATGCGGTCATTGTTACGGAAGGTTACACCAACAGTATCGTGAATGTGCAGCAAAATGCAGTCATTGACGCTTCGGTAAAATCTGAAATAGAATTGTATGGCGAGCCAAAAATTGAAATCAGGCGGTTTACCGATAGTGCCGTGTTGAGGAAAAAACCATTAAAATAAAAAGCACCCTGTTCCTTAAAGGTTACTTTGCGATTCTGAATCGTTCAGGTTATGGTATACCATTGCAGAAATCCGGCTGATTACATTGGGTAATTTCTGTACATCTTTTCCTTCAGTCATTATGGTAATCAGATAAGGGTTATTGTCCATATATACTATTGCAGATTCTGACAGCTGGTGGATTTTTGGCTCGTTGAAAGAACCCCATTCCCCAAATTTATGTATTAAGCCCACGTCGTTTGGAATACCTTTGACGATTCCGATCTTGAAATCACTTTTATTGAGTATCTCGGCAACAAATTCTGAATGTTGAACAGAAATATAACTGCCATTATACACCACATTCAGGAATAAAGAAAAATCCTTTGGTGAAATGCTGTAATTCATATCGGTTACGTCAGGAACAGAAAGCCCCAAATCTGCAAACATTTTCTTTAACAGGTTCAAATCAACATTGTCGTTTAAAACCTTAGTGGCGTTATTATCAGAATATGCTACCATATATGTTAGCAATTCTTTTATCGTATAACTCTTCCCTATCTGGATTTGCTTGCTGTTGAAAGTTTGCTTGGGCATGTTGGCAAGTGGCGATTTGTACACCAACTTCCTGTTTAAAAAGCCCGGATTTTGCTCATCCATTTTCAAATAAGCAATGAGCATCGGCAACTTAATCAGTGAAGCCGGATGAAATTTTTCAGTTTCATTAATCCCAATAAATTCACGCGAGTTCAGCATTTTCAGATAAACAGAAGCTTTGGTTATCTCACCACTCGTAGTAAAATCCCTTATGGTGTTTTCCAGATTGCCTTTCAATACATTGTAATTCCCCGATTCACAGGTCCTGTCATTATACAAGATTGGTTTTACATATTTATAGCCTTGCAGCCTGTGGGTGACTATTTCACAGGTTTGTGACGAACCAGTAACAACTTCAGGGACTTCTTCTGTATTTTGAATTGCAGCAATCCGGTAACAAATTATCATGGTCAGGGAACTTCCTATAAGTGTAGTAATCAGCAGTTGCAGCGTATTGAATTTTTTGGCAAGCATGGTTTGTATTTTAATGGTTGATTTAGGATTTTTTTTTGCAGTACGAATTTAATAAAATAATTTGGATACAGAAATTTTATAGGAAAACCATTTTAATCCGGTCGTCAAACGCAACATGGATATATTTTTTTACTACCATATGCCAACACCACTCCGCTTTTTTTTTACCGATTTCTCTACAAAGCAAAGCTTTGGCAGGATTACTAACGTGAGCCTGTAGTGGGTAAGTTGCGCGACAAAAGCCAACACCGCTACGCTTTGTTGGGGCTTTTTTATTTTTACCGATGCTTCAAAGCAAAGCTTTGGCAGGATTACTAACGTGAGCCTGTAAGAGGTAAGTTGCGCGACA
The DNA here is from genome assembly GCA_964642945.1 of uncultured Flavobacterium sp. GTDB lineage: Bacteria > Bacteroidota > Bacteroidia > Flavobacteriales > Flavobacteriaceae > Flavobacterium. Next base: position 169 of record CAZXRX010000041.1, on the reverse strand, counting down.
AAAGCCAACACCGCTCCGCTTTGTTGGGGCTTTTTTATTTTTTACCGCTGCTTCAAAGCAAAGCTTTGGCAGCGGTAAAAAATAAAAAAGCCGAACTTTTCAGTTCGGCTTTTGTCGGTCGGGGTGGCAGGATTCGAACCTGCGGCCTCCTGCTCCCAAAGCAGGCGCG
>CAZXRX010000040.1:0-23651 GCA_964642945.1 uncultured Flavobacterium sp. | reverse complement strand
TGGATGCTTTTTTAACCTGGTCATCGGTCATCTTGAATTCAATCTGACCTTCAAGGCTCCTGTTGGCAAAAATGTCAGGAGAAGCCAATTTGACAGAAGAACCATTTGATACTTTATCAAACTCTACAAAAAAAGCATCCAGGTAAGACTGGTTTCCTTGTTGGTTTACCTTGGCATCATCAAGGGCTTTATTGAATGCAGGGTTTTTGGAATTATTGGACAATCCTTTCAAAACGTCTTTGATTGAAATCTGGAGAATTACGTTGATTCCTCCTTCAAGGTCAAGACCTTTGTTCAATTGCCTGCTGGAAACTTCTTCGAAGGTATAATCGGTAATCCCTAAATCGTAGACTTTCTCTTTACTGATGGAGTCCAGGTATTTTACCTCTTTAATGGTGTTTCCTTTGGCAAATGCTTTGGCATCATTTTTTACCTGATTTGCCTTAAAAGTAAAAGTAAGTTGGTAAATACTTACCAAGGCAAAGATGATTGCGAAAAATTTAATAAGTCCTTTATTCTGCATTATTACTAGAAATTAATTAATTTTTGTTAGTTACTGTTTCAAAAACCGCATAAAGTAAGGTAAGAGGTTGATTTTCAAAACAAATCAATTCAAATGCCTTTCTACACGTTTTTTGAAACGTGCAAATATATAATTAACCTAAAGATTAACAAATTATTTAGGTATTAATATCAAAAAAAAGACAGCAAATAACAGCCTTTTTTAATGTTAATCACGGAATGTTATTTTTTTATGCCGTTTGTAACATTGGTTTTATGGATTGGTCGGATAGACAGCAAAGATAAAATTATTGGAATTGGCTTCCCAAATACTGTAATCTGCAGGGTCTACTAAACCATCTCCGCTTAGGTCTGTGGCGAAAAGACCGAATGCAAATACATTGGCATCCTGTTCCCAAAGGCTGTAATCTACAGCATCTATGTTGCCATCCTGATTTACATCACCAGAATACATCCCGAAAATACCCGGCTCCAACTCTTTCAAATTGTTCCCATAAGCTTTATCGGCAGCAGTCGTGAAATCATAAAACAAAGGATTGGCATTGCTGATACTGACCGGGCTTACACTCCAGGTTTCGATGGCATTGGTTGTTTTCAGCACCAAATAGTACAAACCGTCATTGAGGTTGGGCATCACAAATTGAACCGAACCATCAGTCTGAAGCATAGCCACAGTGGTTCCTGCAATTGCATAAGTTGTGGGATTTCTTAATTCTAGGGTAATATTTTCAACAGCTGATGATGCCGAAACACCGTCCTGATTGAACTTTACCGGCTTCATGAATCCGTTTTCAGCATAATAGCCCTCTACATACAATTTCACATTTACTGTAGGGTTGCACGGTACCAGGGTCAATTGTAAAGTGAGTGCATTGGTACAACCATCAGCTGAAACAGCGGTATAATGGTAAGTGCCACTTTGGGAATAGGTTTGGTTGTTTGCCGGCCAGGTATAACTTCCGCAGACAGATACCGTTTGGGTAACTGAGGTATTGGTGCAGTTTTCGGCCAGTTGGAAAGCGCCAAATGTAGACAATTGGGTGACTTGGGCGCTGGTACTGCCAACGCTTCCCATGGTCGGATAATTCCAGTTGGTGGAATAATTACCACATTTCAGATTGACCGTACTGGTGGCGGCATCCTTATCAGAAGAAAGAAAATCAAAAACCGTATTATAGTTTGAAAAAGCGATACCACTGTTTTGCAACGTCCAATACCGGTTGACACTTTTATTCGCTATCAAGGTAGAAGAACCTATGGCCGGATGATCTCCCGTTATGGTAGTGGCAGTTAAATTGCCCGCTGTAGTGACAGAAGCAAAGGAAATGGAAACAGGCGCATACTTTTCTACAGCTTCGTCACCGATTTCAAAAGTATTGACCAGATTGGTGTTACTGAAAGCTTTTTGCAGGTTCCCGAATACATGTCCCACTGTCCTGACGACATTGCCATTTGAAGTAACAATCACTTTGTTTCCAGCCGTAGTGAGGACGCCATTGGTCAGGGTAAGCTGTCCGTCAATACTGGCATTCACACTACCGCTCAAAGTCAACCCGGAAGCATTGTTAAGTGTCAAACCTTTAAATGTGGTGGCATTACTACCGGAAAGATTTTGATTGACGACACCATCAAAAACTACTTTACCCACATTCGCAAGAAAAGTACCATTGTTGGTCCAGTTTCCTCTAACCGAAGTATCCAACCCATTGGCATCAAAAGTTCCTCCAGCAATGGTCAGGTTGTTTTTAATGGTCAGGTTATTGGCTACCAATTGGGCCTTTGGCGCATTGAAAGCATTGACTGTAAGGTTGTAAAGCGGGGTCGTACTGTTGATGCGTATGGTTTGGTTAACTGGCGTGGTGGCATCACCTATCTGTAAGGTCCCTCCCGATACCACATTTGAGGTGGCCAGGTTCAAATAATCTGAAGCGTTCGATGAAGCCCTCGGAATAATTAAGGTTCCGCCCACAAAACTGAAATTGGCATTCACCGTCATCTCAAACGGCGCCCTAGTGGTGCTGGTAGAACCCAACTTGTTCACCACAACAGTCCCTTCAGTAATCTTGACCGTACAGGATGAAATGGAACTGTTGGGCGAAATCCTGCCTGCCACATTGAGTATCCCGCCTTCAACAGTCAAAAGACCGTTGTTCAGGTAGGTCATGGTATTACCACTTGCCGTTCCTAAATTGGTGGTTCCTGCAGAAACGCGCAAGAGGCCCGAATTCAGAAACCAACTGAAGTTGCCGAAAGTAATGGTTCCGCCATTATTCCAGACGCCCGTTACACCAGACAAAGACGCAGCTGTAGTGAAAGGCGTAATATTTGAATTACTCGATAGCTTAAAAGTGCCCGATACGAGGTTGAGCGGATTGGCCGGCGCATTCAGGCTGATCAGTGAATTTACTTCCAGCACTTTGTCTTGTGCTCCTTTGGTTACTTTCAAGATATAAAAAGCAGTAGTTGAAGTACCGCCGATTTCCTGATAAGCCAATGTATTTACAAAATCTACAATGCCAATTCCGCGGTTAAAAGTGCCATTATTAATCCAATCACCAGACACCGAAAGTGTATAAGCCGTGGTGGCGCTCATGGTTATGGATGCCCCGGCATTGATGGTAAGGGTGGCACAAACTGCACCATCTGCCGAAATATTGGGCTGAAAGGGTGCCGACGATAGGATATTGACATTATCTGTGGCTGTGGGCAAGGTAGCTGTAGACCAATTGCCTGCAGTAAACCAATCGGTCGAAATAGTTCCTGTCCAGCTGATTCCGGAACAGTTGGCATCACCAGCTACTTTTTCTATCGCCACTGTGCGCTGACCTTCTGTAGTGTTGGTAAGGGCACTTACTGCATAATATTCGCTCGAAACAGTACTTTGACCGGTCAGGGTCGCACTGGCTCCCGAAAAAGTGATATTGGAAGTTACTTCTTCCATATATTTTACTCCCAAACGATATACTTTATAGGAAGTGGCGTTGGGCACCGAAGACCATTTCAGGGTCACCACCTCACCACACACTTTAGTAATCCTGAAATTCTCAGGAATCCTGCCTATCTGGTTTACTGCGCTTACAGAAGTCAATCCATCCCGCTGTACCCTGAATTTGACGGCATTGATACCGCCGGTTACTGTAGGGGCAATCCATTTGTATACGCGGCTTGATGCATCATGTCCGTTTGCGATGGGTATCCAGGTGCCGCTGTTGTTCAATTCATAGGCCAGGTTAAAAGTACCTGTCCCTCCAAAACTGTCCCACCTCAGGTAATATTCTTCTCCGGAAACAAACTTTTGGTTTTCGAGCGGATAGGTAATCTGGAGTTCATCTGATAAAAATTCATACACCACATAATACGTTTGTGGGCCCGATGGCACATTGAAACCATTTAACGAAACCGTCCAGGTTCCCGCTTCAGGATTGTCAACGGTAACCTGCTCAATGGTATTAAGATTGTCAATTCCTCGGGTAGCCGGCATATTGAGGTTGGCTGCGTTTGGTGTACTGTCTAATATCCATGGGTTGTAAGCGGTCAATGCAGGAGACTTCAAAACCAAATCCAGGTTATTTACTATGGCTGCGCTGGCGTTTACCGCAGCGGCTACATCTGGCCAAATGACCATAACTCGCACTTGTTTGGTGTTGGCAGGCACTACAATAGCGTGGTTGTTGGTTACTCCGTTGGCAATACTGCCGCTAATGGTTTGGTGGTTGTTAATGACGTTATATGCCCGTCTTAAATTGGGTCTTCCGAAGCCATGGGTATAATCAGGACCTGGATTGCCAAGATCATCTGCAGTATCCATGACAATTCCCCTGAGTAAGGTAGAAGTAGGTTCTGACCCCGCATTTTTATCCTTATAAACCTGGGCCAATATCGCAAAATCGCCTACTACTTTTGGGGAAGCGAAAGAGGTTCCGCCCCCGCCTTCAACAACGAGCTGCGGAATGATACGTCCGTCATACATGGGACCACGGCTGCTGAAACCGGTAATCTGGTCGTCTGGCGTAAGTGCCCCAATGGCTATTTCGTTTTTGTTTTGTTTGACTTGCCCGGTTATATTGGCCCAATTGGCAAAATTGTAGGGGGCATAACCAATATCGGTACCCGAATTGCCACAGGAATACGAAACGAGGTGGTTGGGCAGTGCCGCAATACGCAAGTCATGGTTTCTGGCCGAAGAATCATAGCCCCCACTGATGGAAAACCCGTAGGAATGATTCGTATACCTTAGGTTGTGCGAACTATATAAAGCTGAATAATCGGGTCCGCCAGGAAGACTTAAAAGGGTAGCTCCCCAGGCATTGTTTTTATTGGCCGGATCGAGATTACCGGCACTACAGGCATTCTGGGCACTTTCGATTTTATGACCGCCCGATACACCGCTCGATCCTACTTCTGAAATTCTTCCTTTAAAATCTATTTCCCCACCTATAATATCGCCTTCCCCGACACCAATCACTACACCTTCCCCATTGTAATTCAACCCGTTGTATCCTGAATTCAGGAAATTAGCCCTACTGGTCGAATTTCTGTAATCAAACGTTTCGTTGGTATGTGGTTCAGGTTGTGCCCCGATAAACTGCACATAAGGCAGATTGGTAATGGCATCAAGCTCCGCGGCGTCAATCAATACATCCAATTGTTGGGAATAATCCCGGTGCGCCAGAATTTGTACTCCTTTTGATTTTAAATCGTTCATGACCGTCTGGGCATCCAATGATTTGAAGTAACTCAAGATGAACTGCGCCTGGTTGTTTTCTTTCGAGGCATGCGCTGGAATGCCTTTAAAATAAAGGAGGGCTTCCTTTTTGAATTCACTGCTTATTGGTGCAATGGCCCTTACAAATCCCTTGAGTTGACTTAGGGGAAACTGTTTGCCAATACTGACATAATAAGTGTTTGCAGCAAGGTAATCGGCTATTATCAAACCTTGGCTTGCCCATCGGTTCCTGTCAGTTTCCGTAGGAATCTGGTAAAACTGCACCAGCCTGAAATACTGCCCGTTAAATTCACCACCTTTCAAAGGTTTGAAATCTTTTTCCTCAATTGCTTTCAACTCAAAACGCCCAATGGTAGTATTGATTTCATAAGGGTTTGGGTTGGTTTGTCCTGAAACCCATTGGGCAAACAGGAGTATTGAAAACAATGGGAGGATAAAAAAATTCTTCTTGCGCAAAAACCAAAAGTTAGCGATCATCTTGTTGATTGTTTATTGTTACAAATAGCTTGAAATCAGCGGCGCAATTTATAATAATATTTAAAAAAGAAAACAATTCAATTGTTTTTTATTGGAAAAATCATGACCCTTTTTGCCATGCCATATCCTAAATTTAAACCTTTAGGGTAAAAAAAAAGACTGCCCGAAAGCAGTCTTTTCACTTTATAGGATAAAAGTTTTATCCCAATATCGATTTCAAATCGCCGTTCATTCCCCGAACCGCATCGGCGCTTTTCGCAAACAATGCTTTCTCGGCATCGTTCAGGTTGATGTCGACAATTTTCTCCACTCCGTTTTTACCGATGATGCATGGCACCCCGATGCAGATATCGCTTTGTCCGTACTCGCCCTCAAGCATTACCGAACAAGGAATCATTTTCTTTTGGTCGTTCAAAATGCTGTCTACCAAATAAGCTACAGAAGCACCCGGTGCGTACCAGGCCGAAGTGCCCAGTAAAGCTGTAAGGGTCGCCCCTCCTACCATCGTGTCAGCTGCTACTTTGGTCAGTTGCTCTTCCGACAAAAATTGCGACACCGGAACACCGTTATAAGAAGCCAGACGGGTCAAAGGAATCATGGTCGTATCCCCATGTCCGCCGATTACCATTCCTGAAATGTCATTGGCTGGTTTATCCAGGGCCAGTGACAAATAGGTTTTAAAACGGGAACTGTCAAGGGTTCCACCCATACCGATGATGCGGTTTTTAGGCAAACCGGTGGCTTTCAAAGTTAAATACGTCATCGTATCCATTGGGTTCGAAACCACTACAACGATAGCGTTCGGTGAATGCTGTAACAAACTTTCGGCAACCGATTTCACGATACCGGCATTGATGCCAATCAGTTCCTCGCGCGTCATGCCCGGTTTTCTCGGAATCCCCGAGGTAATCACTACGACATCACTTCCGGCGGTCTTGGCGTAATCATTGGTACTTCCGGTTACTTTGGTATTGAAACCCAAAGTAGTCTGGGTCTGCATGATATCCAGCGCCTTGCCTTCGGCAAAACCTTCACGGATGTCCAACAATACAATTTCACTCGCTATTCTTCTGTAAGCAATCGCATCGGCACAAGTAGCTCCTACGTTTCCTGCTCCTACAATGGTAACTTTCATTATTTTGGTTTTATGTTGTTTATTTTTTTATGTAGCTGATCCGGCTTTCCGCTGCAATCTTTTTGCAACCTCGCTTCGCTTTGTTGAAGATTTCTCTTCGCTACGCTACGAGTAATCCAAAAAGGATTTTCGCTTCAATCCGGGCTAGAGCAACTGTTCTCAGTTGATATTTTTTTTTATCATCGCCACCGCGCCGCCTGGCTCCTTCGCTAAAAATGTTCACTGAACATTTTTTTGACGCTCGGCCCTAATCCAGGCTAGGGCTATACTGCTTAATTACGCGTCAATATTCGCATAAACGGCGTTCTTCTCAATGAATTCCCGCCTTGGCGGCACCTCATCACCCATCAGCATCGAGAAAATCCTGTCGGCTTCGGCCAGGCTGTCAATGGTTACCTGACGCAGCGTACGGAAATTCGGATCCATAGTGGTTTCCCACAATTGTTCCGCATTCATCTCTCCCAAACCTTTATAACGCTGGATGGCCGCGCTTCCGCCCATTTTTTCGTTGGCGATGTCCCGTTGGTCATCGGTCCAGGCGTATTCCTTCTTGTTTCCTTTTTTCACAAGGTACAACGGTGGCGCTGCAATGTATACGTGCCCGCCTTCAATCAGTTCCCGCATAAAACGGAAGAAAAAGGTCAAAATCAAGGTCGCAATGTGGCTACCATCCACGTCGGCATCACACATGATGATCACTTTGTGGTAACGCAGTTTTTCCAGGTTCAGCGCTTTGGAATCTTCCTCGGTTCCGATGGTGACCCCCAAAGCAGTAAATATATTGCGGATTTCTTCGTTTTCGAAAACTTTGTGGTGCATGGCTTTTTCCACGTTCAGGATTTTACCACGCAACGGCAGAATGGCCTGGAAATTACGGTCACGGCCTTGTTTGGCTGTTCCCCCTGCGGAATCTCCCTCTACGAGGTACACTTCGCATTTTGCCGGATCCTGCTCGGAGCAATCAGACAATTTTCCTGGCAAGCCGCCACCGCCCAAAACGGTTTTGCGCTGCACCATTTCACGGGCTTTTTTGGCTGCGTGGCGTGCCTGTGCCGCCAAGATCACTTTTTGTACGATGATTTTGGCATCGTTCGGGTTTTCTTCCAGGTAGGTTTCCAGCATTTCTGCTACCGCCTGTGATACCGGCGATACGACTTCCCTATTCCCCAATTTGGTTTTGGTCTGTCCTTCAAACTGTGGTTCCTGTACTTTTACCGAAATGATGGCGGTCAATCCTTCACGGAAGTCATCACCTGAAATCTCAAATTTCAGTTTTTCGAGCAATCCGGAAGCATCGGCATATTTTTTCAAGGTACGGGTAAGCCCCATACGGAATCCCTGTAAATGGGTTCCGCCCTCATGGGTATTGATGTTGTTGACGTAAGAGAAAATATTTTCTGAATAACTTTCGTTGTAAATCAGGGCGACTTCCACCGGAATTTCGCTTTTTTCATTCTCCATCGAAATTACGTGGCTGATAATCGGGATACGGTTGCCATCAAGAAATTTGACGAACTCCTTCAATCCTTCCTTGGAATGAAAAACCTCTCCTTCAAAATCGCCATTGTCCTTGGTGTGTCTTCTGTCTGTAAGCGTTATGGTGATGCCTTTGTTCAGGAACGACAGCTCACGCATACGTCCGGCCAAGGTATCATAAGAATATTCCAGGGTTTGGGTAAAGATGCTGGCATCTGGCTTGAAAGTAACGGTAGTTCCGCGTTTGGTGGTTTCACCGATTTGCTTCACCGGATACATGGCTTTTCCGCGCTCGTATTCCTGCTCGTATATTTTGCCTTCCCTGAAAACGGTAGCCCTCAAATGGTCTGAAAGCGCGTTCACGCAGGAAACCCCAACTCCGTGGAGTCCTCCGGAAACCTTATAGGAATCTTTGTCGAATTTTCCACCGGCACCAATTTTGGTCATAACGACCTCAAGGGCCGAAACGCCTTCTTTTTTGTGCATGTCTACGGGAATTCCACGCCCGTTATCTTCTACTGTAACAGAATTGTCTTCATTGATAATCACACTGATGGTATCACAGTGCCCAGCCAACGCCTCATCAATAGAGTTATCCACCACCTCATAAACCAAGTGATGCAAACCCCTGACGCCAGTATCTCCAATGTACATCGACGGACGCATCCTTACGTGCTCCATTCCTTCCAATGCCTGAATACTGTCGGCCGAATAACTGTTCTTCTTGTTTTCTTCGCTCATAGTAATTTGTATCGTAAATAGGATTTTTGACTAACACGCAAATATATACATTCAGGGATGATTTTAAAGCGATTTTAAGCATTTTATAACGTAAGTTATCAACATTTGCGTTTAATAATCATTACGTTGTTTATTTTCAAAATAAAGCGTTGTAAATGCGGTTTTTTTATCCCCAACCGGAAGGCTGTTTTGACAACATTCCGGTTTTAAGTGGAAACCGAAAATGCAAAAAAGCAAAAAACGCCCATCAAAAGACAGGCGGTTTTTCAAAAAAAAAACAAACTAAACTTCCATACAAAACCGGTCACAACTCCGGTTTATTCTTTTATGATTTGACATAGGCATCTTCATGCACGGTGGCTACTGCCCTGCCAGAAGGATCATTCATGTTTTTGAAGGCTTCATCCCATTCGAGCGCAATTTTGGTGCTGCAGGCCACACTGGCTTCCTGGGGCACACAAAGCGCCGCAACATCGCTCGGGAAATGTTCGTGGAAGAGGCTCCGATAATAGTATTCTTCCTTGGAAGTAGGGGTCTGCAACGGAAACCTGTATTGGGCATTGGCCAGTTGTTCATCAGAAACCGACATGGCTACCACTTGTTTCAGCGTATCAATCCAGCTGTAACCCACACCATCACTGAACTGTTCTTTCTGGCGCCAGGCCACACTTTCTGGTAAGAGGTCTTCAAAAGCTTTGCGCAATACCCATTTTTCCATGCGTTCGCCATTGATCATTTTGTCCTGCGGATTGATGCGCATGGCTACATCCATGAATTCCTTATCGAGGAATGGCACGCGTCCTTCAATACCCCAAGCCGCCAGGCTTTTGTTGGCACGCAGGCAGTCGTACATGTGGAGCTTGCTTAATTTGCGTACGGTTTCTTCATGAAATTCCTTGGCGTTGGGCGCTTTGTGGAAATATAAATAACCCCCGAACAATTCGTCTGAACCTTCGCCCGACAACACCATTTTGATTCCCATCGATTTGATGACACGGGCCATGAGGTACATGGGCGTAGAGGCCCTTACGGTAGTAACATCATAGGTTTCAAGGTTATAGATGACATCACGCACGGCATCGAGCCCTTCCTGTATGGTAAACTTGATTTCGTGGTGGATGGTTCCGATATGATCGGCTACCACTTGGGCCGCTGCCAGGTCAGGTGAACCTTCCAGCCCCACGGCAAAGGAATGCAATTGCGGATACCAGGCATCTTGGGTATCGCCCGATTCAATGCGTTTCTGGGCATATTTTTTGGCGATGGCCGAAGTGATGGATGAATCCAATCCGCCGGAAAGCAATACCCCATAGGGCACGTCGCTCATCAGTTGCCGGTGTACGGCGGCTTCGAGGGCTTTCCTGATTTCGTCAATAGCAGTCCGGTTGTTTTTTACGGCTTCGTAATCGGTCCAATCCCGCTGGTACCATTGCACCATTTTTCCGTCATGGCTTGATAGGTAATGCCCAGGAGGAAACAGTTCAATTTTGGTACAATAGCCCTCCAAAGCCTTAAGTTCGGAAGCGACATAAAAAGTACCGTTTTGGTCCCAACCGATATACAGCGGAATGATTCCCATATGGTCACGGGCGATGAAATAGGCGTCGTTTTCTACATCATAAAGGGCAAACCCAAAAATACCATTCATTTCATCTATAAAACCGACGCCTTTTTCCCTGTACAAGGCCAAGATGACTTCACAGTCACTCTCGGTCTGGAAGTCATATTTCCCTTCAAATTGTTTGCGGAGTTCACGGTGGTTGTAGATCTCTCCATTGGCAGCCAAAACCAGTTTTTGGTCAGCACTTAACAGAGGTTGCTTGCCCGATTTGGGGTCAACAATGGCCAAGCGTTCGTGCGCCATAATGGTTTTTTCATTGCTGAAAATCCCACTCCAGTCGGGGCCGCGGTGTCGGATGATTTTCGCCATCTCCAACACCTGGGGACGTAAGGTTACTGCTTTTTGTTTCAGGTCAAAGGCGCATACAATTCCACACATAAGTCATTTCTTTTTAATTTATAAAGCAAAAATGCCCTGTATAAAGATGAATTAAAACCAAAAAACATTTATTGGTTACAAATTATAACTTTAAAACAGATTAATGAACAAAAATGAAAGGTAAATTATTTCAAAAAAGAAAATTGGTAATAAAATAAAAGTAATAGCTTATTGAATGCTGTGGATATGATAGGTAGTGCCACTGATTTCAAACGAAAAACCAACAGCGTTACCCAACAATTTCATCCCTAAAGGTGATTGTGGCGAAACTGCAATAATCGTTTTGTCATCAATAGTGATTTTTGGCAAGGCCGCACTGATGAAGAGCCACATCCCATTGGCCTGCACCAAACTGCCCAAAGCAATTTTGGTATGCGTTTTGGAAGCATCAATTTTATCAAGTATGGCTTTTTGGTCCAAGATTTCCCGCAGCTTGTGGTTGAGTTTTTCCTGCTCAATGTGCATCATCGACAAGGCAGTTTCATGCTTGTCACCGGCAGAACCCTTGGCGTCGTTTTGCGCGTCTTCCGTCAAGGCCGCAATCATGTCGCGGAACACGTCAATGCGGTCCTGAAGCAATTGCTGGTAACGTTGGAGGATTTGTTGTTTCATAGCCTGCCTGAGCGTGCAATTTTTATTTATTTGTTATAGAAACCCGGAAAATCCGGCACTCAGGAGCACTTCTTAAAAATCAAACTTATAACTCGCCCCGGCCAATACCTGTATGCCCTGCACCGGATAATTGATCCACCTTTGGTAATTCTGTCCGGCAAGGTTATTGCCTTTAAGGAAAAAGGTCAAGCGCTCGTTGTGTTTGTATCCGATGTGTGCGTTAAGGTCAAAATAGCTGTCAAGGCTGGTGGTTTCAAAAATATAAGACGGCAGTGGCGAAGCCGAAGCGTCTTGTACAAACTGGATGTCTTTCCGTTCGCCTACAAAAAATACTTTGGTGCCTGCATACCATTTTGGGGTGATGTTGAAATCGAGGTTGGCAGCCACATTGATTCCGGGTAAATTCCACGCTTCTGCTTCATCTCCTGTGGCATAACTGCTGAAGGTTCCGCTGATGCCAAAGGCGACATTTTTGGAAAAATCGGCTTTCAGTTCGCCATAAAAACTCAGGGTTTTGATATTGTCATATACGACACCGAATGAATTGCCGTAGGTATAGCCTTCTTCATTGATATTGGCCAGGTCAATCATGTTATTGCGGAACAAGGCCTTTCCTTCTTCATTCATGTAGGAAGCACGGAGGTTGTATCCGATCGAATTGGCCAGTTTTCCTTTTAATCCGGCATAAATGTCAAACTTCTGGTCGGTTGGTGCGATGCCTAAAGTTGGCGAAACAAAGAAGTTTTCCTGTACAAAATCATGGTAGGAATTTTGTTTAAGTGCCCCTTCTGCCCCACCATAAGCAATCATCAGGTCGCCCACTACTTTATAGGATGCCGTAACACTCGGATAGATAAGAAACTTGCTTTCCCCTCCCTGCGAAGCCGCGCTATACATAAAGGTAGCCCCCAGATTGACTGATAAATCTTCGCGGTTCAATTGGAAGCTTGGGTTCAATCCGATATTGGCATAACCATACTTGATGGGTGCCAAACCATAATAATCCTGGGCAAAAGTCCCGTTGATGTAATCGAAAATGAAATTGGCCTTGATTTTTTCGTTCATGATGTCAAACTCTAAGCTTGGCTTGGCATAGAAACGGTTTTCACTAGAAGAATAAGCGTCCCAGAAACGGGTAAATTTTATGGTCCCTTCCTTGAAGATGCTTTCATTCAACCCCAAACGGCCACCCACATTAATGGTATGGTAGGTTTGTTTTTCGCTGATGTTATCAATGAGCAGGCTCATGTCTGCCGGTGTCAGGCCTTCATACAAAAGCGGATTGAGGCCATACCAGTTGTAAATTTGGTTTTGATAACCCAAATCGGCATTCCAGGAGAGGTTCCTGGTTTTACTTCCGTAAGTCAGGTCGAGTGCCGTATCAAAAAATTTGTCATCCAAAACCACGTCCTTGATACCGCCCTGAGACGATTTGTGGCGCAGCATCCCACCAAAATAATCGGTATTGCTCACGCTTTGCGTAATGAAAAGTTCGGCGTTTACAGTGCCGAAATTCCCGGCTGCCAAGGTGAGGTAATTGCTAAAGAGTTTTTCCTGTGCCGATTTGTCAACGGCTGCCGCTTTTCCTTTGGATGGCGTAAAAGTGGAAGCCACCGGAAACGAAAAAATATTGTATTTGATGTTTTCCTTGTTGGCGGTTTCCTCGTCTTCAAACGAAGGCGTCTCTTTGACCTTGAAGGCGTCAGAAATGGTCGGCGTATAAGGTTTGACCACGTTAACGACTTCCGTCCCTATGTTTTCATCTTTTTTCTGGGCGACGGAAAATTGGGTGACCAAAAGAACAATTGCGGCTATTTTATATTGGGATGTAAATTTCATATACTGTTTTTTAGAGTAAGCGTCTATTTTCTAAATTCTATTCTCTATTTTTTATTTGGTGATGGATGAATTGGTTTTGCTCTCTTCGGCCTTGATGGCAGCGAGTTCGGTCTGCGCTTCGGCAACCACATCCGGGAAATCGGTAAAATTTTTGGTTACGCTTTCCAAAATGGAAGTGGCACTGAAACTGTCTTTCAACTGATAATAGTTTTTGGCCATTACCACCAATCCTTTGGCCCCGAAATATTTGTAACCCGAATAATCCCTTGAAAGTTTTTGTATGGCCTTGTTCGAATCTTCAAATTTGCCGTCTTTATTTTTGAAGTAAGCATCATAATAAAGGGCTTCGGCAGCGAGTTCCCCTTTGGCGATTTTCAGCAAATTGGCATAAGCCGTCCTTGCCTTGGCTTCGTCATTGGCTTTGATGGCAGAACGGGCCACCATAATCTGCGCATCACTCTTCACCCGGTCATCGGTTTTGGGGTTGGCCAATACCTTGTCGGCATAAATCACGGCATTCGGATAGTCTTTCTGGTCGTAATAGGCTCGCATCAGGTTGGCTTGGGCGAAAGTTACATTCTGCGGAAAATCGGCTTCTGCTTCGAGGCGTTTCAACACCGGGATGGCTTTGGTGTAATCGTCTTTTTTGAGGTGGATTTCAGACAAACGCGCCAACGCCTGTTCGGTAAATTCGTTTTTCGGCTGGGCAATCACATATTCATAATTCGGGATGGCGTTCGCTTCGAGTTTATCGGCAAAATACAATTGTGCCAGATAGAAATTCGCTTTCAACGCATGGATGCCACGCGGAAATTTCGCCACATAACCACTCAAGGATGAAATGGCCTGCTTGGTATTGTTCTGCAAATATTGCTTTTCGGCGGCTTCGTAGGTATCATTGTCGAGTTCGGCATCGGAAACTTCCACAAAATCCAAGGTACGTACCCAACTGGCATATTCGTCAACCTTTCCGTTATCAAGGTAAATCAAACGGGCCGTGGCCACTGCTTCGAGTGCTTCGGGCGTTCTCGGATATTCGGCGGCCACCTTCTTGAATTTGGCAATGGCTTCCTCGTCTTTGTTGCCGTTGTAGTACACCAGCCCCTGACGCAAAATGGCGCGGGAAGCATAGGTACCGTTGCTTTTGAATTCGGTCAGCAGTTGGTCGTAGGTTTTGACGGCCATATCGGGTTTGTTCTCGGTAACATAGGTATTCCCGAGTTCAAACAAGGCATCATCACGGTATTGCGAGGTCTTGAAATTTTGCAGGAATTTGTTGAAATCGTCAATCTTTTTGTCGTTCCGGGTTACAAAACCATAACTGATGGCTTTCTGGAAGGCGGCATAATCGGCATCGACACTTTTGAGTTCGATGGCTTTGTTGTAGGCTTCCATGGCTGGCCAGTATTTGGAAGTCACAAAACGGCTGTCTCCCAAACGCAGGTAAGCATCATTCAGTCGGATTTTATCATCCTTCGCACTGTCTACATAACTTTGGAAATAATTACCGGATTGCTCATATTCCTTTTGCTTGAAATAGGCGTAGGCAATGTTGTAATTGAGGTTTTTGTATTCGGGTGTGTTTTTCGCTTCGGCATAACCCTCAAACTGTTTAAAGCTGAGCAAAGCTTCATTAAAACTGTCGAGCACGTATTCGCTTTCACCTTTCCAGAACATGGCCCTGGCCGTGAATTTCGGGTCTTTTTGCTCGGCAATCGATTTCTTGAACATTTTGAGTGCTTCCTGGTAATCGCCGTCGGTGTACAGTTCGAGCCCCCGGTAAAAAGTCACTTTTTGGTAGGCCGCCCTGAATTTGGGGCTTTTGTTTTTTTCAAGCAGGGTCAATGCCTGCTTGTAGTTTTTAGAAGTAATGTAGGAATTGATGAGGAGTCCTTCAATTTCTTCCTTGCTGGGTGAAGCGGGATATTTATCAAGGAAGGCCGACAACACATCGGGCACACTTTGGTAGGAATTCCCGATTTCGTAGCTCAATTTGGCATAATTCAGGTGCGCATCTTCCTGTATTTTTTTGTCAAAATCCATTTCAGATGCATTCTTGAAGGCATTCAGCGCTTGTTGTTTCCGGTCGGTTTTCAGGTAACTTTCCCCCAAATGATAGTAGCCGTTCTGAGCTACAAAGTCTTTTCCGTCGATGATTTTGTTGAATTGGGAAATCGCATTTTCATAATCGCCCTGTTTGTAATAGGTATACCCCAACTGGTAAAAATCAGTGTTGTTCCACCTGCCTTTTTTGCCCTTGTATTCCTTGAGGTAAGGCAGGGCTTTGTCGTATTGTTTGAGGTTGAAATAGCTTTCGCCGATGATTTTGTTCAGTTCTGATTTTTCGGTGGCGTTCGATTTGGCCATGGCCGCCATACCCAAATCGATGGCTTTCTGGAAATTGCCGAGCTTGAAGTTCATGTCTGCCTGAAAATAGGACAGTTTTTCCTTGTATTTCTCCTCACCCGAAACCTGGTCGAAATATTTGGTCGCTTCTTTGTAATCATCGCCTTCATAAGCCATAAAACCCAGGTAATACTTGGCCTGCGAGCCATACTCCTGCGAATTGGACACTTTGTTCAGATAGGTAGTCGCTTCTTTCTTTTTATTGGCGGAAAAATACGCGTAGCCTTTCTGGAAATTGTATTTTTCCATTTGGTCTTGGGTCAGTCCGCTTTCGTCTACTTTATCAAAATATTCGAGTGCCTGCGGGTAACGTCCGTTTTCGAAATAGTAATCGGCCACACCAATAAACGCCTGGTTTTGCTTGGTGCTGGTTGGGTAATTGGCCACAAAATCTTCCATTTGCTGATCGGCATTCGACTGGTTGAGTCGGATGGCACAATTGGCGATGTAAAACGCACAATCTGATTCAATTTGTTGCGCCTGTCCGCTGCTTCCGGAGCCTTGGTTTTTCGTATCGGCTTTCACCTTTTCAAACAAAATCTGGGCCGCCAGGTATTGCTTGTCGTTGTATAAAGTGAGTGCTTTGTCGAATTCAGGCGATTGGTTGGTGTAAATGGCCGATTGCTGGGCAGAAACTGTTGTTACAGTGGTCAGCAAAAGCAGGAAAAACAATATGGGAAATTTACGCATAAGATGGTTTTTTTACTATCCTCAAAAGTAGGTTACGATATAGGAATAACGCTGTTGTCCTGTTTTTTATTATAAACATTTTTCTTAACAATTTCATAAATAACCATAGCTTTTTGGGTTTAAACTGTTTAACACGAAAATTAATTTTGAAAACATTCGTTATAGTATTACTTTTACCCCATAAACAAAATTTCTTATGTCAGATACGGTACTGTCTTTAAAAAATGTCACTATTTATCAGGAAAACAAAGTCATCCTTTCTCAGGTAAACCTTGAGGTAAAGCATGGCGAATTCATTTACATCATCGGAAAAACCGGTAGTGGAAAAAGTAGTTTCATGAAGACCTTATACGGCGATTTGCCGCTTACCGAGGGCGAAGGACATATTGTAGATTTTGACTTGGTCTCATTGCAGGAAAAACAGATTCCGTACCTCAGGAGAAAAATCGGGATTGTGTTCCAGGACTTCCAATTGTTGCCCGACAGAAATGTAAACGCCAACATGATGTTTGTACTCAAGGCGACCGGCTGGGTGGATCCTACCGAAATGCAGAACAAAATTGACGAAGTACTTGATAAAGTGGGCATGAAAGGTTTTGCCAACAAAATGCCACACCAACTTTCCGGAGGGGAACAGCAAAGGGTGGCCATCGCCCGTGCCCTGCTCAACGACCCCGAATTGATTTTGGCCGATGAACCTACCGGAAACCTCGATCCGCAGACCAGTGTGGAAGTATTGGAGGTACTCAAAACCATCAACGCCAACGGAAAAACCATCATCATGGCCACACACGACTATGCGTTGCTGATGAAATTCCAATCCAAAACCTTGAAATGCGAAGACGGCTCCATTTTTGAAGTCGTACAACGTACTATTTAGCCAGGCTTTTTATCCGGCTAGCCACCCATTTGGGCCACAGCAGCAACACAAAAGGGAAACCTATTACAAACTCTTCAACACCGCAATTCTTTGCAGGTCATTTGTTGCATTTGGAGGTAATGATTTACTCCTTTTTGTACACATGCGGGTTTTCCTTGAGGCCCTTTTTGAAAAACTTCCGCACCATCATCCGGCACCAGGTATCCAACTGCAATACGGCATCGGTAAACTTGTTTTCAGGACGTCCGCGGAAAGAAGTCACATGGAAGGAATCAGTAGGCAACAAAGGTTTTTTGGAAAAATAATAATTCGAAACACACCTCCTGAAACCGTCATGTGTGACCGGCGATACCGAATGCAGCGAATTGTTGTGCGTAGCCATAACCGCCAAACGGTTAAATTTACTATGGATGGTAATTTGCGGTTGCTGTAAACCATTGGGCCAAAGTTCAAGGTTGCCGCCGTAACTTTCTTCCCAATCAGGTGTAACGTAATACAACAAATTCAAAACCCGCCAGCGTTCGCGGTCTTTGTCGTGCGAATTGTCAAGGTGCGGATTAAGGAATTGTTTGTTGCCCATCATCGACAGCCCTCCGGCATAAAGGTTTTCATCGGCAAAGGCCTCTTCAATTCCGCATATTTCGCCTACCAAAGCTACAATTTTAGGCTCCTGAAAAGCAAAAATGATTTCCTCAAGAATGGGCGCATACAGGTTCATTTGGGCGGCCACGTATTTGTCTTCCCGTATGCTTTTTTTGAGCACCATCTCTTGCGGTTTGGGGAAAGCCTCATTGATTTGCAGGGCAATTCCGGCCGGAAGCAAGTCATCGATAAAAAAATATCCTATCCCGGCTTTTGAATCGTTGAATTGTTTGCTGACGGCTTCTTTTTGGCTCAGGATGGCTTCGTAAATCAAATCGGCCAGTGCATTTCTTTTCATTGTAGCATAAAAAATTTATCTTTGTAAAGGTATAATAAATTTGAAACCGTTGGCTGAAAAAACAATTGTCGTTTCCGGGATTAACATGGTTGAAGGCGGCATCTTTACGATACTGCACGATTGTTTACAAAAACTGGCCACCTACAGCCAAGACCGTGAAATCAAGGTATATGCCTTGGTGCACGATGCCAGGAAATTTGATTTTCCGTTTGCCGGTTCCATCACCTTTATCGAATTTCCGAAGTCAAAAAAATATTGGGCTTACCGCCTGTATTACGAGTATTTTTATTTCAGGAAACTTTCCCGCCAATTGCGACCAGACATTTGGTTTTCGCTGCACGATGTCACGCCCAACGTGCATTCTAAAAAGCAGTTTGTGTATTGCCACAACCCGAATATTTTTTACAAACCGACGGCCAAAGACTGGCTGATGGAATACAAAGTGGGCGTTTTTCATTTGTTTTACAAATACCTTTTCAAGAAAAACATTACCCGCAACAAGGCCGTTTTTGTACAACAGCACTGGATCAAGGCGGAATTTGAAAAAATGTTCGGCATTGACAATGTTTACGTGGCCATACCCGAAAACATTGCGGTGGAAAACCCGGTTGATATTATGTTGGAACCCGATTTGGTACACTTCTTTTACCCCAGTTTTGCACGCACGTTCAAGAATTTTGAACTGATTGGCGAAGCCTTGCAACTGCTTCCGGAAGCCATCAGGAATAAGATAAAGGTACACCTAACCCTTTCGGGCAATGAGAATAAATATGCGGCTTACCTGATTGAAAAATACCGTTCTGATGCCTTGCATTATATCGGAAAGATAAGCCGTAAGGAAGTTTTCGGCTATTACCAAAAGATGGATTGTTTGCTGTTTCCGTCCAAAATAGAAACTTGGGGATTGCCCATTTCGGAGGCCAAAGGTTTTGACAAACCCCTATTGGTGGCTGATTTGCCTTATGCGAAAGAAGCGGTTGGCGATTATGACAAAGTTTCGTTTTTTGACCCGTCCAACCCAAAAGCACTGGCCCTACTGATGGAAGAATTTGTTCTGGACACCCTGCAATATCAGGGAAATAAGTATACCTTTGGTTCAGACCGTTCGTTCCATGATTGGGAGGCTGTTTTTGATTTCATCCTAAAAGACTAAGTGATGCCATTTTTTACCGTCGTCATTCCGTTGTACAACAAGCAAAATTATGTAGAAGCTACCCTCAAAAGTATCCTCGACCAGACGTTTGATGACTATGAGGTGTTGGTGGTAGATGATTGTTCCACAGACAACAGCGTGCAGGTCGTAACCCCTTACCTTTCCGATACCATCCGTCTCATTTCACATCCAAAAAACGGCGGCTTGTCTGCTTCGAGAAACACCGGCATCCGTCATGCAAGTAGCCATTGGATTGCCTTTCTCGATGCGGATGATACCTGGGAGCCTACCTTTCTGGCTTGCCTCTATGAGATGATACAACAATTTCCGGAAGAGGTCATTTTCGCTACCAATTATCAGGAAGTGTATCCGGGCGGTAACATACGGCTGCCCAAAAACAATACTTCCGGTTTGAAACTAGGGGAAACCGCCTTGATTACCGATTTTTTCAAGCGGAACCGGCAACAGGGTTTCTTCATCCATTCGGGCATTTGCTTTCATAAAAAAGTATATGAAACGGTGGGTTATTATGACGAAACCATTGATTTTGCTGAAGACCTTGATTTCAACATCCGGGCTTTCCATCAATTCAACCTTATCTATAACAACAGCCGTCTGGTCAATTACACCATGCCATCTGAAAACCAATTGACCCACTCCAGTATTTTGGGCAAGAAAGTACCTGATTACGACCAATACGAGCCTTTGACAGCTAAAAACAAAGATTTAAAAAGCTACCTTGATTTTGAGCGCTATGTAATGGCCAAACATTTAAAAACCGATGGTGATACCGTCAGGTACAAGCAAATCATCTGTAAAATCAATCCGGAAAACTTGAACTACAAGCAAAAAATACTGTTGCAGTTACCTGCACCGCTTTTGCGTTGGATTGGGAAAACAAAAGGTTTTTTATTGAAAAATGGAATACGGGTAAGCAGTTACGACTGATTGTGCAAAAGGTAAGCGCCATAATCACGAATGTAATCGGCTTCATCAAACTCGCCGGAATTCAGCACGAGACATACCGATCCTGAAGAAAAATTTTCAAGTTCACGCCACACATTGGTCTTGATGAGCAGCCCTTTGTCTGGTTTGTTGAGTGTCACGGTCTGGGTTGATTTGCCGTCTTTAAGCACCACATCAAAACTTCCGGAAACGGCAATCAGCAGTTCCATTTGCTCTTTGTGTGCATGGCCGCCGCGCTGGGCCGAACTCGGCACATCAAACAAATAATACACACGTTTGATGGCAAACGGCACCACGTCTTTTTCGATGATAGCGAGGTTGCCGCGGTAATCTTCCACTTTGGGGATGTCAAGGAGGGCTATGTTCATGAATTCGATTTAAAAAGACCAGCCACTGCTCCCCTATTTTTTCAAGGGAAAAGGCCTGAACGCTGGCTTTCGCATTGGCCTTGCAATGTAAGTAAAATTCTTCATCTGATACCATTTTGTTCATGGCCAAAACGAGTGCGCCGAAATCCTGGTTTTTTACCAAGATGCCGTTTTCATCCGGGATGATGATTTCATTGGGCCCCGAAAGGCAGTCAAAGGCAACAACCGGTATGCCACAGGACAATGATTCAATCAATACCGACGGGAAACCTTCATTTTTGCTGCACAACACCATGAATCTGGCGGCTTTCATGTAATCAAACGGGTTTTTTATTTTTCCCTTGAAAATGATTTTATCTTCTAAGTCCAATTCTTTGGCTTGTGTTTCGTATTTTTTCCGGAACCCGCCGTCACCCAACAGCAGCAGTTTTATATTCTTTTGTGGCAAGCCAGATTGGGCATAACTGTCTATAAGTTGTCCGAATTGCTTGACTTCATCATACATCCGCCCCACAGCAAGTATAAATTCGCCATCCAAGTATGAAGGGACATTACCGTGTTTTTCAATGAGTTGAAAATCTACCGGATTGTAAATGGTCTGCAATTGTTGGTAACGGTATTGGGAAGCTACCTTTTGCTCAATCGTTTTGGATACCGTGATAATTTTGGCACAATGGCTGTAAATGGTATTGGCCAGGAAATTGTTTTTAGGGAAATATAAATCGGTCATGTAACTGTGGACGGTCACAATGAGTGGCGACCTGAAAATGTACTTCGCGATGACAAATTCCTGTAAGGGGAACCTTTTTACCCTGAAATCGATGATGAAATCGAAATCATTTTTTGCAAAAAAACGCCTTAACGCCCAAAACCTTTTAATACGGTTGCCTATTCCGTTTTTCTTGTCTTTGAGCTTGCCCAGATTGAGCACCTTACCGGAATAATCATAATCAATTTTGTCGACCACAATCACGTGCTGTACCTTGTGCCCGTTTTTGTAAAAATAATTAGACAACAATGCGGCACATCGTTCGGCACCACCGGTAGCCAACTGATCGGAAACCAAGCAAAGGCGGTAATTCTTTTTTTCAGTGACGTCCAAATTTTTGATTATTTTAGCAACAAATATAACAATCTAAGTGAGAAAGTGAGAATATTATTGGTAGGAGAATTCAGCAGGTTGCACAATTCACTCAAAGAAGGCCTTACGGCTTTAGGACATGAAGTGGTTATTGTGGGCAACGGCGACGGATTCAAGAATTATCCTGTTGATTTATCCACCAAGGCCAAATGGTGTGAAACCTGGCTGGGCAATATTCCGAGGCAGGCCATCAACCGCATTTTTGGCTTTGATATCGCCACCATCGAGTTTGGTATACGGTTTTATTTCCACCTGAAAAAACTCAAAGGATTTGAAGTGGTACAGCTCATCAATGAAGCAGCCATACAGACCATTCCGTCATGGGAGCGTTTCCTCCTCAAAAAACTCATCCGCCAGAACAACAAACTTTTCCTGCTTTGCTGTGGTGTCGATTATACCGTGGCCCAATTCATGATTGAAAAAAAACCACGCTATTCCATCATGAATCCTTATTTTGAAAACCCCAAATCACACAAGGAATATGGTTTCATCCTTGACTTTTTGTCAAAAAACCACAAAAAAACCCACGATTTGGTGTACCGAAATTGCCGTGGGGTAATTGCTTCCGATATCGATTATGTGTTGCCGATGCAGGGCCATCCGAAATTCCTGGGGCTCATTCCCAACCCGGTGAACACATCCCAAATGGCATTTTCACCTTTGAAAACAGACGGGAAAATCTCTATTTTTTTGGGGATTAACAAAGGCACTTACCATACCAAAGGCATTGTTTTTTTTGAAAAAGCGCTCGAAACCATCAGGGCCAAATATGCTGAAAAGGTGGAAATTACCATCAGCGAAAGCCTGCCGTATAACGAATATATTAAATTGTACAACGCAGCCCATATCGTGCTCGACCAGGTGTATGCCTTTGATCAGGGTTATAATGCCTTAGAAGCCATGGCCAAAGGAAAAGTGGTTTTTACGGGTGCAGAAAAAGAGTTTCTGGCGTACTACCATTTAAAAGAAAATGAAGTAGCGGTCAATGCACTGCCCGATGCAGATTCGATTGTAAATCAATTATCGTATTTAATTGAAAATCCGGAAGAAATAGAACGCATAGGTAAAAGAGCTGCCCAGTTTATTCAAAAAGAGCATGATTATATTACCCAAGCGGAGCAATATCTTGCTTGTTGGAAAACAAACTAAACTTTTCTTTCAAAAACAACAATAGCACCACGAGCATAAAAAATTCGTACGGAAAGGCATATTTGGCATTTGTTCCGTAAGTTACAGCTCCCTGTAAAATGGCTGATGCGTGAATAAAAGCCAAAAGGATGATTGCGGCACTGATTTTTCTGTTTTTAAACAACGCATACAAATAGTAAAAACTCAACAACAAAAAGACTAATTTTAATATAAAAACCACTGCTGTTTGAATGTTGTTAATGACCGTAAGTACAGAATTAAAAGTGTTGTCTTGAAACTCCATATAGGGTTTCATATCAAAAACTTTCCAGAAATCAAACCAGGAATGGGTAATCGTGTAATACAAATAATCACCCGGATTATCGGCAATTGTTGCTTTGGCATACTTCCCGAATTGATGGGTAACATCGGCAAATTTGGTGTATTTGGGA
>CAZXRX010000039.1:0-23769 GCA_964642945.1 uncultured Flavobacterium sp. | reverse complement strand
AAAATTAATTTTGTCATTTTTTTGTATTTTTAAATTAATAGATTTTGTTGTAAGACTATACTGATTCCGATAGGTTTAACCCTTAACAATAGTTTAATAAATAAGGAACCCGCGTGGGCTCCTTTATATTAGTTCAGGACAACTGTTTTATTGTCGCCTTCTACGGCTACTTTAACCAGTCCGAGCTTTGATAATCCTTTCATGGCGGCATCCCATTTCTTGCCGCTGAGGGCTGATTTTTCTTTCAATGAAGCCAATGGCTGGTTGTTTTCAGACTTCAATAAGGACACAATTGCTTTTTCGTCTTCTGTCATTTCCAGTTGTTTTTTCTCCGGACGCATCTGCGGGAAAAACAATACCTCTTGAATCGAAGGGTTGTTGGTAAGATACATCAACAGCCTGTCCATGCCAATCCCTAATCCTGAAGTGGGTGGCATGCCATATTCGAGGGCGCGCAGGAAATCTTCGTCTATAATACCATTGGCTTCGTCATCGCCTTTTTCTGACAGGGCCATTTGTGCTTCAAAACGCTGTCTTTGGTCAATGGGGTCATTCAGCTCTGAATAGGCATTGGCGATTTCCTTTCCGCAGACCATGAGTTCAAAACGTTCGGTCAGCTCCGGATTGTCGCGGTGCTCCTTGCACAAAGGTGACATTTCTTTCGGATAATCGGTGATGAAAGTGGGCTGTATGAAATTGCCTTCGCATTTGGCACCAAAAATCTCGTCAATCAGTTTTCCTTTACCCATTGTTCCGTCGACTTCAATACCCATTGACCTGGCCGCTTCAAAAAGTTCAGCTTCGGTTTTGCCGGAAATGTCAAATCCTGTAAAGTTTTTGATGGCATCGGTCATGGTAACACGGGCATAAGGTGCCTTGAAGTTGACTTGGTGTTCACCAAAAGTCACTTCGGTTGTTCCGTTGACTTCCCTGGCGCAATGCTCCAGCAGGTTTTCTGTGAATTCCATCATCCAGTTGTAGTCTTTGTAGGCTACATATATTTCCATGGCTGTAAATTCCGGATTGTGGGTACGGTCCATGCCTTCGTTGCGGAAGTTTTTCGAAAATTCATATACGCCGTCGAAGCCGCCTACGATTAATCTTTTTAAATACAATTCATTGGCAATCCTTAAATATAATGGAATGTCGAGAGCGTTGTGGTGTGAAATGAACGGACGCGCTGCTGCACCACCTGGAATCGCTTGCAAAATGGGGGTTTCCACTTCCATATAACCGGCTTGGTTGAAGAAGTTTCTCATGGCTGAAAACAGCTTGGTCCTTTTGACGAAAACTTCTTTCACCTGCGGATTCACCACCAAATCAACATAGCGCATCCGGTAACGCAATTCAGGATCGTTAAAAGCATCGTGCACATTACCTTCCTCATCTTTTTTAGGTAAAGGTAACGGACGCAGTGTTTTACTCAACAATTGGAATGCATCTACCCGCACTGATTTTTCACCGACTTTGGTGAGGAACATTTCCCCTTCGATACCAATGAAATCACCCAGGTCGGTCAGTTTCCTGAAAACTTGGGTATAGAGGGTTTTGTCTTCGCCCGGACACAACATGTCGCGGTTGAAATACAATTGGATGCGGCCTTCGCTGTCCTGCAATTCTACAAAAGAAGCCTTTCCCATATCGCGGTCACTCATGACACGACCGGCCAAAACCACCTTTTTGCCTTCTTCAAAATTTTCCTTCACCGCCTTTGAGGTGTGGGTAACCGGAAATAAGTGGGCCGGGTAAGGGTTGATGCCCATACCGCGTAAAGTGTCGAGTTTTTCTCTTCTGATGATTTCTTGTTCCGAAAGTTGCATATCATGGTGTTTAAGCGTGCAAAGATAATAAAAGATTGCACACTCCAGAAACCGTGCTTTCGATTTTTGGAAGCCAGGGCTATCCCCATTGACAAGTGATTTTTTGTATCTTTGTAAAAATATTAAGTGTATGAAAAACATAAAATTCCTTTTGCTGTTACTGTTTGTTGGTTCATTGACCAGTTGTTCAATCACCGAAAAAATGATTGTGAATGAAAACGGCAACGGAAAATTTGCCTACGAAATAGACGGTTCCAAAATGATGTCGATGATGGGCAGCGCTTTTAAAGCAGAAGCCAAAAAAGACAAGAAAGGCAAAAAAGACCTCAAAAAAAGCAAAGACATTGACAGTACCTTTACTTTCAGGGAATTGTTTGCGGCCAAAAAAGACAGTATTGCCAAGCTTCCGGCCGAACAGCAGGAAAAAATCAGGAGAATGGAAAATTTCAGCATCCACATGGTGATGAATGAAGAAAAAGGCATCATGAATTATACCTTATTTACTGATTTCAATTCGGTAGCCGACCTGCAAAACATGATGTCTCCGTTAGAATCGATGAAAACCTTGTCTCCTTCAGGTGCACAGGGCTTGGGTAAGGCATCAGATGGCATTCAGGACAATGGAGCGGCGAAATTCTTTTATGATGGAAAGAAATTCAGCAAATCGCTTTCCAAATCCGAGAAGATGAAAGAGACAGCGGCGGCGGCTGAACTGGATGAGGAAGCCAAGGCCTTGTCAGACAGTATGAAGGAATCAATGGATTTGATTTACGGACAGTCGGAATTTAAGGTGGTCTACCAGTTTCCGAAAGCGGTCAAAAAAGTATCAGTAGCGAACGCCTTATACAGTGATGACAGGAAAACCATCACGATTGTCTATCCACTCAAGGAATACATGGAAAATCCCGAAAAACTCAACTTTGAGGTTGAATTTGAATAATGAACAAACAAGTAAAGCTCGAGGATTTGGGCAATAAAGATTACAAGTCTGCCTGGGATTATCAGGAAGCCCTGTTCAATGGCATCGTCGATATCAAAATCCAAAACAGGAGGGAAGAAACGAATTTGCCCACGCCCAACTATTTTCTTTTTGTGGAGCATCCGCACGTATATACTTTGGGTAAAAGTGGCGACATCAGTAATTTGTTACTTTCCGAAAAACAATTGTCTGAAAAAGGCGCCACATTTTACAAAATCAACCGTGGCGGTGATATTACGTATCATGGCCCCGGCCAGATTGTGGGTTATCCTATCCTTGATTTGGAAAATTTCTTTACTGATATACACAAATACCTTCGGTTGTTGGAAGAAGCCATTATCCTTGCCTTGTCAGAGTACGGTATAACCGGAGCCAGAAGCGAAGGGGAAACGGGCGTATGGCTTGATGTAGGAACGCCTTTTGCCAGGAAAATCTGCGCTATGGGTGTGCGTGCTTCCCGTTGGGTCACCATGCATGGTTTTGCGTTGAATGTCAATGCTGATTTGGGCTATTTTGATAACATCATTCCGTGTGGTATCCGTGGCAAAGCAGTCACTTCGTTACATGTGGAACTGGGTGTCGAAAAAGTGGATGAAGCCGAAGTGAAGTCGAAAATAATCAAACACTTTTCGCTGTTATTTGACGCTTCGATTGTGAGGTTCGAAAATACTGATGTGGTAGTCTGAAAATTTCATTAATTGAAATCCAACTCCAGTTGTTCCGGCAACAACCTGAAGCTCATTCTGTGGTAAGGGGAGGGGCCGTATTTCCTGATGGCCTCACGGTGTTCTTTGGTTGGATACCCTTTGTTTTGTTTCCAGTTGTACATCGGATATTTCTCATGAATTTCGTCCATATATTCATCACGATAGGTTTTGGCCAGAATGGATGCCGCAGCAATGCTTAGATATTTTGCATCGCCCTGAACGATACTGGTGCTGGGTATGGAATGCAGCAATGCGATTTCAGAATCCGTAAAAATTTTACCGGCAGTATTTTTAATCCCTTTTTTGTGGATTAATGGGGCGTTGCCATCTACTATAATATATAAAGGTGTAGGATTCAATTTTACAACGCATTCCTGCATGGCTTTGATGGAGGCGTTCAGTATGTTGATTTCGTCAATGAGCTTAGGGGGCAAATGGGTGACTGAAAAACTGATTGCAGACGCTTCAAGTAATGGTCTTAGACTTTTCCTGTTTTTTTCAGACATTTTTTTGGAATCATTAATCAATTCACTCCCGAAATCCTTCGGAAGTATTATGGCTGCTGCTGTTACAGGCCCGGCAAGACAACCTCTTCCTGCCTCATCCGTACCACATTCCGGGTCTAATCCTGAAAAGTTAAAATTTAACATAAAATTAATTTTTATAAAAATATAAAATTTAAGCGCAACCTTTTATTTTTTTTGCATCTAAAGCTTGTGTTGCAACCACATCGTTGTGTCAAAGCTTTAAATATTAACACAGATAAATAAAAATATTCCTTGCTATTATTTGTTTATTTAAGATATTATTAAGAAGTTTGCACAATAACTAACTCAAATAAATTTAATATGAGATCGAAGTTCAAATGGATTTTTACGCTTTTAGTAGCGTTGACAATGCAGTTTTCGTTTGCACAAGAGAAAACTGTAACAGGTGTTGTGTCTGATAATTCAGGACCTCTACCAGGGGTAAACATTGTTGTTAAAGGGACAACAAGAGGAACCCAAACGGATTTGGATGGTAAATATTCCATCAAAACAAAAGTAGGAGAAACACTCGTTTTTTCATTTATTGGGATGGAAGATCAATCGAAAACGGTTGGTGCTGCCAATACAATGAGTGTTAAGCTTGCTTCTGGCAGCCAGAAATTGGAAGAAGTTGTCGTACAAGGTTACGGTAAAGTAATTAAGAAAGAACGACTTAATGGTTCAGTAGCTTCTGTTGGAGCTGCAGCAATTCAAGATCGTCCAAACGTTAACTTCTTGCAGTCTATTCAAGGTCAAGCCGCTGGTGTTGCTATTGCGTTTAATTCCGGACAACCTGGATCAAACAAAGTAGATGTAATCATCAGGGGTGAAAGTAGTTTGAATGCTTCTGCTGATCCATTATACGTTATTGATGGAGTGCCTTTGAATCAAAGCTTTTTCAGGAACTTGAATCCAAATGACATCGAAAACGTAACTATATTGAAAGATGCTGCTGCTTCTTCTGTGTATGGTAATAGAGGTGCTAATGGTGTTATTGTGATTACAACCAAAAAAGGTAAATACAACAATTCTTTTTCGGTTAATTATTCATCAATGTACGGAATAGCTGCCTTGCCACTAGATCATTATGATTTGATGAACGGGGATCAGCTTTTGAATTTCCAAAGAGATGAACTGCCTTCTATCGGTGTGTTTGGTGTAGGAGCTACAACTCCGCTTCCAAGTAATGTTGGTTATGGTGTTAATACAGACTGGAGGAAAGTTTACTACAGACGTGCTATTTCTAAGCAACATAACTTAAGCTTTACTTCTGGTGGAGAGAAATTAAACAACTATACTTCCTTTGGTTACTTGGAGCAAGAAGGATTGTTGAAAAACACAGATTTCAAAAGATTTACATTCAGAACAAATTTCAATGGTAAGTCAACGAATGACAGGTTTACATATTCAACAAACTTTAATGGTAACTTCAGTAAAAGAAGACAAGTTTTGGCAGAAACAACTGCCGGAATTACTGCCAATATTGTTCAGAACCCAATTAACGGTTTCTTGAATTCACCTGGTTTCTACATGTCAGATTGGTATCAAAGTGGTCAACAGGTGTATAATGAGTACCAAGCGAATGTGAATTTGGCTACTCCATATACATTAATGGACTTGTTGAATGGTGATAATTTAGCTAACTTCTATAATGAGGTTAAGATTTTTGCTAATGCTGAAATGTCTTACAAGTTAACAAAACACCTTACTTATGGTTTTAACTTGGGTATAGATTACCAAAGTGATAAGAGGGTTTTTGCAAATGGTCCTAATTCATACTTAGCGATTGTGAGAAACTTGACTGCTACAAACCCACTTCCTTTTGCAGGTTTGGAAGATCAGGTAAATGTTTATGAATTTTCTGCTGATATCGTAAACAAATTAAATTACAATATCACCTTAAAAGAAAAACACACTATTGATCTTACATTATATTCTGAGTACTCCAAAGCGCACAGAAGGGTAAATCAATTCAGACAAAACGGATTAGATCCATTAACATGGGAGCCTGGTGCAGGTACCGGTTATATCGCATTTAACCCGGCAAATCCAACAGCTTACAACAAAACAGTTTCAGCTTCACAAGCGAATGCTGGTTTGTTCTCTTATTTTGCAGTATTGGATTATGACTACAACTCTTTATTCGGTATAGGTGCTTCTATCAGAAGGGATAACTCGTTTAAATTTACTGATGATAACAAATGGGGTACTTTCTGGTCAGCTTCAGCAAGGGTTAACTTACATAAATTTGATTTTATAAATAAAACAGGTCTTTTCAATGAGTTAAAATTGAGAGCTTCTTATGGTACTTCAGGTAACCAGAATATTACTGCCAGAGACGTTGATGCAACAATCAGTGCTGTATTCTTGAACCCATCTGATATCCGTGATTTGAACTCAACACAAGCAGGATACCAGAACACACCATCTGTTGGGGTTAACGTAATTGCCAACAAAGATTTGAAATGGGAAACCATTGCTCAGGCTAATATTGGTATAGATTGGAATGTGAAAGGTAGATTCTCCGGTTCATTTGATTGGTATAAAAAGAATACTACTGATTTATACTTGCCACAACCAATCTCGGCGGTAAACATCCCTTATACATTTCCAGCTAACGGTGGTGAATTAGAGAACAGAGGTATTGAATTGGCTTTGCGATACAAAATATTCAAAAAAGAAAATTTCCACTTAGATGTTTATGCTAATGCCGCCAAAAACACGAATGAAATTAAAGAATTGCCTCTTGCTGCAGGTGCTAGTTTTATTCCTGTTGGAGGTCAAAACATACACCAAGTTGGTGGTCCTGCTGGTCAGTACTATGTTGTTCCTTACGTAGGTGTTGATCCAACAAGCGGACAGCAGTTGTTCTTAGATATTAATGGTAATATTACAGAAACTCCTGTTGAGGCAGACAGACGTCCTACTGGTAGAAATTACTTGCCAATTTATCAAGGAGGTTTTGGTTTAGACGTTGACTATCATGGTTTCTTCTTGAATTCTTACTTCACATTTACCCATGATTTTATCAGGTTTGATGATGAGTTGTTTGATGCCTACAGTCCTGTTGACGGAGAATTTAATCCGGTTACTACTGACCTGTTGAATGCTTGGACACCAACCAATACAAATACAGATGTTCCTTCTTTGGTATCAGGTGATACGCAATATTTTGAAAATGCAAGATCAGACAGATTCTTGGTTGATTCTTCATATTTGAGATTGAAAACGGTAACCTTTGGTTACAACTTCCCTGACCGTTTCTTGAAGCCAACATTCCTCAAAGGTGTAAAATTATATGTTCAGGCTGAAAATTGGTTAACATGGACCAGATGGAGAGGTATCGATCCAGAAGGTTTTGATGCTGACGGACAAGGTAAATATCCAAATGCCAGATCTGTATCTTTTGGTCTTGATTTAAAATTTTAATTTAAAATAATTATGAAAAAAATAAAATATTTAGTTTTCTTTTTGGTTCTGGCCTTCGCTTCGTGTGAAGATGCTACTACCATTACACAGGCCGGAGAGGTTAATGATGAAGATACATTTACTTCTACCCTTCAGATGCGATTGTATTTATCTGAGGCTTATGACAGGATTGATGCCACTACAAATGCGTCAAATTATGTTGGAGTTTCTTCGATTTTGACCGATGAAGTAGGTGTAGGAAGAGGAGGCACAGCAACACCGCTTTATAAATTTGTTGTTTCTACAGCTAATGCTTATTCAAGCGCTATATGGCAGGATAATTATACTGTAATCAATTACTGTAACAGAATTATTCGTGGTTCTGCTTTTGTAACGCCGGTTGATGCAGCTGATCAACTTCAGTTTAATGATGTTATTGCTCAAGCCAGGGCTTTAAGGGCTTATGCTCACTTGCAATTGTTGACTTATTTTTCTCCAGACATGAAAAATGACAATGAAGTAGGTGTCATTTTAATGGATAGGGTTCCTACTCTTTTGGAGAGATTGCCTAGAAATACTAATGGAGAGGTATTTTCATTAATTGAAAGTGACTTGAATTACGCCTATGCAAATGTTATGGCTCCAACTGCGCCACATCCAATCCCTTCAAAACCATGGACTTATGTTACCAAAGCGATGATTAGTGCTACAAGGGCAAGGATGGCTGCTTACAGAGGTAAATATGCACTTGCTGAGCAATATGCAACTACTGCTATAGCAGAAGCTGGTGTTGGTCTTGCAAATGGTAATAATTATACGAACGATGGTGCATTCTACGCTACACTTGGTTCTAATAACCAATACAAAAGAATGTTCCAGGATTTAGATCGTGGTGAGATGATTTGGTCTGTTGGAAGAAGTACTGGTAAATCTGCTGTTGGTCAAGTTTATTTTGTTAACACTTCAACTACGCAAGGGGTTACACTTTTCGATATGAACCGTAATTTATTCAATATATTGGATGCTAATGCATCTTGGGATATCAGAAGAAAAGTTAATATCGACCCAACAAGGGTTATTGACCCTGCTTATTTAACTGCAGCAAACTACCAATTTTCTGACAACTTGGCTATTGACAAATATTCAGGAATTGCAGGTACTGGAAATTCATTGATTAATGATTTGAAAGTGTTCAGGATTTCTGAAATGATGTTGATTCAAGCTGAAGGTAGAGCGTTTGCAGGAGATTTTCCTGGTGTAGCTGCAATTATAAAATCTATCAGGGATGCCAGAAGTTATGCAGGTGCACGTCCGTTGCCTACCTATGCAAATGCAACTGCTGCTTGGGCTGATATCTTGGATGAAAGAAGAGTTGAGTTGTGTTTTGAAGGTCATAGATATATTGACTTAAAACGTTTGGGCGCATTGGCAAATAAAACTATTGACCGTCACCCACTTGACTGTTCAACTTATTTGTTGCCAGAATGCTCTATGCTTGTTACTGATACTAGGTTTACATTGCCAATTCCTTTAAATGAATTGTCTGGTAACCCAACCATCCAACAAAATCCTGGTTATTAATAAATCTTATTAATTATCTTTTTAAAAGCTGCTATGAAAATAGCAGCTTTTTTTATTTTTAACATTTGATTAGATTATTTTTGTATATTTTTGTTATTTAACTATTTATAAATATACTATAACTTTAATTTAATGAAAACTACATTACTTAGTCTAATTTTTACTTCATTCTTCATGTGTGGTTCTTTTGCACAAAACAGATTGGATGAAAATGCACCTTTTCAAAAGAAGTTGGAATTTAAGACTGACATTTCAAAGCAGGATGCTATTCTTCAATATTTAGTCAGTCAAGGCTTAAGTAGAGATAATTCATTTGTTTCGAAAAAAGAAACTATTGATGAATCAGGAATTGAGCATCAAAGAAATCAACAGTATTACAAAGGAATCAAAGTTGAATATGGAACCTTAATTACACATACCAGAAATGGCAATGTAATTTCTATAAATTCAGAATTATACGACGCTTCAGCTGTTAATTTGTCTCCCACTTTAAGTTCAGAAGAAGGGTTAGGTAAAGCAATGCAACAAATACACGCAGTTAAATATTTATGGGAAGATGCGCAACAATCACGTATTGTTGGTTATCAAAAACCACAAGGAGAACTTGTTATTTTTCCCGTAGTTAAAACAGGAGAGGTTAAATTAGCTTATAAATACGATATCTATGCTGTAGAGCCACTTTTAAGGGATGAAGTCTATATTGATGCGCATACAGGAAACATTTTATTTAGAAATCCTATCATTAAGCATGCCAGAAATGAAGTGAATGCTATAGAGAATGTAGAAAAACTTGAAGCTTTGGTAGCAGGAACCGCCAACACCAAATACAGTGGAGTTAGAACTATTCAAACCCGATTTGATGTTCCTTTAAACATGTATGTATTGAATGATCTTACCCGCGGTTCTCAAATTGTAACTTATAATTGCGAACGTATTCCGGCTTCCTATCAAAATGTTCATTTTAAGGACAATGACAACAATTGGACAACGGCAGAACATGCCAATTCTTTTTTTGATAATGCTGCCCAAGATGCACATTGGGGTGCAGAGATGACTTATGATTTTTGGAAAAATATTTTCAATAGAAATGGGTTTGACGATAACAATGGGATGATAAGGAGTTATGTTCATTACCAGCAAACAATTGCGAGTTTAAATAATGCTTACTGGAACGGCTCCTTTATGACATATGGTGACGGAACAAACAAACCTTTTACTTCCCCAGATATTTGCGGTCATGAAATTGGTCATGCCGTTTGTACCTATACTGCTGATTTGGTCTATCAAAATCAATCCGGAGCGATGAATGAATCCTTTTCTGATATTTGGGGTGCCTGTATTGAGCATTATGGAAGAACAGGAGCAATGACAGGAACGCCTGCTTTAGCTGTTTGGAGGATTGGTGAGGATGTCAACACATCTGGTTTGCGGTATATGGCTTCCCCAACATCATTGGGTGATGCGGATACTTTTAGGGGAAGTAATTACATAGCCACTGGAGACGATGGACCGTGTACACCAACCTCGAATAACGACCAATGCGGAGTGCACACAAACAGTGGGGTAATGAACCATTGGTTTTACATTCTTACAGTGGGGAAAGCAGGTACAAATAACGCTCCAATAGCAGAAAGGGATACCTACAATGTTACCGGTATAGGATTGGTCAAGTCATCACAAATTGCCTACTATGCCGAAAGGGATTATCTTACACCTAATGCCACTTTTTTTGATGCCCGTGATGCTACACTTGCTGTCGTGAATAGTTTATATTGTGCAAGCAGTCCGGAAGTTAAGGCTGTTACTGATGCTTGGTTTGCCGTTAATATCGGAACGAGTTTTACAGCGGCCACCAATGATGTAAATTTAAAATCAATTTCTGACAATAACTCATCCAATTGCGGGGTAACTTCTGTTTCTCCTACTATTACTTTTGAAAATTTAGGAACTGCGCCGATTACTTCAGTCAATATTTCCTACAATATTGATGGTGGGGCAAATACCAGCACTACCTGGACAGGTAATTTAGCTACCTGTTCACAAGGTACTTTCCAGATTAATGTTAATACTGCTAGTCTTTCTGTAGGAAGACATATCCTGAATTTTACTACGTCAATCACGAATGATGCCAATGCATCCAACAATACAAGATCCACTTATATTTTTGTTAACCAGGCAGCGGCCATCAATCAGGTAAATGTCTTTGAATCAGCTTCTGACAATTTGATTGCCTACAATCAAACGGTATCCAACACTGCTTTATGGGACAGGGGTACTTCTACTAAATCGGTATTGACCAATGCCGTGGCAGGTAATTCTGCTGTATATGCCACAAACCTTAGCGGTTTCTACACCAATGCCACCAAGTCTTACCTGATGTCAAGATGTTATGACCTTTCTACAGCTCAAAATCCGGTGCTAAAATTTGATATGGCTTTTGACATGGAATATGCCAGCGACATTCTTTACATGGAGTATTCTACCAATGGTGGTTTAAATTGGAATGTATTGGGTACAGCTGCCAACACCAACTGGTACAACAGTAATTCAGGATGCCCTAATTGTCCAAATGGAGAATGGACTGGTAGTGCGGATAACTCCACTGTAAATGGTTTGACTAACGGTACCAAACAACAATATTCTTATAATTTAAGTGCATTTGCTGCCGGTTCAGCCTCACCACAATCGAACATGATTTTCCGTTTTGTTTTCCATTCCGATGCAGCAGAAAATGGTTTTGATGGTGCCATTATTGACAACTTTGTGATAGAGACTGCCTTGGGTACCAACCAAAACGAATTGAACAATCTGTCTGTTTATCCTAACCCGACCAATGGTAATGTTACGGTTTCTTTCCAATCAAATGCGACTGATAACGTAAGTCTGGCCTTGTATGATGTGCAGGGAAGACTCATCAGATCAAACGTGGCTGCTTCTGTAGTCGGTAATTTTGAATACACGATGAACCTTTCAGATTTTCCGACAGGAGTTTATCTTTTGAAAATTTCACAAGGTGATTTAACCTACAACAAAAAAATCGTCAGAAAATAAAAATCCAATATAATTATAAAAAACCATCCTGATTAGGGTGGTTTTTTTGTTTTTATTATGATTCCTCCCTATTGATATTATAAACAAATACCTATTTTTGTATTCAATTATTTATTATGAAGGGTTTTTATTTTCTTTTCTTTTTCTGCCTGTCGTCTGCCTTACTGTTTTCGCAGGAAAAAGGAAAGGAACTCACGAGAAAAAGTTTACTTAAAACAGAGGAGCAAATTGCCAAAGAAAAAGCAAAAATTGCGCCATATACCTCTTATAAAATATACAATATTGAGCGTGATACCACTTATGTAGACACTTCTCTCACCATTAAAAGTGAGTACAAATACAATTATTTACGCAAGGATATTTTTGGCTTACAGCCCTTTGCCAATGAAGGACAGACCTATGCCATTTTAAATTACAGCCTGAACCAATTCAATCCCTATCCGGAATTCGGTTTCAAAGGGAAGCATATCAATTACCAGGATGTCAAAGACATCAATTACTATTCGGTAGCGACCCCACTCAGTGAATTGTATTTCAAAACCGTCATGGAACAAGGCCAGAATGTGGATGCTTATGCAGCAGTGAATACTTCTGAACAACTCAATTTTTCGTTGGGTTATAAAGGACTGCGTTCTTTAGGTAAATACATCAACCAGTTGTCCAGCACCGGAAATTTCAGGGTTACCATGAGTTATTTCACCAAAAACAAACGTTATTTGGTCAATTTACACTATACGGGGCAGGACTTCCTCAATGGTGAAAATGGTGGTATCACTACAATTGAAGATTTTGAAGGTGAAGAGTCTGCCTTCAGGAACCGGGCCAGGTTGCAGGTTTATTTGACAGATGCCAAGTCTTTGTTTAAAGGGAAAAGGTATTTTGTAGACCACCGTTTCAGGATTAATGCAAAAGACGCAGCCAACAACCTCTACATCAACCACCAATTCAATTACGAAACCAAACTGTTTGATTACAACCAGGCCACCCTTACTACGACTATTGGTGAAGGTCAGCCATTTCAGCGGTTTGGGCCATCGTATGTAAGCAGTAACATCATTGACATTACCAAACACAAAAGAATGTTCAACAGGCTGGGAGCGACCTACGAAAACAAAATCCTTGGTCAGTTCCAGTTTTTCATAGAAGATTTCAATTATACCTATCGTTATGACAAGGTTTTGGTGCTTGATTCCGGTGTGGTGCCCAACCTCATATCCGAAAGAATCAATGCCATTGGCGGCCAGTACGATTACCAAAAAAACAAATGGAAAGGTACTTTTTTGTATGACAAGGCCATTACCCAGCAAACTTTTTCTACTCTTGATGTCAAGGTGCATTATAAATGGAATGCAAAAAACAATTTTACCTTTCAATACCAAAACATCAGCAAGTTGCCCAATGTCAACTACATCCTGCACCAAAGCAGCTATACCAATTACAACTGGAAAAACGATTTCAAAAACGAAAAAATCAACTCGCTTACTGCTGAAGCCAATACCCAATGGGTTACCGCTTCATTGCAGCTGACCACCCTCAACGACCATTTGTTTTTCAGCGATGACGATGCTTCCACGAACATTCAATTGGTTTCACCCAAGCAATACGACAAAACCATTGGCTACCTTGCAGTAAAACTCGGTAGGGAATTCAGGTTCCGCAAATGGGCACTTGACAATACCATACTATATCAGCATGTAACCCAGGAAGACGACGTACTCAATGTGCCGCAAATTGTTACCCGCAACACCTTGTATTACACAGACAGACTCTTTAAAAGAAAGATGCAACTGCAAACCGGAATCGTTTTTAACTATTTTACGGAACATTATATCAACGATTACAACCCCATATTGGCAGAATCCTTTGTGCAAAATGACAAAAAAGTGGGTGGTTTCCCGATGCTGGATTTCTTTGTCAATGCCCGTATTCGCCAGTGTAGGCTCTTCCTGAAGGCCGAACAATTCAATTCAGGCTTTACCGGTAACAATTTTTACACCGCGCCCAATTACCCGTACCGGGATTTCATGATACGGTTTGGGTTGGTCTGGACCTTCTTCCAGTAGTTTGTGGGCGTGACCCGCCGCGGCGGGTCAGGCTGTCCGCTCTATCTTTATAAGAATTTGCTGCCGCAATTCTTATAAAGGATGCCGCTTCCATCCTTCACGCAATCCTGTCAAGTCATTGTGGTTTTATCTGTGAATAGGCCTTCCCAAAAACGAAAGATTTTCAATCGGTTTGCAAATCCTTTATTTATCAATATCTTTGTCTCTACAAAACATAGACATGAAATACGCAAAAAACATACTGGAAACCATCGGCAATACACCTTTGGTAAAACTCAATAAAGTAACCGCCGAGGTAGATGCCCTGGTATTGGCCAAGGTAGAAACTTTCAATCCGGGCAATTCAGTCAAAGACCGCATGGCTGTCAAAATGATTGAAGATGCCGAAGCAGATGGTCGTTTGAAGCCAGGCGGAACCATCATCGAAGGCACTTCCGGAAATACCGGAATGGGCCTCGCTTTGGGCGCCATCGTCAAAGGCTACAAACTCATCTGTGTCATCACAGACAAACAATCAAAGGAAAAAATGGACATCCTGCGCGCCGTGGGGGCCAAGGTAGTCGTTTGCCCCACCGATGTCGAGCCGACTGACCCAAGATCATATTATTCCGTTTCCAAGCGTTTGGGAGAAGAAACCCCTAATTCGTGGTATGTCAACCAATACGACAACCCTAGCAATGCCATTGCCCACTACGAACAGACGGGTCCTGAAATCTGGGAACAGACGGAAGGCAAAGTTACCCATTTTGTAGTAGGTGTGGGTACCGGCGGAACCATTTCAGGTGTAGCCAAATATTTGAAGGAAAAAAACCCGAACATCAAGATATGGGGAATTGATACCTATGGTTCAGTTTTCAAGAAATACCACGAAACCGGTATTTTTGACGAAAACGAAATCTATTCCTACATTACCGAAGGGATTGGCGAAGACATCCTGCCCAAAAATGTAGATTTTTCACTTATCGATGGGTTTACCAAAGTGACCGACAAGGATGCTGCTGTTTACACCCGTAAAATTGCCCTTGAAGAAGGTATTTTCGTAGGAAATTCAGCTGGTTCTGCCATCAAAGGGTTGCTACAGCTTAAGGAACATTTCAAGCCGGAAGATGTCGTGGTTGTTTTGTTCCACGATTCGGGCAGCCGTTATGTAGGAAAAATGTTCAACGATGACTGGATGCGGGAGCGCGGCTTCCTCGACGAAGAAATCACCAAAGCAGAAGATGTCATCAAGGATCATATCGACAAACCTTTGGCTATTGTCCGCACGGAAGAATTGGTGTCGCATGCTATCGAGAGAATGCGCAAGTTCAAGATTTCCCAAATTCCGGTCATTGACACCACAGGTTTTGTAGGTTCTGTCGATGAAACGGATTTGTTCCAGAGTTATGTGACCAATAAGGATGTGGCAGACAAACCCATCAGGGAAGTGATGGGCAAACCGTATCCGATTGTGCAGCGCAACACCCCCATCGACGAAGTATCGAAATTGTTCAGCAAAGAAAATCAGGCTGTGCTGGTCGATTTGGGCAACGGTAAACACCACATCATTACCAAATATGATATTATAGGTTCGATAAAATAATGAAAAAATCCCCAATTTACTTGGGGATTTTTTATTACTTTAAACTAAGGAAGTACTTAATTTTTAACAATTCTGTGCGAGGATACGGTTCCTTCAGTAGTTACTATTTTCAAAATATACACCCCCGCATTCAGGTCAGAAATGTTTAACTCGGTTTGGTTTCCAAAAGTTTTTACTTCTTTACCCAAAACATCATACAACATCGATTTTTCGATGTCTTTGTTGGAATTCAAGCTAAGCAATCCTGCTGTTGGATTCGGGAATACAGTAGTTTTGGTATCTCCATCAAAAGTAGTGGTCCCCAAAGT
This sequence comes from uncultured Flavobacterium sp., assembly GCA_964642945.1. GTDB lineage: Bacteria > Bacteroidota > Bacteroidia > Flavobacteriales > Flavobacteriaceae > Flavobacterium. Next base: position 7,743 of record CAZXRX010000039.1, on the reverse strand, counting down.
ACCGGTAACAGCCACATTGTCTATCGACCAGTTGTCACCATCATTCTGGATCATTACAAAAGCAATGTAAATTTGTTGTCCGCTGTATGCGGCGAGACTGATACTTTTTTGATCAGTCAGATTGTTGGTTGGTGAATTTCCATTCCCTGCAAAATCAGCTTCTCCATAAGTTGCCAAATCGCTAAAACTGGCAATATCGGTTTGTGAAGTGGTAGAAACTTTCACCTTATATACCGTTCCGTAAGCTGCACTATATTGTTGGCCAGCATAAAAAGTCAAAGCAGCAGCAGTATAGTTGGTCAAATTGATCATAGGGGTAACCAACCAGTCTTCGTTTAAGGTTCCGGCTTCATACCTTACAAAAGCGCAATTGGGTGCAGAAAAATACCTGCCCTTTGCATTTTCAGTTCCTGGTCCTACGTTTGCTGGAGGCACGGTTACCATCCAATCATAAGTAGGCCCGTTTCCATCAGCACCCCTGAATACCGCCCATCCGGCAGGCATCGTAGCGCTGGCATCAAAATTTTCACTTAATTGTCCGAAAGTAAAAACGGACGAAAAAAGGGATAGGAAAAAGTAGATTTTTTTCATAATTGACTGATTTAAAGTTAATTCTAAACAAATTTATGGTTTTTGTTTCAAAAATGAAAAGCCTCCTGTGTTTTTAACAGCTGTAGGGGATTTATTCTGCAAGGAGTACTCCCGAAACATTCCACGCGCTGAAGCTGTTGCCTTCCGGTGCCCCTTGCGGAATTTTTACCTGGAGGGTGTGGGTACCTGCTTTTAAATCACCCAAGTTTATATAAAATGGATTGGTCACCATGCCCGGACACCAATTTGCCCGGCTGTAATCGGACGATGACAATCCGTTGGGAAAATTCCCCGAAGCCGGATTGTACAAACGGTACGAACCACAATCCTGACGCCAAGGGGCAAGGCCAAAAATAGTGGTGCCATCGAGTAAAATAGTATTTTTCCGAGGCACAAATTCATCTCCGTTTTCCCAGCCGCCATGACCTGTAGTAATGTAACGGAGTTGGGCATTTTTCAGGTCTTTTTCCAAAGTGAAAGTCACTTCCAATCCTTTTTCGTTATTGAACATGGTGCCGTATTCTTGCCCGGCCATTTCCATGACATTATTGGTATTGAACAACGGCATAATCACGGTTGGTTTTTTTGCGACGCCTTCTTCTTCCGGGTGGATGGTCACATTGAGGTTTACCTTGTGTCCACCTTTGTCATAATTGCCGATATTGACCCCAATCCAAACCTCTTGGTTACTCAGCACTGATTGCATATCAGAAATATCCTGACGGTACGGAACTACCTCATGCCAGGTTTTGTCCTTGAGTTCTATGGTGTTGTATTGTTTGATACCGAAAGGGGTAAAGAAGCGCATCAGCTCGAGCAGTGGGTCATAATCTGTGGTGGCTGTCACACCTTGGTATTCTTTTCCGTTGCCATTGTTGTAAACCGGGAGTGTTTTTACGCCTTTTTGCAGGCCATCAAGGAATGACTTGCTTTTCCTGACCGGAATGACAAATACCGAACCGGTACGGTCATAGGCATCGCCGTTCGATTGTTCCTGTAAATCAACAAATACCTGACTGCCGGGTTTGATTTCAGGGAATTTGATTTTCCGCAGGGCAATGGTTCCATTGGCAAAACGCAACACACTGTCATTGGATTTTGATGCTTCCGAAAAGTTGATGATTTCTTCCCTGAAAACCGGAATGGTAGTGAAGCGGCTTTTCCAAACCAAATCGCGGTAGGTCAGCAAATCAAGGTAGGAAATGTTGGTATTTTTTTGGGAAGGAAAGTCCTTGCGTTTTACTTCTTCTATTTTGGTGGCCGAAATCAGAAAATTGCCATTGCGGTTGATTTCCAAAACCAGGCCCAGGTTTTGACCCAATGTGGTTGGGGAGCCTTTTATGGGTAAATCAGTAGTGAACCACAATTCAATGGTGTTCGAGTTGATGATGGTTTTGGCTTTTTTGCAGGTGTAACCCAAGATACTTCTTTTTTCATTCGAAAACTCAAAATTTTGTTTGGTTAATGATACCGAATCCAGTGTTGCGATATTTTTGTTGCCCTGCAAACTGGCCAGGGTAATGATGTTCTTGGCTTGGTTGCGGTCCAAGACCACCACTTCAAATGGAAATTCGGCTTTTTTATCGATTATTTTCTGGTTGGTGATTACCGTTTCAAAAGCATTGGTAAATACCAGTATAGGTTCCTGGTTTTCGACCAGTTTTCCGTTGGAAGTTCTCAGGTAGGTAATTTTGTAATTGGTGTTTTGTCCGCTGGACAGGTAGGAAGCCAGTACCAATATAAGTAAAAAACAGTTTTTCATGTTGGCATATTTTCACAAAGATAAAATTTTGGACGGGATGCCAAAGTGATACTATAATGAAAAATCCTTACTTTTGTACGATGATGACACCCATTACCAACCTAAGGCTTTTTTTTGAAAAACATGGCTTCCATGTGTCTTCCCGCCTGGCTGATAAATTAGGCATGCGCGCCACCAATGTGCGTTTGTTTTTCGTTTACATTTCTTTTGTGACGGTTGGGCTGGGTTTTGGAGTTTACCTCACCCTCGCATTCTGGATCAAACTCAAAGACCTCGTCAGGGCCAAACGGACTTCGGTTTTTGATTTATAACCATAAAAAAAGGATTAAGTTTTTGGCTTAATCCTTTTTCTTTATAATGAACAATCCATTACTCTGGTTTGTCACCGTTGTTGAGCCTGCTGTTGTTTTTACTGTATATGAAATAAATGGCGATTCCAATGGCCATCCAGGCGAACAAACGCAGCCAGTTGGTCCATCCCAAACCAATCATCATCAACAAACAGGCGGCCACACCCAATATTGGGATTACCGGCACCCAAGGCGTCCTGAATTCCCTGGTCATGTTGGGTTCTTTCTTTCTTAAAATGATGACAGAAATACAAACCAGTACAAAGGCAAACAAGGTTCCGATACTGGTCATGTCGCCCACGATATCTCCGGGTATGAAAGCTGCGAAAGCCCCTACAATGATAAGGATTACGATGTTGGCTTTGAATGGGGTCTGGTATTTGGAATGCAAATCGCTGAACGCTTTTGGCAACAAGCCGTCTTTACCCATAGAATAAAATACCCTGGATTGTCCAAGCAACATAACCAGGATTACAGAAGAGAAACCGGCCAAAATCGCGACGGTTACAAAACTTCCCAACCAGGCATAACCGGGCATGAAGTCATTGATGGCCGCGGCTACTGAAGCTTCCCCACCTTTGGTCCTGAAAAACTCTACATCGGCAATACCGGTTAATACGTGGGCAAATAAAATGTATAAAACCGTACAGATGGCCAACGATCCCAAAATTCCGATAGGCATGTTCTTTTTCGGGTTTTTGGTTTCCTGTGCAGCGGTGGATACGGCATCAAACCCAATAAAGGCAAAGAAAACCGTTCCTGCGGCGCCAACTATTCCCCAAAAGCCTCCAAAATTATGATTTATACCATGTTGGTCGGTAAAGATGGAACTTGGTGGGATGTAAGGTGTGTGGTTGGCCGGATTGATGAATTGCCAGCCCAAGGCGATAATCAAAACCACGATGGCAACTTTTACAATTACGATGATTCCGTTTACAAAAGCCGATTCCTGGATTCCTTTTATCAACAATAAACTGATGATTCCCACGATGAATAAAGCCGGTAAATTGATCATTCCGGTTTCGCCGGTTTCGAGATTCGATTGAAAAGGCGAATGGCAATACGCATACGGAATAGGATCCATATGCAACACATTGACCAGTAAATTATTGAGGTATTCACTCCAGGCAATCCCTACAGTTGCCGCCCCAACGGCATATTCCAATATCAAGTCCCAACCGATAATCCAGGCCAAAAACTCACCCATGGTGGCATAGGTATACGTATAGGCACTGCCGGAAATCGGGATGGAGGAGGAAAGTTCTGCATAGCACAATCCGGCCAATGCACAACCCACCGCTGCAAGAATAAAGGCAATGGTTACTGAGGGACCTGCATTTTGGGAAGCCGCCATGGCTGTCCTTACAAATAATCCGGCGCCTATGATGGCACCAATCCCCAAGGCAATAAGTGACCAGGCTGTCAGTGTTCTTTTTAACCCTTTTTCAGAGTCGGCAGCTTCTGCCAAAAGAAGGGCTAATGGTTTTCTTTTCCAAATGGACATAGTATTTAGTTTTTGGTTAATTAATAAAGCCAAATATATCATTTTTTTGAATGATGTTTTACAATTAGGTTTAAATTTCAATTATTCCGCCCGTTTTTTTATATTTGGGGTATCATTTACAAGCCATTATCAATTTTATATCCGCCACATGAAAAACACTTTCTTCAGGTCGTATTTTGTATACACCAAAGCACAACGGTTGGGCATTCTTGTTTTGCTCAGCCTCATTATCAGTCTTCAATTGCTGATTTATTTTGTCGATTTTACCCCAAACGAATTTCCGGATCCCCAAAAAGAAAAATGGTTGTCTGTACAACCGGTTCCTGATTCCGTACCTTCAAATCTGGCCAAGTACAACAGCAGGATGTACCCGTTTAACCCCAATTTCATTACCGATTTCAAAGGTTATAAATTGGGGATGTCTGTTGCCGAAATTGACCGCTTGCTGGCCTACCGCAAATTGGGAAAATATGTCAATTCAGCAGAAGAATTCCGGCAGGTAACCCAGGTTTCCGATTCGTTGTTGGATGCCATTTCCCCTTATTTCAAGTTTCCCGATTGGGTAAAAAACAGGAAAGTCTTTCCCAAAACCGCCTGGGTAGATTATTCAAAAATAAATCAGGAAAAAAAGCAAAAAACTATAAAGATTGACATCAACAAGGCCACCAAGGAAGAACTCATGAAAATTTACGGCATCGGCGATGCGATTTCTGACCGTATCCTGAAGCAGAAAACCCTTTTGGGAAGTTTTGTTTCTATGGAACAGATGGAAGATATCTGGGGGTTGTCGCCTGAAGTGATTGAAAAATTACAGGAAGGTTTCGCTGTACTTGAAAATCCGCAGCCGAAAAAGATACACATCAACAATGCCTCTGTCAAAGAGTTGGGCCAATTTCCTTATTTCAGATATCCAATTTCCAAAAACATTGTCACATTCCGGAGCATGAACGGCGACATCAAAAAGGAGGATTTAACAAACATTAAAGGCTTCCCTCTTGATAGAATAGAAATAATTGCTTTATATTTGGAGTTCTAAAATTTAAAGTAACGTTAGTTATATGAATTCATTATATTTTACAGAAGAGCACGAATTATTCAGAAAAAGTTTCCGTGATTTCTTGCAGGCCGAAGTGGTGCCCCATATAGAAAAATGGGAAAAATCCGGAACGATTGAACGATTCATCTGGAAAAAATTTGGGGAAATGGGCTTTTTCGGAATAGCCTATCCTGAAGCGTACGGCGGATTAAATCTCGATTTGTTTTACACGGTTATATTTCTGGAAGAACTTCAAAAAATAAAATCTTCCGGTTTTGCGGCCGCTATGTGGGCACATGCCTATTTGGCCATGACCCATCTGAACGCAGAAGGCGATGAAAGAATCAAACAAGATTACCTGGCGGCCAGTATTTTGGGTGAAAAAATCGGGGCCTTGTGCATTACAGAACCTTTTGGAGGAAGTGATGTTGCCGGTATGCGTACCACCGCTGTCAAGAAAGGCGACAGTTATATCATCAATGGTTCCAAAACATTTATCACCAATGGCGTATACGCCGATTATTATGTGGTGGCTGCAAAAACCAGCCCCGATAAAGGAAATAAAGGGATCAGCATGTTCCTGATGGATACCAATTCAAAAGGCGTTTCGGCTACCAAATTGGATAAATTGGGCTGGAGGGCTTCTGATACGGCTGAAATTTCATTTGATAATGTTGAAATTCCGGCAGCCAATTTAATGGGTGAAGAAGGAAAAGGCTTTCCTTATATCATGCAGCACTTTGCTTTAGAGCGCCTGATTATGGGAATTAATGCCCATGCCAGGGCAGAATATGCCATAGAATACACCATAGATTATATGTCGCAGCGGGAAGCATTCGGCACTACGATCAATAAGTTCCAGGCCTTAAGGCATACCATGGTGAATCATGCCACTGAGGTAGAACATTGCAAGTTGTTCAATTATGCCGCTGTTGCCCGGTTGAATAAAGGGGAATATGTGGTGAAGGAAGCGACCATGTCTAAATTGAAATCGACCAAAGTAGCAGACGAAGCCATTTACGATTGCCTTCAAATGCTCGGCGGTTATGGCTATATGGAAGAATACCCGTTGGCACGTTTGCTGCGTGACAGCCGTTTGGGACCAATTGGCGGTGGTACTTCTGAAATCCTGCGGGAGATTTTGTCCAAAATGATTATTGACAAGCAAAACTACCAACCGGCGGTGAAGCATTCAGAGGTTTTAAAAGAGTAATTCATTGATTTGAAAAATTATAAAGAGCTTCTGTTTGGAAGCTCTTTTTTATTGATACTATTTTGAAGGAAAATTCGTTATCTCCATTAACTATCCAATCCATGCTCTCATGAAAAAAATAATACTTGTCTTCAGTTTGCTGCTTTTTATTGTTTCTTGTGAAAGCGACAGTATTGAAAATACCAACCCGATTATAACTGGTTATAAAATTACGTCAATAACAGATTATACCAATCCTGCACAACCGGATTATGAAAGCATTGTTATTGGAAATTTACTCAACGGAAAGTTGTTTTCTGAAACCACTGAGGAATTTCTCAATGGCGTTAGTCAAGGGACACCAACCACCATACAGCGTTATTTTTATACCGGTAACCGTTTGGATCAACGCTTTTCGGGTAATAATCTTATGGAATATTTTTATTATGATGCAAATGGCAATTTGATTGGCTCTAAAGGGGTTTTAATTTCTCCAGCTACAACGACTTACGGGCGTTATGTATACCAACCGAATAATGTGGTGTATTGTGAAACGCTCAACCTTCCGTATAATGACCCGAATGCCATAGCCAGTAATCGGATAATATTGCAATTGAATAGTGACGGAGATGTAGTCAGTGCTGGAACGGATGCCGATATGGACGGAGTGGCTGCCAATATTTACACCTACAGTTATGCTGACGGAAACTTAGTTCAGATACAAAAACCGGACGGAACCATTGAGAATTTCAGTTATTCCAATGTGATAAATACGTACAATTATTTGGAACAATCCTCTTGTGGAAAGCAAGTCATGCAGTTTCCCAACGCTTCCGCATTTTCATTAGGTTTTATATATTCGTCTGCGTTGATTTATTCTAAGAACATAACTTTGGATGAATTTGCCGGAAGCACCGGAAGCACCTATTTGGTAATGCCTGATGGATTTTACAATAAGATGATGTCCACCAATACATCATCGTTTGGAAATAACAGTTTGGAATTGGAGTACTTTTTTAATTAAAATAGTTGCGTGAGGGATTGGAACGGAAATCCTTTTGGACTTTGCGAAGTGTAACGGAGCAAAGCCCAAAAGATTGGAGGGAAAGCCCGACGGTGGTTAAAGCGGTTTTTCAATCAGGACAAATGTAATAACCACCGGCACGCCCAGAAAAATTTAAAATTCCCTTTGCAAATCAAAAATTATTGTTATTTTTGCAGCCTAAATGAGAGGAGGTGCCTAAATTATGTTGATTATACCAATTAAAGACGGAGAAAACATTGATAGAGCTTTAAAGCGCTACAAGA
>CAZXRX010000038.1:11102-23867 GCA_964642945.1 uncultured Flavobacterium sp. | reverse complement strand
CGTACAATGTTTGTGGCTCTTTTGCCTAAATATTTAATGGCAGTTATGAACCACTCGAAAACCGCCTGCGTAGCATTAAGCTCATAATGGATGGTATTCCGGCATTTTATGAAGCGGCAAAAAGCAACATTAAAAACCCTACTGTAGAACACACCCAACTTGCCGTTGACCAGAACAGTGGCGGCGCTTCGGTTTTTACGGTGGATTTGCCTGCAGCACTCGAAAAAAGCAAATTACCCGATGGCGAGAAAAAAAGCATGCTTGAAAAAACCAAGAAAGCGGTCGCAGCCATCAATGGTTATGTTGACTGGCTCAAAAAACTGGATAACAAAACCCCGCGTTCATTCCGGTTGGGCAAGGATTTGTTTGAGAAGAAGTTTGGATACGAAATCCAATCAGGTTACACTGCTGATGAAATTTATAAAATTGCCGTGGGGCACAAAACCGAACTGCACCAGAAGATGTTTGAATTATCAGATAAATTATGGACTAAATACTGCGGCAACGAAGCCAAACCGACAGACAAACTGGTACTCATCAAAAAAGTAATCGACAAAATTTCCTTACAACACACCACCCCCGAAAAATTCCAATCAGAAATAGAAAAACAAATCCCCGAACTGACTGCTTTTGTCAAGGAAGAAAACTTGTTGTACATCGATCCTTCCAAGCCTTTGGTGGTGCGCCGCGAACCCGATTATATGGCAGGTGTAGCCGGCGCCTCGATTTCATCACCGGGGCCTTATGACAAAAACGCAAATACCTATTATAATGTGGGCAGTATGTCGGGTTGGGATGCCGAACGGTCAGAAAGCTACCTGAGGGAATACAACGATTACATCCTCCAAATCCTGAACATCCACGAAGCTGTTCCGGGTCATTATACCCAGTTGGTTTACAGTAACCAATCACCCAGCCTGATTAAATCGATATTCGGCAATGGTGCCATGATTGAAGGATGGGCAGTCTATACGGAGCGGATGATGCTCGAAAGCGGATATAAAAATTCAGATGAAATGTGGCTGATGTATTACAAATGGAATTTGCGCGCTACCTGCAATACCATTTTGGATTACAGCATCCATACCCAAAACATGACCAAAGCAGCAGCCCTGAACTTAATGGTTAATGAAGCTTTTCAACAACAGGCGGAAGCCGATGGCAAATGGAAACGGGCCACCTTGTCGCAGGTACAGTTGTGTTCGTATTTTACGGGCTATACAGAAATTTATGATTTCAGGGAAGCTTTGAAAAAAGAACAGGGCAGTACCTTCAGCCTCAAAAAATTCCATGAGCAATTTTTGGGCTATGGCAGCGCACCGGTAAAATACATCAAAGCGCTCATGCTGAAAAAACAGGAAAGCAAATAGAAAATTTACCCCATAAAAAAAGGCCATTTAAAAAAGGCCTTTTTTTATTTGTGAAAACAATCAATGTTGGTACAGAAATTCTTTTTCTGTAGCCACAAAGTTTTGCCAGTCTGTAGTCAATACATAATTGATGGCTTTTTTCAGTGCGCCTATCGAGGTGGGTTTCCGGATGTAAAGGCTGGCACCCATTGACCGGCACTTTTGGATGTCGGCAGGGTTGGCTGATGTGGTTAAAATGATAACCGGAATGTTTTCTGTGGCAGGCGTAGCCTTGATTTCCGTCAGTACTTCGAATCCTGATTTGACCGGCATGTTCAGATCCAGAAATATCACTGAAGCAGTTGGCGGCGGATTGTTTAACCTGCGAAGCAATTGTTCCCCTTCTTCAAATAAAGCCACGGGTTCGTTTATTTCAGAGATTACCTCATTAAAAAAATCCAAGTCATCGATGTCGTCATCCGCATAAAAAATAGAGGTCTGTTTTTCTAATCCCATTTTTATAGTAATAATTTTATTTGGTGAAATTACAGATTAAAAAATGGGAAATCGCAATTTGAGATGTTAAAGTTTCAACAATTGTTAAGAATAAAAACGTAAACTGTTGTTTTTCAGTATTTTTAATATTATTCTATTGCGAGTCCTTTTACAGGGAAATAAATATTGAATGTGGCACCTTCACCCAATTTGCCGTTTGCAGTAATTATTCCGTTGTGGTTGTCTATGATTTTCTTTACAATGGCCAGGCCTATTCCGGTACCGTTATAGACTTCCTTGCCATGAAGGCGTTGGAATACCTGAAATATTTTTTCGCTGTATTGCTGTTCAAAACCAATCCCGTTGTCTGAAAAAGTAACATGGCAATAATCTACTTCGGGAAGCAGGTTTTCATTGTCAAGGTGTTTGCCTTTGTGTACCTCACATTCAATTTTGATGACCGGATCGACGTCTTGTTGGGCAAATTTCAACGAATTGCTGATCAGGTTGTACATGAGCTGTTGGAACTGGAAAGGAATGATTTCTACATCGCAGTCAATTTTATTGATTACAATAGTGGCCTTCTTTTGTTCAAGCTCTTCGCTTAAATCTTCTTTTACACTTTCAATGATTTGGTTCAAATCTGTTTTTTCGAGTTTTCGCTCTTGGGTGTTGGTGCGCGAATAGGCGAGTAGGTCGTTGATCAGGTTCTGCATTCGGTGGGCGGCATTTTGCATCCGCTTGAAACGGTCTTTTCCGGCATCGGATAAATTTTCAAATTCTTTGTCGATAATCTGGTTGGAAAAGGTTTGTATTTTCCTGAGCGGCTCCTGCAAGTCGTGGCTGGAGATGTAGGCAAATGACTGTAGTTCCTTATTCATTTTTTCCAATTCCTGGTTTTTCTGTTCCAGTGTGGCGGCATTCTGCATGATTTTGTCTTCAGCCTCTTTCTTGGCCGATAAATCATGGGTCACTTTTGAAAAGCCTATAATTTGACCCTTATTGTTGTGTACAGCGGTAATGGTCACACTCGCCCAGAAATGCGTACCATCTTTCCTGACCCGCCATCCTTCCTGACGGTAACGTCCTTGGCTGGTGGCTTGAGACAATAAATAATGGGGTAAATTGTATTCGCGGTCTTCGGCGGTATAAAACAGCGAAAAGTTTTTGCCGATAATTTCTTCTGCTTTGTAGCCCTTTATTTTTTCGGCCCCTTTATTCCAGTTTTCCACAATGCCTTCCTTGCTCAGGTACAATATGGCATAATCCTGTACTTCCTCTACCATCAAATGATATCTCTCTTCGCTCTGCAACAGCACTTCATTCAGCATTTTGAGCTCTTTGGTACGTTTGGCAACCTGTTTTTCAAGTTCATGGGCGAACAACTTCTGATCCTGGATGTCAGTACTGGTGCCTACCCACATTTGTATCCTACCGTCGTCGTCCCGTTGCGGAATGGCCCGGCTGAGTTGCCAACGGTAAGTGCCGTCATGGCGGAGGAAGCGGTGTTCAAACAGGAAATCTACGCCAGTAGCTACTGAATTCATCCATTGCTTGATGTTTTCTTCCCGGTCTTCCGGATGAACGATGTCAATCCAGCCTTTATCATTCAATTCTTCGGGAGTCAATCCGGAGTATTCAAATACAGATTTGTTGAAATAGTTGAGCTTACCGTGGGTATCTGAAGTCCAGATGTGTTGGGGCATTGAATCGGCCAAAAGCCTGAAACGCTTTTCACTTTCTTCAAGTTTCAGCTGGTGTTTTTTCTCCCTGGTGATGTCACGGATGGTCCCCAATAATTTTATGGGTTGCTGCTTTTCATCATAAAATACTTTTCCACGGCCTTCCATCCAATGTATCGATTGGTCATTCCAAATCAGTCTGGACTCGTAATGAAGGTAGCCGGACTGCATGGCTACTTTATGTGCCTCGCTTCTGGTTTCGAGATCGTCGGGGTGAATTTGGTTTTTTAATTGTTCATGGGTAGGCTTTTCAGAAGGGTCGAGTCCGAAAATTTCAAGAAACCTTGGGGAACAGTAGAGTTCATGCGTATTGAGATCAAGGTCATAAACGCCCAATTCGCTGGCATCAATTACTATTTTCAGTTTTTCTTCATTCTGTTCAACTTTTTTCCGGGATTCTACTTTTTCGGTTACTTCGCTCACGGTCACGATGATACCCGATATGGAACCGTCTTCTTCTTTCAAGGGATGGTACAGGAAGTCAAAATAGAATGTTCCGATTTCTCCTTGCCTTAATAGCGGAACCGGACTTTCGTTTCCGTGATACGGAATACCGGTTTCCATGACATTGTCTAACAAACCTTTTACAGTGTCTTTGACTTCGGGTAATGATTCAAACAAAGGTTTGCCTGTAAATTCACTTTCTTTCCTGTCGACCAGCTGCAGGTAGGTTTCATTGGCCATTTCTACAGTGTAGTCTTTTCCGCGAAGTATGGTAATTCCGATAGGGGCCTGTTTGACCATGTTCCGGAATTTTTTATCACCATCTTCAATTTTTTGTCTGGCCAGGTTCATCTCCGTCAGGTCAACCCCGGTATTCATTACCCCATAGATGTTTCCTGACAAATCGTACAGCGGGATAAAATCATAATTGAAATAGTAGGTTCCGAGTTTGCCGTTAACTACCAAATCAAGTGGTTGGTTTTCATTATGGAATGGCTTTCCGGTAGTATATACTTCCTTTATTTGTTCAAAGATAGATTGTCCGACCAATTCAGGCATGATTTCGGTAAAGGTCTTTCCTATCACATCATTTCCTTTGCCCCAGATATCAATAATGGCTTGGTTGGCCAATTGTATCCTCATTTCTTCTCCGGTATAGACAGCTATGGCAAAAGGGGCGTTTTCTACCAATGCCCTGATTTTTTGTTCGGTTTCCTCCAACTTGATGCGGGAGTTTACCTGATCGGTTACTTCAATAGCAGTAGCCACAATTCCGGAAATACTGCCATCCGGTTCCGTCAGGGCTTCGTATACAAAATTGATGTAGGTCGTTTCGATTTTTCCGTTTCGGGGCAGGTTGACCAAGTGTTCGTTGGCTGTGAATTTCTCCCCCGTTTGGTATACATTTTCCAGCAAACTTTCCAACCCCTGTTCTTTGGCTTCAGGCAATCCTTCAAAAATAGGTTTATGCAATACTTCATCAGCCGTTTTTCCCCAAAGCTCCAGCATTTTTCCGTTGGCAATTTCAACCACAAAATCCTTGCCCCTGAACACGCACATGGCTACAGGAGCCTGTTTGAGGTTGTTGATGTACCTTAAGTTGATTTCGTTCAGTTGCTTGAAGGCTTTGACTTTTTCGGTGGTCTCATTACAGGTGACCAATACGCCTGAAACTTTACTGTTCTCATCGTAAACCGGACTGTAGCTGAAAGTCCAATAGACGTCTTCCATTTTATTGTTGCGGTAAATAGGGATTAAGGCGTCTTCATTCCAGGTCGCTTCGCCAGTAGTCATCACGCCGTCTATCATGGGTTTGATTACATCCCATATTTCCGGCCAGGCATCTACTGCCTTCATACCCAATATGGAGGGATGTTTGCCTTCCTTGCCCAGGCTCGGACGGTAGGCATCATTATAAAAACAGGTCAAATCGGTTCCCCACCATAAAAACATCGGGAACTTTGAATTCAGCAGTATCCCCAATGTGGTCCTTAAACTTTGCGGCCAATTTTCCGGTTCGCCTATGGCCGTTTTGCTCCAATCTTTTTCGCGTATGAGTTGCCCCATGGTACCTCCTCCGGCAAGGAATTGTATGGAATTGGACTTTTTTGGATTCATGAAGGGATGTTAAAGATTTGGTCAGCTAATCAGCTATTTATGATTTTTATTTTATTTGGGAATACCGATGAATAGCCAAACGCTAAATATAAATAAGGAATCATCCATATAAAAGAAACGAAGTTAATAAAATTATTTGAATTTTTCTATCTTTCACTGTGCCGAATAGTTAAGAAAATGGGCAGATTTAATAGCTTTCCGATTGAATTTTATCCATCAGACTGACGATCAGGCTCTCGTGGATTGATTTTAAAAAAATAGCCAATAATTGCACTAAACACAATTAAAACCCAATAAAATTGTACGTTGTTTAATTTTAATGCAAAAAAAATAGCAATAACGTTTTTGTATATTTGCTAAAATAGTATATTTATGCAAAATTTATATACATGGAAATTTTAGCCTGCCCTAAGTGTCAGGGCGACAGTATTGTCAAAAGCGGTGTCATCAAAGACAGACAAAGGTATTTGTGTAAAAAATGCAACTATTTCTTTACCGTCAACAAACTCGGAAAAAAAATAGACAGTTATTATGTAACCAAGGCATTGCAACTTTATCTTGAAGGCTTGAGTTACCGTGAAATTGAACGTATTATAGGCGTTTCACACGTTACTGTAAGCAATTGGGTGAAAGAATTCAAGGTCAACAAACCGAACCATACCGATTACCATCCCACTTACAAGATATACAACCATCCTGAATTGGTGGAATTCCTGAAAAACAAAGACCAACTCAAAGGGGCTGGTATGATTATTACCGAACTGGGTGACAAGTTTATGCTCATAAAATGGGAACGTTTTAAAGATTAACTATAGTAATTAACACATATATATATCATAATTTTTTTCATTCACGAAAAAACAGAATTTGGTCCGGTAAAACATAACCAACCAAACTCAAACTCATGAAAAAAATTATTTTGTTATCCTTTGCGGCAATTTCCTTCAGCGGATTTGCGCAAACGCCGGCTCCAGCCACAGCTGTTGTCCCGGCAACTCCTGCAGCCCCTGCTGAAAAAGAGTGGGACGTCAGTGTATATGGTTTCATCCGTACCGATTATATCTGGGATACCCGCAAATCGGCTCAGGTACGCGAATACAACCTCAACCTCTATCCTTTGGATGAGGCGTTGGATGTCAATGGTGACGATTTGAACGCCACAGGGGCCTCCAATTTTTTATCGGTAGTTTCCCGCTTGGGCGTAAAGGCCAAAGGGCCTAATGTATGGGGCGCAAAAATGACAGGCACCCTCGAAGGCGACTTTTTTGGCAACACAGAAGGCGGAACCTCCTCCATAGGGATGTTTCGTCTACGTCATGCCTATGTCAACATGGATTGGTCTAAAACGTCAATTATCTTAGGACAAACCTGGTATCCTGCTTTTATTCCTGAAGTATTTCCGGGTGTAGCCAACTTCAACACCGGTATTATGTTCAATCCTTTCGGCTGGGCCACCCAGGTCAGGATCAAACAAAACCTGACCAAAGAGCTCTCGATAGCGGTTACGGCTTATAAAGAAAGGGAATTCACCACTGCCACAGCAAGCGGAGGAACACAGAATTCGGCTTCCATCAATTCAGCCATCCCAAGCTTTCATGCACAACTGCAATACAAAAGCAAAAACATCATTGCCGGGCTTGGTGCCGAATACAAATCATTGCAGCCATTGACCGAATACGCACCAACCCCTGCCACCAAGGCAACGACTAAAGAAACGGTAAACAGCACTTCTTTTTTGGGTTATTTCAAATATTCAAATGATAAATTCCTGATCAAAGCCTACGGAATTACCGGTGGTGATCTTTACAGTATGGTCATGTTGGGCGGATTTGCCGGTTATTCCACCGCAGGGCAGCCCGAAAATTACGAGGCCTCAAAAACTTCAGCTTTTTGGCTTGATATTGCCGGTAACGGTAAAAAAGTAGCTCCGGGATTCTTCTTCGGATACACCAAAAACAACGGAACAGGACGTAATGGGCTTGCGGCAGGCGAATCAGTTAAATATTACATGAGGGGCATTTCAGGAACCAGGGTAGTTGACAATGTCTGGAGGGCATCCGGAAGGGTAGACTTCAAACAGAATAAATTCCGGGTAACTCCAGAACTTGAATACACCGCCGCGACCTGGGGAGATTTCAATGCCGATGCCAGCGGTACGGCAGACCTGAACAAAATCGAATCGGCTAACTTCAGGGTGATGATTTCCTGCGCCTATACTTTCTAAAAATTAAACCAACTAAATAACAACGATAATGAGCGATAAAAAAACAAAAGGAATCTGGAAAGTCATTTCCGCTTCCTCCATGGGTACAATGATTGAATGGTACGACTTCTACATCTTCGGGAGTTTGGCCGTAGTAATTTCAACAAAATTTTTCCCTTCAGACAACCCTACCGCTGCCTTCCTGGCCACCTTGGCTACCTTTGCCGCCGGATTTGTGGTACGTCCGTTTGGGGCCTTGTTCTTCGGAAGACTGGGCGATTTGATTGGTAGGAAGTATACCTTTATGGTAACCCTGCTTTTGATGGGTGGCGCTACCTTTCTGATAGGCTGTATTCCGAGTTATGAAACCATCGGATTCATGGCACCGGTATTGGTATTGATTCTGCGTTTGCTCCAAGGTCTGGCCCTGGGCGGTGAATATGGCGGGGCAGCTACTTATGTGGCTGAACACGCCCCGGCCGGCCAAAAAGGCTATTGGACTTCCTGGATACAGACTACGGCTACCGTTGGCTTGTTCATTTCATTAATGGTCATCCTGATTACCAAAAACATGCTGTCAAAAGAAGCCTTTGAAGAGTGGGGTTGGAGGGTGCCGTTCTGGGTATCTATCTTAATGGTTTTTGTATCGTATATGATTCGGAAAAACATGCACGAATCTCCGGTATTTGCCAAAGCGAAATCTGAAGGTAAAACATCCGTCAACCCATTAAAGGAAAGTTTCGGACACAAATACAACCTCAAATTTGTATTGCTGGCCCTGTTCGGTGCCACCATGGGACAAGGTGTGGTGTGGTATACCGGCCAATTTTATGCGATGAACTTCATGAAAACCGTGATGAGTGTCGATTCGTCACAGGTCGATACCTTACTCGGGATTGCCTTGCTCATCGGAACGCCCTTTTTCATCTTCTTCGGATGGCTGTCAGACAAAGTAGGACGAAAATACATCATGATGGGAGGGATGCTGCTCGCCATTTTATTGTACCGCCCGATTTACAGGACGATGTACCAAGCTACAGATTTGACCCTGAAAACAGAATTGACCGAAAAAACGACGGTAGTCCCTTCACTTAAAGAAGTCGATGCCACCAAACTGGATTCCATCTATACCACCAATAAAACCTTTGCTGACGGAACCACTGTAGAAGAAATCAAGACCAAGCATTTCGAAAACGGCAAACTAATGCTCGACGACAAAGGCAAAGACAAAATCGAGACCAAGGTCACCAAGACCATCAATGACCACGACCGTTGGATACTGATGCTGATGGTATTCATCCAGGTGATTTTTGTGACGATGGTTTATGGCCCGATTGCTGCCTTTTTGGTAGAAATGTTCCCGGTCAAAATCCGTTACACTTCCATGTCGTTGCCTTACCATGTGGGTAATGGGATATTCGGCGGATTACTTCCGGCCATTTCGACCTACTTTGTTACCACGGCCAAAGATGCCGGTGATGCCGAATTTTACCTTGAAGGTTTGTGGTATCCTATCGGAATTGCGGCCGTCTGCTTCATCATCGGGATGATTTACATCGACAAACGAATCAATACACTTCACGACTAATACATCAAAACATGAACACATTAAAAAAATATTTAGGAATTGTCTGGGTAGCCTTGGCCATTGCCGTTGCGTATTATGCCATCGGGATTTTCGGCGGAAAGCTGACTTCCGGTAAACAGGACGACCTGGTTTTCGGCATCATCGTATTTTTCGTATTGCTGCCCCTGATTGTAACCGGCCTTACCATTTTCGGATGGTATGCCCTCACCAATGAATATGAAGATTAAATAATTTAAGTACAGTGACCTGCAAGCTCTTATTTTCATAAGGGCTTTTGGGTTTTTAAAGAAGTTCGTATGTTTACATCATCATGAAGAAGAGACACCAACAAAAATTCCTGATTGTTTCGATGGTTTTACTCATTGGGTTCAACCTCCCGATTGTATTGCTGTTTGATTCGGCCCAAAATTTATTGGGTTTTCCGGTGGTGTACATTTACTTTTTTTCCATCTGGCTCTTCTCCATATTGGTTTCCTTATTAATCGTAAAACGGTACAGTGAATAGTATAGCACTTTTGTTGATTCTTTCGGGCTATCTGGCCGTCCTTTTTTACATCGCCCATTGGGCGGAGAAGAGGGGCAACAGCCGTTGGACGAACAACCCCTATGTTTATACCCTTTCATTGGCAGTTTATTGCACCGCCTGGACCTACTATGGCAGTATCGGTGTGGCGGCCGACAGCGGTTTGGGCTACCTTCCGATTTACCTTGGGCCCGTTATCATTGCTCCAGCCTGGATTTTGATCCTCAAAAAAATCATCCGGATTTCACGGGTCAATAAAGTGGCGAGCATAGCCGATTTTATTTCGCTGCGTTACGGAAACAGCCGTTTTTTGGGTGCCATCGTCACCGTTATCTGCCTTACCGGCATTTTGCCCTACATCGCCTTACAGCTCAAAGCCATTGCCGAAACCTTCCACGTGGTGACCAAAACCACCACACGTTCGTATATTTTTGACGATACTACGACTTACGTTGCGATTGCGCTGGCCCTTTTTGCCTCCTATTACGGCACCCGTTATGTAGATGCTTCCGAAAAGCGGAAAGGAATAGTCACCGCCGTAGCTATGGAAAGCGTACTCAAATTGGTTTTCTTTGTGGTTATCGGCGTATATGTCACCTTTTTCGTCTTTGACGGGTTTGACGATATCTACCAAAAGGCTTCATTGCTCGAACATTTCAAGGAAAAGAACACCATCGGCGGATTGGCGCAGGCCATCAACTGGTTTCTGTTTTGTCTGTTGTCGATGTTTGCCATTTTCCTGCTGCCACGGCAGTTTCAGGTATCGGTAATTGAGAACAACCGCGAAAACCACGTCAATACAGCGGTTTGGTTGTTTCCGTTGTACCTGTTGATTTTCAATATTTTTGTGTACCCGATTGCGTGGGGAGGTAACATTCTGTTTGACGGGAAAGCAGTCAATTCGGATACCTATTCACTGCTGATTCCGCAATTGTTTGATGAAAAAACACTGACCGTACTGGTCTTTCTGGGCGGATTTTCGGCAGCCATTTCGATGATAGTCGTTTCTTCCATAGGGCTGTCTACCATGGTAACCAACAACGTGCTGATTCCGTATAATTTATTGGGAAAATTAAAAGGCGGGGAAACCATCAGCAACAAAACCATCCTGAACAGCCGGAAAATCGGTATTTTTTCACTCATTATCATCGCCTACCTTATTTACCGTTTTTTCGGGTTAGACTACAGCCTGGTTTCCATCGGCTTGGTGGCTTTTGTCATCATCTCCCAACTTGCACCCGCATTTTTTGGGGCCTTATTCTGGAGAAGGGGTTCACGCCTTGGGGCAGTATATGGCATACTCGTTGGGTTTGTGATTTGCATTTATACCTTGTTGGTTCCGTATGTCATCGGTATCAGTGACAGCAGCAGCACTTTTATTTCGGAAGGATTTATGGGCTTGCATCTGCTCAAGCCATTCCAATTGTTCGGTTTGGATTACCTCCAACCTGTGCCGCATGCCTTGTTCTGGAGTATGTTGTTCAACGTGGTGACTTATTTTGCGGTGTCGGTCAGTTTCAAGGGCAATTACCGCGAGCGCAATTATGCCGAAATGTTTGTCGATATCAGCAAATACAGCGCCAACCACGAAAATGCCTTTATCTGGAAAGGAACTGCCTACCGCAACGATATTGAAAAAGTACTCGTCAGGTTTCTTGGGGAAGAGCGTACCAAACGGGCAATGAACATCTTCAATGTGAAATACAATGTCGACAGGAATACTGAATTGGCCGATGCACGTTTGATCAAATTCTCCGAAAACCTCCTGACGGGCCACATCGGTACGGCCTCTGCAAGGATACTGATAGCCAGCGTGGTGAAGGAGGAAAAAATCACACTCCCCGAAGTCTTGAAAATCCTGGAAGAATCTAAAGAAAACATCATTACCAACAAAAAACTGACCGAAACCTCCAACGAACTCAAGGAAATTACCACCAAGCTCAAGAACGCCAATGAATCGTTGGTGTTGAAAGACAAGCAAAAAGATGAATTCCTCGATACGGTTACGCACGAATTGCGCACGCCCATAACGGCTATACGCGCGGCCAGTGAAATCCTGCACGATGATGATGATATTCCCGACGAGCTGAAAAAACAGTTCCTGCAGAGCATCATGTCTGAATCTGACCGTTTGAACCGCTTGATTGACAAAATCCTCGATCTGGAAAAATTTGAAACCGGAAAACAGACCATTAATCCAACGCTGAATAATTTGGTGGTCACCATCGAAAAAGCCATTGAACCTTTGCAACAATTGATCAAAAACAAAAACATCACCGTCCATATAGAAAGCCCAGACAAAGTAAAAGCCTTTTATGATGAAGACCGTATTTTCCAGGTCATTACCAACCTGTTGTCGAACGCCATCAAATTCTGTCCTGATACCGACGGATTGATTACCATCCAGGTCATGGAAAAAGAAAATTATATTCATACTTTTGTACAGGACAACGGCAAAGGCATCCATCCGAATGATTTTGAAACCATTTTTGATAAATTTTACCAATCGGTTAACCAAAATATCAAAAAGCCGGTAGGCAGTGGGCTCGGATTGGCCATCTGCAAACAAATCGTGGAACACCACAAAGGGAAAATCTGGGCAACGCCTACCGTTCAAGGCGCCTGCATTGTATTTACCCTGCCCAAAAACAACAGTATTGAAAACAACCCATAAGCATGAAAAAGATTTTAATTGTAGACGACGAACCCAACATTGTAATGTCTTTGGAATACACCTTCAAGAAAAACAATTATGAAGTGTTTATTGCCCGTGACGGACAGGAAGCTTTGGATATTGTCAGAAG
>CAZXRX010000038.1:0-11092 GCA_964642945.1 uncultured Flavobacterium sp. | reverse complement strand
GACATCATGATGCCGATGGTGGACGGATACAATACCCTGGAGCAAATCCGGAAAGACGACCAACTCAGGCACATCAAGGTGGTTTTCCTCTCAGCCAAGAACAAGGAAAGTGATATCGAAAAAGGAATGGCTCTTGGTGCAGATGCTTACCTGACCAAACCCTTCTCTATAAAAAAAATTGTCGATGAGGTAAGTGAATTGCTTTCCTGAAAGCTAAAATGTATGTAAAGGCCGGCTGTTTGTCCGGTCTTTTTTTTTGCCCGAAAGCGAGCGTTTAATGTTAGATATATGTATACCTATTTAGCAAGAATATTTCCTTCGCTATCGTTTAATTGCCTACATTTACTTAGCTATTAAACCAAACAATACGAATGAATTACGAAACATTTTACACCGAAAGCATCCAATCTCCGGAAACTTTCTGGGCTGCCCAGGCCGACCGGCTGGAATGGTACAAAAAGCCCGAAACCATACTGTCAAAAGACGACCATGATTATCCTGTCTGGTTTTGTGATGGGGAACTCAACGCCTGCTACCTGGCATTGGACAAACACATACAGGACGGTTATGGCGAACAGACCGCGATTATCTACGATTCACCGGTAACCCAAACCGTCAAAAAATACACCTATAATGAAGTGAAAACCGAAGTGGCGAAACTCGCCGGCGGCATGGTTTCACTGGGTTTAAAAAAAGGTGATACTGCTGTAATTTATATGCCCATGATTCCGCAGGCTGCCTTTGCGATGTTGGCCTGCGCCCGTATTGGGGTAACCCATTCCGTAGTTTTTGGCGGATTCGCCCCACATGAACTGGCTATCCGCATTGACGATTGCAAACCCAGGTTGGTCATTACGGCTTCTTCCGGAATAGAAATTGACCGTTTGATAGCTTACAAACCCTTGGTAGACGAAGCAATAGAACTCGCCTCGCATAAACCCAAAAAAGTCATTGTGCTCAACAGGAAACTGGGTGCGAGAATTCCTTTTAAAAAGTATGATGTCGATTATGATGCCTTGGTTTACGGCTCAGAAGAAGCGGCTTGCATACCGGTCAATTCTACCCATCCTTTATACGTTTTATACACTTCGGGAACCACCGGAAAACCAAAAGGAATAGTCAGGGATACAGGAGGTTATGTTACATCACTTAAATTTTCAATGCAATATATTTATGGTGCTTTGCCGGATGAGGTATTTTGGGCCGCCTCAGATGTGGGCTGGGTGGTAGGACACAGTTATATCGTATATGGCCCGCTCCTCAACCGCAATACCACGATTATTTTTGAAGGGAAACCCATCCGCACGCCAGATGCCAGCACTTTTTGGCGTGTGATTGCAGAACACAAGGTCAGTATCATGTTTACCGCACCAACCGCCATCAGGGCCATCAAGAAGGAAGACCCAAACGGCCATTTTATCAAACAATACGATTTGTCGTGTCTGCGCACCCAATTTTTTGCGGGCGAACGCTGTGATGTAGCCACCCTGGATTGGTACCGTGAGCACATCCCGGTCCCTGCCATCGACCATTGGTGGCAAACGGAGTCTGGGTGGCCGATGATTGCCAACATGATGGGAGTGGAATATTTACCCATCAAACCCGGTTCTGCCGGAAAAGCAGTGTCGGGTTATGACATCAGGATTTTTGGGGAAAACGGTCAGGAATTGGGTCCGAACGAAGAAGGATATGTGGTAATCAAACTGCCTTTGCCTCCAGGAACCCTACTCAATTTATGGAACGACAACGAACGGTTTAAGGCTGGTTATTTGAACAAATTTCCGGGTTATTATTTCTCGGGAGATGGCGGCTACAAAGACAAAGACGATTATATTTTCATAACCGGTCGGGTAGACGACGTTATCAACGTGGCCGGACACCGGCTTTCGACTGCCGAAATGGAAGAAATCGTATCTTCCCACCACTCGGTGGCAGAATGTGCCGTTATTGGTATCAACGATGAGCTGAAAGGTCAGGTGCCGTTGGCTTTGGTGGTCAATAAATCTGGGGAAGCTATTGAGCATTTTCAATTGCAGCATGAGGTGGTGCAGCTCGTGAGGGAACAAATCGGTGCGGTTGCTTCGCTGCGTGATGTAGTTATTGTGCAACGGCTTCCCAAAACCCGTTCCGGTAAAATCCTCCGGAAATTGTTGCGAAGCATAGCCGATGGGGAAGACTTCCAGATTCCTTCCACTATAGACGATGAGGCCATCATAGGCGAAATCAGGACGGAATTTGACAAATGCAGGATTGGTTCCTTTAAGGCGAATTAGCTTCATCAGGAAGTTCAATTACCTATACCTATTTAGCAACAAATTTCTTTTCCGCAAATCCGGATTGTTTATATTTACCAGACCTTAATACCAATAGCATGAGTTATTACAAAATACAAAATTTAGAGCATTACTTCAAAATGTATAAAAAATCTATCAGGGAACCCCGTAAATTCTGGGACCGGATAGCCGATGAAAACTTTACCTGGTACCAAAAATGGGACAAAGTACTGGAATTTGACATGCAGGAAGCCCAATTCAAGTGGTTTGTTGATGCCAAAGTCAATATCACCAAAAACTGTATCGACAGGCACCTTGCCAAAAGGGGAGACAAAACGGCCATCATTTTTGAACCCAACAACCCGGAAGAAGCTGCGCAGCATATTTCCTATAACGAATTGTATGCCCGCGTGGCCAAAATGGCCAATGTGCTCCGTGATCAAGGCATAAAAAAAGGTGACCGGGTTTGCATATACCTTCCGATGATACCCGAATTGGCAGTTGCGGTTTTGGCCTGTGCCCGCATCGGTGCCATCCATTCGGTGGTTTTTGCCGGATTTTCTGCTTCGGCAGTATCCGCCCGGATCAACGATTCAGAATGTAAGATGGTCATCACTTCAGATGGCAGCTACCGTGGGAACAAGTCGATTGACCTCAAAGGTATTGTAGATGAAGCCCTCGAAAAATCACCCTGTGTAGAGAAAGTCCTTGTAGTCAAAAGAACCCATACCGCTGTCCACATGGAAGAAGGCCGTGACCAGTGGGTACAACCACTCCTGGATGCCGCGCCGGCCAACAATGTAGCTGAAATCATGGATGCGGAAGATCCGTTGTTCATTCTTTACACTTCCGGCTCGACCGGCAAACCCAAAGGCATGGTGCATTCCACGGCAGGTTATATGGTGTATACCGCTTATACTTTCAAGAACATTTTCAATTACGAAGAAAACGATGTGTATTGGTGTACCGCCGATATTGGCTGGATTACCGGACATTCCTACATCCTTTACGGACCGCTGCTCAATGGAGCGACGACCGTAATTTTTGAAGGTGTGCCTTCGTATCCTGATTTCAGCCGTTTTTGGGAAGTCATCGAAAAGCACCAGGTCAACCAATTTTATACCGCACCCACGGCCATTCGTGCATTGGCCAAGGAAAGCTTAGATTATGTACAACGTTTTCCGTTGCGTTCGCTCAAAGTTATTGGCTCGGTAGGGGAGCCCATCAATGAAGAAGCCTGGCACTGGTACAATGACCACGTAGGAGGAAAGCGCTGCCCTTTGGTCGATACCTGGTGGCAAACCGAGACGGGTGGCATCATGATTTCGCCTGTACCGTTTGTTACCCCAACAAAACCTACTTATGCGTCTTTGCCATTACCGGGAATTCAACCCGTTTTAATGGACGAATTACGCAATGAAATTGAAGGCAATCAGGTCACCGGAAGCTTGTGCATCAAATTTCCTTGGCCGTCTATGGCACGCACCATTTGGGGCGACCACCAACGTTATAAAGAAACCTATTTTACGGCCTTTCCGGGTAAATATTTTACCGGAGATGGCGCACTGCGCGATGAAGTAGGCTATTACCGTATCACCGGAAGGGTAGATGATGTAATTATTGTTTCCGGGCACAACCTGGGTACTGCGCCAATTGAAGATGCCATCAATGAGCATCCGGCAGTGGCAGAAAGTGCTATTGTAGGCTTCCCGCACGACATTAAAGGCAATGCACTTTACGGTTTTGTCATCCTGAAAGAAGTAGGGGAGAGCCGTGACAAGGAAAACCTCGCCAAGGAAATCAACCAATTGATATCAGACCAAATAGGGCCTATAGCCAAACTCGATAAAATACAGTTTGTAAGTGGTTTACCCAAAACCCGTTCCGGCAAAATTATGCGTCGTATTTTAAGAAAAATCGCAGAAGGCGACTTCTCTAATTTTGGCGACATTACGACCTTATTGAACCCTGAAATCGTCGAAGAAATCAAGGAAGGAAAATTATAGTTTTCAGTTAATTTTGACAGGAATCCGTCTTGGTAACAGGGCGGTTTTTTTATTGGAAAATAATTGGTTCGGCCAAATAAAGAAAGTCTATGAAAGATAAAAAATTAATGTCTTCCTGCGTTTTTATTTGTACCTTTCCGGATAACAAAACACAATGACTTATAATAAGCTAAAATTCATAAAATATGGAAACCACAAACGTTAAAGCATACGGAACGGCTGATCCAAAGGCCGATTTAAAATCCATGAATATCCAACGCAGGGAAGTGCTGGAACACGATATAGAAATTGAAATCCTGTATTGCGGGGTTTGCCATTCTGACCTGCATACGGCCAGGAATGATTGGGGTTTTACGACTTATCCGGCAGTTCCCGGACATGAAATTGTAGGGAAAGTAACCCAAGCCGGAAGCGGTGTGACCAAACTGAAAGTGGGTGATTTTGCCGCGGTGGGTTGTTTGGTCGGTTCCTGTGGCACCTGCAGCAGCTGTCAGAAAGATTTGGAGCAATATTGCCTTAACGGCTGGGTGGGCACTTACAACAGTCCGGACAAATACATCGGTGGGATGACCCTTGGCGGCTATTCTGAAAAAATAGTGGTAGAAGAGCATTTTGTATTGAAAGTACCGTCCAATCTTAACCTGGCTGCGACCGCACCTTTGCTTTGCGCCGGAATCACGACTTGGTCGCCCCTTCGTCATTGGAATGTGGGTAAAGGGAGTAAAGTAGCCGTTGTAGGATTGGGAGGACTCGGACACATGGCCATCAAACTTGCCAAGGGCCTGGGAGCTGAAGTTACCCTGTTTTCCCGTACGCCCGACAAGGAAAAAGATGCCAAAGATTTGGGAGCCGATGCCGTGGTTATTTCAACCGATGAAACCCAGATGAATTCGGTAAGCGGAAAATTTGACCTGATTATCGATACCGTGCCTTATGTACATGACGTGAATCCATACATTTCAACCCTCACCATCAGTGGCACCTTGGTTTTGGTGGGTTACCTTGGCGGATTGGACCCTATTTTGAATACGGTCCCGATGATCATGGGAAGGAAATCTGTGGCGGCTTCACTGATAGGAGGCATAGCCGAAACGCAGGAAATGCTTGATTTTTGTGGGGAACACAACATTGTATCTGAAATCGAACTCATCAATATGCAGGATATCAACACGGCTTATGAAAGGATGCTGAAAAGCGATGTCCGTTACCGTTTTGTGATTGACATGGCTTCACTGAAGCAATAAGAGTTATTTCAAACCCAACCTTGATTTTAATTTGAGGAACAACAGCGCAATGGTATAGGCATCATCTGAGGTAGACAAACGTTCGGCTTTAGGTATTTTGTGTAGGTTGCTCAGTTCATCAAGGGAATAATTTTTGTCATTGATATCGTGGAGTTTTTTATACATTACCTCGATATCAATGGCTTCATTCCGCAGGCGCCCACAATGGAGTTTTTCGAGTGCCTTGTTGATCATTTCTACATCAAAATGGATGCGGTGGCCCACCAAAACTGCATTTTCAATATAATTGATAAAGGATTCCAGCGCTACCGGTTCGGCCATTTTTTCCTGGCTGCTTTCCAATAAAAAATCATTGGAAATACCATTGTCGTGCAAAAATTTATATTGGGGGATTACCACTTCAAAATGATCTCCGATGAGGATGT
Organism: uncultured Flavobacterium sp.; assembly: GCA_964642945.1. Classification (GTDB taxonomy): domain Bacteria; phylum Bacteroidota; class Bacteroidia; order Flavobacteriales; family Flavobacteriaceae; genus Flavobacterium. The sequence goes on along the minus strand of CAZXRX010000038.1, from coordinate 5,144 downwards.
TGTTTTCAACCACAGCCATGGCACCAAAAGACATGATGACATCTTTTTCAGGGTTCAGTCCAGAAGTTTCAAGGCTTAACACCACATACCGGTTTGACTTTTTTTCAAACTTTGACAGGTAGGTTTTCCAAAATTCCGGATAGGTTTTGTTGATGTTTTTAATCCAATCAATCATAGGTTATGAAAATTGTGTCAGTTGGAAACGGTTTTTAATTAACTCCTCCAGTTCACGGATGGGAGCCAAGGCATTTTTCAGTTTTTCACGATCAATTTTTGAAATTTCTTCCAAATTGATGTATTGCCCGTTGCTGTCATTTTTCAATCCTTCCAAGGTACGGAATTTTGACAACACCAGAAAGGCTTCTGCACAGTCAAGGTAGACTTCGGCATATTTCGGATCGGTGATGGCAAGCTGTTTGTAACGCAGGTAGGTGTTGTTGATGCCTTTGATGTTCATGTTCAACACCAGCAAACGCGCACCATCTATAAGCGGCATCAGGCCACGGGTTTTAATATCAAATTTGCCTTTGTGTTCGCCTTCTTCCTCGAGGTTGAATTTTTTGAAGAAGTTGAGCGGGGCAGGTTTTTTTAAGGCATCATTGCCCAGGTAGTCAAAGAAAAGCACGTTGTTTTTGGCATTTTTCAAGATGGTATCGGTTACCATGTCTTCAATTTTCTGTTCGCCGAAAGCCATTTCATAATCGAAAAACACACTGCTGATTTCATTGGAGTTTTCACCTGGAGTATTCATCCAACTGTTGTATTGTTTAACCCAGTCTGTCAATGACTTACACCATAGAATATTGCTCGCTACATGGCCTTCCGGAGACAATGGGAAACCTACTTTTTCAAGTGTGGCAGTTGATTTTTTGGCCAATTTGATGAAATAATCCTTGATGTCGCGGTATTTGTCGGCCGCCACATCTTCAAAAACCAAAATACTGTCCTGGTCGGTATACAACAATTGTTCCTTTCTTCCCTGACTGCCGATACTGAGCCAGGCAAAACGGGCAGGAGGGGAGCCCAGGTCAAGAATGGCAAGCTCTACAGCTCTTTTCACGATGGCCAAGGTGATTTCCCCGGCAATACTGCCGATGTGCGACAAGGGGATGTTCTTCGAAATGGAAGATTGGATAATGTCCGTCAGTTTGTCGCGTACCAATTTCAAATCTTTGGCGCTTTGTGATTTCTTGATTTCCTTCAATAAAACCCCTGGGTTATTGGCCTGGGCTACCACAAGGTCATGTTCAGAAATGATGCCCTTGATGTCAGATTTATCAGTACCGTCATGGGTAACGCAAAGGTGGGACACATTAAATTTAAGCATGAGTAGCTGGGCTTCGGCCACTGACACATTTTCGGTCACGGTAATCACCGGTGAAGCCATGATTTTATCAATGGAAGTCGTGATTTCAAACCTTCCGGTGGCAATTTTGGCCCGGAAATCAGAATCGGTTACAATGCCTACAGGATAGTTTTGATCAATGACCAGCGCACTGCTCATCAGGTTGTCGGTCATGAGTTGTGCCACCTGTTTGATGGATGAGGAGGAAACGACTTTTAAGGGCGTTTTGGTGTAGGTAAGTGACTGGAAATAAAGCATGTCTGATTGGTTGTCTGTATACATGACGTTATCTGACATCAATTTGCCGGGGTTTTCCTTGTCGAGTGAATTTTTGGAATTGGCGGCGAAACTTTCCAACAGGAAATTAAGAATTTCGGTATTATGTGCTACAAACGGCTTGAACGACGCGATCGGAATGGCATAAATAATGCTTTCTTCACGGGCTTTGGCCGTCATCTGGTAATTGTTTTTGGCAAAAAACGGACGCAGTCCGAAAATATCGCCCGGATAACATTTGTTGAGCAAGGTTTCTTCGGCATCAGAAATCACCGTTAAATGCACCACGCCGGAAGCGACTACATAAAACACATCGTGCAGCGTGTCATTGATTTGGAACAATGATTTGTGTTTTTCCAGGTTGATGACGCGTATCGAATTGGCGATGACAATCAAATCGTCGTAAGGCAAATAACTGAATGGCTGGTATTCTTTTAAAAAATCAGCAATGCGCTGCGTTATGGTAGTATTCATAAATGAAAAGTTATTTTATAAAAATAACAAATTTTAATCAAAGTGCAAATGTAATAAAGCTAAATATTCCTCAGGGTAAAGTTGTGTGATTATTTAAAACCTATAGCTATTAAACAATTATTCATTTTAAACTATAATTTATATTATGTAAAATAGAATTTTTCGTTCTTCACCAATTCTTTCCACGGTTATTAAGGCATGCTGAATGTTTTAACACTACAACCCTTTTTATTTTGCGAATAACTTTTTATATTCGCCAAAACAATTAAATCAAAAAACAGCCACCATGAAACTTACTTATTTATTGCTTCTTTTTCCGGTATTCGCTTTCTGTCAGACACCAACGCCAAACAACGTATTGGAATACCTGAACAAAGCCAAGGAAGTTTATCCGACCTTAAAATTGTCTTCCACCTGTGAAGTAATCAAAGACGGCTACAAATTGATTTATGATGACAAAACCTATTCCCTTACCATTGACAACGATAACGTAATCACTGTGAATGCTGTTGAACCAAAAGTTGGTGACGTGACCGAGAAAATCTACAACATCAACAACGTGTTTACGAAATTCCGTACCACAAGGCAAAACGGTAAGTATTCGGTAGTTCTGTACAAAGGGAAAGCCCAGATTTATATGGCCAATTCCGCCAAGGAATAAGGTTTAGGACTCCTCCATTATTTTTATCCTGTAAATTCTTCCGATGGCAATGGTGAGTTTTTGAATGTAATCTTCCATCAGCCAGCTCCTGTAGTTTTTGGTCACATTGCCCAGGCAGATACAGTATTGCTTGATTCGGTATTCGATATCGTCATTGAGTTCTTTAGACAATTTACGGGCACTGAGCAAATCATCGGTATTTGTTACACACATCTGCGCGTGTTGTTCCAATGATTTTTCGAGTATGGTCTTGGCTTTGAGGTTGTTTTTGACAGTTATTTTGAATTCTTCATGGATATCCATCGTAATGTCGGTGGATTTGCTGAATTTTTTCCGAAGCTCTTCCGGCATCTGGTATTTGAAATTGCTTTCGATTTCGGCATCATCACGCAAACTTTCCAGGTAATATTCGGGCGATTTGAAAATGTGCTGCCAATCTACGGGGTCATTCCACAACCCAAACCGCAAGGCATTGTTTCCCAAATCAATTACGGTAAAATTGTCTTTGTTGGGCAATTTCCGTGAACCACGCCCAATCATCTGGAAATACAGCGTAATCGATTTAGTCGCCCGGTTCAGGATGATGCTTTCTACTGTCGGCTCATCAAAACCGGTGGTTAAAATCCCTACAGAAGTCAAAATGGCATCGGGTGTTTTCTTGAACCACTGCAGGATGTCTTTCCGGTCTTCTGCCGAGGTGGTGTTGTCTAAGTGCCTGATTTCATAGCCTGCCGCCCGGAAGGTTTCGTAAACATACAACGAAGTATGGATGCCGTTGTTGAAAATCAGGGTCTTTTTGCCCAGGGAACGTTCGGTATAGGCATGCAGTAATTTCTCCTGCATGACCATGTTGCTGTAGAGGTCATCTGACGATTTTACGGTATAATCGCCATTAATCCCAACTTTGAGCGAGGTCAGCCCGACATCATAACTGTAAGTCGTCGCTTTGGCCAGAAAGCCCTTGTCAATCAGGTTTTGGATGGTATCGCCCACAATCAGTTCGCTGTAATTTTCATACATCGGCAACTTGATGTTGGAACTCAGAGGAGTCGCAGTAACTCCTAGTATAAATGCATTTTTGAAGGCACCGAGTAATTTACGGAACGAATTGTAATGCGCTTCGTCAATAATGACCAATCCTACGTTTTCAATCTGGAGTTTTTCGTCGTTAAGCCTGTTCTTCAGGGTCTCGACCATCGCCACGAAGCAACTGTATTCGTCCTGGTCTGGCAATTCCTTGATGGTGCTGTTGATGATTTTGTTTTTGACGCCAAAACCTTTGAGCATTTTGGAAGTTTGCTTGCACAACTCAATACGGTGCGTGAGTACTACCACTTTTTTATTGTGTTTTTCAAGGTAACGCCTCGTGATTTCAGAGAAAATTACGGTTTTTCCACCTCCAGTCGGCAACTGGTAAAGCAAATGGTAATTGTGTGGCGCGTTATCCAACCGCTCAAAAATACGGTCGATATCGCCCAACTGGTAGCTGTAGAGCTCTTTTTTTTCTTCAATTTCCAGTATGGGATCTTTGTGGGACATAGCCGTTTTTACAATTTTGCAAAAATACAGCTAAAAAAGAGTTTCCCGGCTATTTATTTCCAAAATAACAGAAAATTAATCCGCAAAGCGTTCGGTTACGGTTTCAAAACCATACAGATTGGGCCATTCTTGCTTTTGGGCTTCTTTCAGGACAGCCCCTGCCCTTTCCCTGAATTCATATAAAATGCCCCTTTCAATCATGAAATCGACGGCCTGTTCGTAAGAATTGAGCATGCTTTTGTAAAAAGAGTCATATTTGATTTTTCTTTTTGTGGAATAACGCTGGGCGGTTTCAATATTATAGAGCATGACATCAGCGATGATGAAGGCATCTACCCCCAAAGTGATGAAATGCTTGATGAATTTTTGTGCAGTCGAACGGCGCATTTTGGGCCATTTGCCACGGGTCGGAAAATATTCGTTGGATATTTTGAGCTTGGCTTCGTTGACCAGTTTGGTTTCGTCCGGGTTGAAAACAAAATCGTAAAATACCTTTACCTCCTTGAATTTTTCGTATAATTCTGTAAGCTGCTCTTCAAGTTGCGGTTTTTCCAGTCCGGCTAAGTATTTTTTTAATTCGCGTTTGCTCATGGATGCTAAATATTTGTAAAAGTAACTACTTTACTGGCATTAAATAAAATGTTATTACTTAATTTTACAGTCCAAAAACGATACCATGACAAAATTTTTCAAATTAGCCGCCATCCTTGAAGGTATTTCTTACATACTATTATTTGCCAACATGCTGTTTATCAAGCCAAATTACCCCGATTTGTACAAAACATTGCTTTTTCCTGTCGGGATGTCACACGGTTTGCTGTTTATCGCCTACCTCTACCTCGCTTTTCT
>CAZXRX010000037.1:0-23942 GCA_964642945.1 uncultured Flavobacterium sp. | reverse complement strand
ATATGCGAATGCCCGCAAATAAATAATTTCGGTGGATTGTTTTTGATTTCTTCCCGAATCAATTGGTTGTACTTTCCCGGATAACCGCCAATATGCGTGATCCAAACATCAACCCCTTCACACATAAACCGATTGTGCAGCGGAAACTCCATCCTGGCCTTGTCATCGTCTATATTGCCATACACCGCGCGCAACGGCTTCAGTTTTTTGAGGGTATCGGTTACCGACAAATCGCCAATATCGCCGGCATGCCACACTTCATCCGCCTGACGGACATATTTGAGGATGCCTTCATCCATGTGGCTGTGCGTATCGGAAAGCAGGAGGATTCTTTTCATGAGTGCAAGAGCTGCTGAGTGCCTTAGTGCCTGAGTCTGCCTTTTGCAAAGATATTAAATCCTGATTTATGAAAAGTTTACAATCAAAAAGCAAAATCATTTGTAAATTTGCACCGTTGCCGACAACCGACAACCATCAACCGACAACTATTTTGAGGTATTTCATCGAACTTTCCTATAACGGCACCCATTACCACGGCTGGCAATACCAACCCAATGCAGCTTCCGTGCAGGAAACATTGCACAAGGCCTTGTCCACCATCCTCAAAACAACGATAGACCTTACAGGTGCCGGACGCACAGACACAGGTGTTCACGCCCGTCAGATGTTTGCCCACTTTGATTTCAACGACCCTATTGATTCACCAAAACTGGTGTACCAGCTCAATTCCTATTTACCCAAAGACATTGCCGTGTATCAAATTCATGAGGTACATGAGGATGCCCACGCCCGGTTTGATGCCAAAAAACGAACTTACGAATACCACATCCACCAACAAAAAGACGTTTTTGAAAACGAAACCAGCTGGTATTACCAAAATCCACTCGACCTCGACAAAATGAACGCCGCCTGCAAATTGCTTTTTGACCATACTGATTTTGAGTGTTTCTCGAAGGTACATACCGATGTCAATACCTTTGACTGTAAAATTTATGAAGCACATTGGAAGCAAAACGGGAACCAATTGGTTTTTACCATTGCCGCCGACCGTTTTTTGAGGAATATGGTGCGCGCCATAGTAGGCACCATGGTCAACATCGGATTGGGAAAAATCACTTTGGCTGATTTCACGGCCATCATCGAAAGCAAAGACCGCAACCGCGCCGGATTTTCGGTACCCGCCCATGGTTTGTACCTCACCCAAATTGAATACGACTATATCAAATGAAGGCAAAAGCATTCGACACCCACCTTTTCAAAAGAATACTGAAATACACCAAACCTTACAAAACGAGGTTTTACGGGGTGATTTTCTTTGCGGTTTCTTTGGCGGCCTTTGCGGCACTGCGCCCCTACCTGCTCAAACAAACGGTAGACAGTTACATTGAACCTCAGGACAAAACCGGTTTGCAGCTTTACATCGTTTTGATGGGTATTGTGTTGTTGCTCGAAGTGCTCACCCAATTTTATTTCGTGTTGTGGGCCAATATACTCGGACAGGACATCATTAAGGACATCCGCATCAAACTCTTCCGGCACATCCTGTCTTTCCGGATGAAATACTTCGACAATGCGCCCGTGGGCCAATTGGTAACCCGTTCGGTATCTGATATCGAACAGATTGCCCGCATTTTCAGCCAGGGCCTTTTCATGATTATTTCAGATTTGCTCAAGATGGCCGCTGTACTGGTGTTTATGTTTTATATGAACTGGCGCCTCTCCTGGATTGTCATCATTGCCATGCCGCTATTGGTTTACATCACCCGGATATTCAACCGCAAAATGCAACTGGCTTTTGAAGAAGTACGCACCCAGGTGGCCAACCTCAATACCTTTGTACAGGAGCGCGTGACCGGCATGAAAATCGTGCAATTCTTCAACCGCGAAGCCATCGAATACGAAAAATTCAAGGAAATCAACAGCAAACACAACAAGGCCTGGATTAAGAATATCTTGTACAACTCCATCTTTTTCCCGATTGCCGACATCATTTCGTCACTCACCCTGGGAGCGGTGGTAATCTATGGCGGATTCCATATCATTGGTGGCGACGCCTTCACGACAAAAGGCGACATATTTTCGTATACCATGTACATCAGTATGCTGTTCAACCCTCTGCGTCAAATTGCCGATAAATTCAACGAAATGCAAATGGGAATGATTGCCGCCAACCGCGTTTTTGACATTCTCGACACCGAAGAAGACGTACAGCAAAACGGCACCCTACCGGCCCCGCATTTTGAAGGGAACCTCCGTTTTGAGAACGTGCGTTTCAGTTATATTCCGGGCGAAGAAGTACTCAAGGGCATCAACCTGAATGTCGAAAAAGGCGAGACCATCGCCATAGTCGGGGCTACAGGTGCCGGAAAATCAACCATCATCAACCTGCTCAACCGTTTTTACGAAATTGATTCGGGTGCCATTTTTATCGACAACCAAAACATCAACGATTTTGAACTGCAAAGCCTGCGGACCAAAATCGCCATAGTTTTGCAGGATGTTTTCCTGTTTTCAGACACCATACTGAACAACATTACACTTCACAACCCAAACATTTCAGCGGAAACCGTATACGATGCTGCCCAAAAAATCGGCGTGCACGACTTTATCATGAGCCTTCCGGGCGGCTACGCTTTTGATGTGAAAGAGCGTGGGGTGATGCTGTCTTCGGGCCAACGCCAACTCATTGCCTTTTTGCGCGCCTATGTGAGCAACCCAAGCATCCTGATTCTGGACGAAGCGACCTCATCCATCGACACCTATTCTGAAGAATTAATCCAACGTGCGACCGAAACCATTACCCAAAATCGCACGTCAATAGTGATTGCACACCGTTTGGCCACCATTGTCAATGCCGATAAAATCATTGTCATGGACAAAGGACAAATAGTGGAGGAAGGCAGCCATTTTGAATTGCTCAACAAAGCCGATGGCTATTACAAAAAGTTGTACGAATCGCAATTTTCCGTAGATTTGGAAACTGACCTTAACTAAACAGACTACACAATATGCCCTTTTCCATCGCGATTTCCAATTACAGAACCCCACTCAAAGCGAACTTATGGCTCAAGATTTTCATCGGAATCTTCATTGCCTGCTGGATCAATTCCTTCATCGGCAATACCGATACCGCCAATTGGTTCCTCGAAAACACCTTGGTATTCCTGTTCTTGGGTTTTTTGTTGTTTTCCTATAAAAAATACCAGTTCAGCGATGTGAGCTACTTACTCATCTGCGTCTATTTGTGCCTGCATGTGTACGGCTCCAAATATACCTATGCCGAAAATCCTTTTGGGTATTGGCTGAAAGATTATTTTGACCTGTCACGGAACCATTATGACCGCATTGTGCATTTCAGTTTCGGCTTTTTATTGGCTTACCCGATGCGCGAAATGTTCCTGAAATGGCTGAAGTTCCCGGGTTGGGTGGCCTGGACACTGCCCATCGAAATCACGCTCTCCATTAGTGGGTTTTATGAATTGATAGAATGGGCCGTGGCCGATGTATTTTTCAAGGCGCAAGGCGATGCCTACTTGGGTACACAGGGCGACATCTGGGATGCGCAAAAGGATATTTTCCTGGCTTTTTCAGGAGCCATTATTGCCACGACAATTGTTTCCATCATTAAAAAAGTGTGGTACATTTCGGAGGAATAAATCAAAATATTGCGTAAATTCGCAACGTCAAATTAAATTTACAATCATATAAAATATACGAATAATGAAGTATGATATCATCGTTTTAGGAAGTGGCCCGGGCGGCTATGTAACCGCCATCCGTGCGTCACAATTGGGCTTTAAGGTAGCCGTTATCGAAAAAGAGAATCTGGGCGGCGTCTGCCTCAACTGGGGCTGCATCCCGACAAAAGCCCTCTTGAAATCGGCCCAGGTTTTTGATTACCTGAAACATGCTTCAGATTACGGACTCACTGTATCCTCTTTTGACAAAGACTTCAATGCCGTGGTGGCCCGCAGCCGTGGGGTGGCCGATGGGATGAGCAAAGGCGTACAGTTTTTGATGAAAAAAAATAAAATCGATGTGATTGAAGGCTTCGGAAAAATCAAACCGGGCAAAAAAGTCGATGTTACAGACAAAGACAATAAAGTCACCGAATACAGCGCTGACCACATCATCATTGCCACTGGTGCACGTTCGCGCGAATTGCCGAACCTGCCACAGGATGGTAAAAAAGTAATTGGTTACCGTCAGGCGATGAGCTTGCCGGAACAACCCAAATCAATGATTATTGTAGGTTCCGGGGCGATTGGGGTAGAATTTGCCCATTTTTACAACGCCATGGGAACAGACGTGACCATCGTCGAATTCATGCCGAATATTGTTCCGGTGGAAGACGAAGACATCTCCAAACAAATGGAACGTTCGATGAAAAAAGCAGGCGTAAAAATCATGACTTCTTCTTCTGTTGAAAAAATCGACACCTCCGGAAAAGGCGTCAAAGCTACGGTAAAAACTGCCAAAGGCGAAGAAACCCTGGAAGCCGACATGCTGCTTTCTGCTGTCGGAATCAAAACCAACATTGAAAACATCGGCCTTGAAGAAGTAGGTATTGCCACCGATAAAGATAAAATTTTGGTCAACGCCTACAGCCAGACCAATGTACCGGGTTATTATGCCATTGGCGATGTTACACCAGGACAGGCCTTGGCCCACGTGGCTTCTGCGGAAGGAATCAACTGTGTGGAAAAAATTGCCGGGTTGCATGTAGAACCGATTGATTACGGCAACGTGCCGGGTTGTACCTATGCGACTCCCGAAATTGCTTCTGTCGGATTGACCGAAAAACAAGCGAAAGAAAAAGGTTATGAACTGAAAATAGGAAAGTTCCCGTTTACTGCTTCTGGTAAAGCCAAAGCTGCCGGAACACCTGACGGTTTTGTAAAAGTGATTTTCGATGCCAAATACGGCGAATGGCTGGGCTGTCATATGATTGGTGCCGGCGTGACCGACATGATTGCCGAAGCGGTTGTGGCCCGTAAGCTGGAAACCACGGGGCATGAAATCCTGAAAGCCATCCACCCGCACCCTACCATGAGTGAAGCAGTGATGGAAGCGGTGGCGGATGCTTATGGTGAAGTAATCCATTTGTAGGCCTGTAAGATTTCAGAATTTAAGATTATAAAACAGAATCCGTTTTGCAAGTGCAAGGCGGATTTTTTGTTGATAATTATCAAAGTCAAAAAAAACACTTTAAAACAATTCTCTTTATCTTTAAAGGAATTAATCAAAAAAAAAACATACCTATGAAAATAAAGCACTTATTTCTCGGCTTACTATTGGCATCTGCCCTGGTGGGTTGTAAAAAAGAGGACGGTAAAACGGTAGCCGAAACAGCCGTTGCCTTTGACATGGAAACCGCCAAAGGAGCCGTAAAAGCCAGTTATACCGAATTTGAAACCGCCTTTAATGCAGGCGATGCCACCGCCCTGTCCAATTGCTACACCGCCGACGCCAAATTCATGCAACCGAACGATAAAGCCATTGAAGGCCGTGACAACATCCGGAATATGTTTACCGATTGGTTCAAGGGCGATAAGGTCAAAATCAAACTCAATGTAGTCGAAGTTTGGGGCAACGAAACCAACATCACTGCTGAGAATACCTGGGTAATGACCGCCATGGATGGCAATGTGGTCGATTCGGGCAAATCATTGGAAGTATACAAAATGGAAGACGGAAAATGGCGTTTGCTGCGCGACTGCTTCAATTCTGACCTGCCGTTGATGCCGCCTCCGCCACCAGCTGTAAAATAGCAATGATTCCTAAATAAACCCATCCGTTTTGTGAAAGCAGGACGGATTTTTGTTTTCCAAAAACCCTTTCCATACGCAAGAAAAAAGTCATTCCTTTTTAGTACTTTTGTGTGCTAATTACCGTAAAATGAACCGAATCAAAACCCTATCATTACTCGTCTCGCTGGCTTCCCTCCTGTCTACTGCCCAGGAGCGCAACCTCAAAAACATACAAAAACTCACCTTTGGCGGCGACAATGCCGAAGCCTATTTCAGCCCAGACAGCAAGCACCTGACCTTACAGGTATCCAATCCGGCAGCGGGGATTCCGTGTGACCAGATTTTTATGCTCGACCTTCAGGAAAAGGAATTTTCCCCAAAAAGCCTGAAACAGATTTCCAATGGCAAAGGAAGGACCACCTGTTCTTATTATATGCCCGACGGTAAACACATCTTGTATGCTTCCACCATGAAGGAAATGAAGCCTGCCCACCACCGCCAAAACCCCGTGACGGAAAATATTTGTGGGCAGTCTACCCTGATTTTGACATTTACATTGCTGATTTAAATGGGAAAATCACCAAAAAACTGACCGATTCTCCGGGTTATGATGCCGAAGCAGTGGTCTCACCCGACGGCAAAAAAATCGCTTTTACCAGCACCCGCAGCGGTGATCTTGAATTGTGGACGATGGACATTGACGGAACCAACCTGAAACAAATCACCAATGGTTTGGGTTATGACGGCGGCAGCTTCTTTTCGCCCGACAGCAAAAAACTCGTGTTCCGTTCCTCACGCCCCAAAACACCCGAAGCCATAGCTGAATACAGGCAATTGTTGGCAGAAAATGTGGTGGCGCCGACCGAAATGGAAATCTACACCTGCAATATTGATGGTTCAGACCTCAAACAGGTAACCCATTTGGGCAAGGCGAACTGGGCGCCGTATTTTCACCCATCCGGAAAGAAAATCATTTTCTCCTCCAACCACCATTCCACAAGGGGCTATGATTTCCAGTTGTATATGGTCGATTTGAATGGCGACAATTTACGTCAGATTACCTGGGAAAGTGAATTTAATGCCTTCCCGATGTTCTCCCCGGATGGTAAAAAACTGGTTTTTTCAAGCAACCGCCAACAAGGAAAAGCACGTGAAACCAATGTATTTATTGCCGATTGGGTAGATACAGACGATGCTGAATATGCCAAAACCACCGAGCTCAAAAAACACATTACTTACCTGGCTTCAGACAACATGAAAGGCCGTTTGACGGGTTCGAAAGAAGAAAAAACAGCAGCAGATTACCTCGCCAAACAATTCAAATCATTCGGATTGAAACCTTTCAAGGGCAGTTCCTACTTTCAGGATTTCGATTACAAAGTAAGGCTGAATCCGCACGACTCTTTGCAAACCACTGCAAATACAGGACGCAATGTGATTGGTTACCTTGACAACAAGGCTGCTAAAACCATAGTGGTGGGTGCCCATTACGACCATTTGGGGTTGAACGAGCACCACAATTCGACCAAACCCAATTCGCAGGGGGAAATCCATAATGGGGCCGATGACAATGCTTCGGGAGTAGCCGGAGTTCTCGAACTGGCCCGGATGCTCACACAGAACAAGGCCATAGAAAAAGTGAACTACCTTTTCGTTTTGTTCTCGGGTGAAGAAGACGGACTGATTGGCTCCAAAAAACTGGCCGAAACCGTCAAAACGAGTTATCCGAATGTGGTTACCATGCTCAATATTGACATGATTGGCCGACTGAACGACAAAAAGGAAATGAGCGTGGGTGGTGTCGGAACCAGCCCCATTTTCAGCAAACTGGCCGAAAAGAACAAACCGGCCGGATTCAATATTACTTTGGATGAAAGCGGCATCGGCCCTTCTGACCATACGTCGTTTTACCTGAAAGACATCCCGGTGCTGTTTTTCTTTACCGGAACCCATTCCGATTACCACAAACCCTCGGATGATGAAGACAAAATCAATTATTACGGGGTAAAAAACTGTACCGATTTTGCCTTCAGGATGCTGACCGATCTAAGTAACGAAGACAAAATTGAATTCACCAAAACCAAGATGAACGCCCAGAAAACGCGTCCGAAATACAAGGTAACCTTAGGAGTGATGCCTGACTATACCGATCACGGCGACGGCCTGCATATTGACGGGGTAACAGAAGGACGTCCGGCTTTTGAAGCAGGACTCAAAGAAGGAGACATCATTACCAAAATTGGCGACTGCACCATTAAAGAAGTCTACAGTTATATGGAATGCCTGGCCAAGATCAATGCGGGGGATGAACTTCCGGTAACGTATAGGCGGAACGGGGAAACCAAAACCGTAAAAGTAAAATTTTAAAACCCCTTAGCCCCGTAGTCATTATGGGGCTTTTTTATGCTGAATATTATAACATTTGATTTTATTGATGTAACTGAAGGAGTTGGTTTTTGAGTGATTTTTGTACAGTAAACACAATAAAACAAACCAATGATTCAATTACTAAACAACTTACCGGAAAATATTGTGGGCTTCAGGGCTGTAGACGATATCACCGAAACTGATTTCAAGGAAACCGTACTCCCGAATGTACAAAAGTTGGTAGACAAAACAGACCGACTCAATTACCTGCTCGTTTTGGACACCTCCATCAAAAATTTTACCGCAGGGGCCTGGTGGCAGGATGCACTTTTGGGCATCATCCACATCACCAAATGGAACCGGGCGGCCATAGTTTCTGATGTAGACGCCATACGGACTTTCACCGATATATTCAGCGTGGTTATTCCCGGAGAATTCAAGGGATTCAAACACGAAGAATTACAACAGGCTGTGGCTTGGGTGGCCGAGAAAAATTAAATGGCTTTCAGCACGTTAATTAAGACATCAATTTCTGCCTTGGTATTGTAATGACTGAAAGAAATGCGCAGGCTGGGCTTTTTAAGTTCTTCGGCAGACAACATTTCAGCCAACACATGTGAGGGTTTAGGGCTTCCGCTTTGACAGGCGCTTCCCCTCGAAACAGCTATGCCCTGCATGTCGAGTTGGAATAAAATCATGGCCGTTTTGTCTTCTGAAAAAGGAAGCTGCACATTGATCATATTGTAAAACGTATCCGTCCCGTTGCATTTTACCTCACCAAAGGCTTGTTGCAGTTGGGCGAGGCAATACGCTTTTAGGTCAGTGATGTAGTTTCTTTCCTGATTCAGGTTTTGGTAAGCCAATTCGAGCGCTTTGGCCATTCCGACAACCTGGTGGATGGCTTCGGTTCCGGCACGCAGGCCTTTTTCCTGTTCGCCGCCATATAACATGGGTTGCAGTACAATCCCTTTTTTGATATAAGCGAATCCGACCCCTTTGGGTCCATGGAATTTATGTGCGCTGGCCACGAGGAAATCAACCGGCACCTGCCCCAGGTCAATTTCTGTTTTCCCAACAGACTGCACGGTATCGCAATGAAAAAGGGCATGGTGCTGTTGGCAAATCCTTCCTGCTTTTTCCATATCGAGCAGCACACCGGTTTCGTTATTGACATGCAGGAGTGATACCAACGTTTTGGCAGGCTTGGAAAGCAATTCCACCAAATGCGACATATCAATGGTGCCGTCTGGCTGTATTTTTACATAATCCACTTCAATCCCAAAAGCCTGTTGCAGGTGCTGGACCGTATATAATGTGGCGTGGTGTTCTGTTTTGCTGGTAATGATGCGTTTAACCCCCAAATCGGTCACAGCATGGGTCAAAATCCAGTTGGAGGCCTCGGTGGCACTTGAGGTGAAAATGATTTCCTGGGCAGTGCACCCCAATAACTTCGCTATGCTTTTCCTGGAGGTTTCGAGTTCGGTTTTGGCTGTTCTTCCAAAACTGTGTGAGGAGGAGGCGTTTCCGTAAACCTGTTGCAAAACCCTCGTCATTTCTGTGATTACTTCGGGGCGGATAGGCGTAGTGGCGGCGTTATCCAGGTATATTTTTTCCATCCTGCAAATATAAAACACTTCGTTAATAAATTAATAAATTGGAAGACTAAAGCGTAAAATTCCTATTTTTGTTTCAAATACACCACCTATGAAAAGAATTATCGGGTTACTTGCCCTGGTCTTATTGTCAACTGCCTGTGATGACGGCGAAGTAACAGTCGAAACCATAGACTTTAGTGCTGCACCCATTATCAAATGCAGCCTGAATGACATCATCTACAAGCTGAACGGAAACGAAATACTCGCGTTGGAAGTTCCGGCATCGGCCAATGCCTTTATCAATGAACCTACTGTTCCTGGTACGCCGCGGGTTATCAATTTAAGCAACACCAACAGGGTGGTATACCGTTCTTACAGCGGCACTGTAAGTTCCGGCAACATCTGTTCCACAATTCCGGCCTCATCCCCTACTGTAACCGAAGAATGGACGGCCAATTCAGGAAGAATAGAAATAATTACCACTCCCGATTATGTCACCAATACCACCGACAACTCCACCACCATCTCCAAATACAACCATTATATTGTATTCAAGGACATTACATTCAATAAACCCAGCGGAATACAGGTATACGAGACTTTTGTGTTCGGAAATTACAAAACTGATGCCACAGCCCTGCCCTTTGCTTTTGTTCCGGCAGATGTCCAGAAATGTCCGTCATCAGGCCAGATTTATAATTTCAGCGGAAGCGAATCTCTCACGCTCGACATCTCACCTTCGTTATACCCCAATACCGTTGGCACACGCACCGCAGTGATTGATGCCAACAACAAGGTGACCTACACCCTCTTTAACTCGCTGCTGACGGCTGGGTATTTCTGTACCACACCGGCACCAGCGACACCTACCATCAGGGAACAATGGATTGGCGTAGACGGCGTAGCCAATGTGAGTGGCATCATTGAAGTAACTACCACTACTGAAACAGCTACCAGTTACCGCCATTACATCCGCCTGAAAGGAGTAACTTTCAAAAAAGGAAACAGTACTTTCTATAAAGGCGATGATTATGAATATGGTAGTTTTGTGACCAATTAAAAACCAATTACAAGCATAAAAAAACCTGTTTTGCAATATGTAAAACAGGTTTTTTTATGTTCACTTGGCGTTATTTTACATTTTGCCTGACATAAATTTCGGTGGCACCCAAGCCATATTTTTGATAATTGGCATCGTGAAACGAGACCTGTTCATAATTTTTAAGCAGGAAATCCAGTTCAGATTTGAGGATGCCTTCACCAACACCATGGATAAAAACGATTTTCGGAATGCGGTTTCTGATGGCAAATTCGAGGTGCCTTTTGGCGGTTTCGAGCTGCAGGCTGAGGATGTCAAAATTGCTCATTCCTCTGAAATTTTTAACGAGTTTTTCAATGTGCAAATCAAATTCAGGAACCCCTCTTTCGGTGTTTTCCAATTTTTTTTGTAGCTCTTTTTGTTTTCGGGTAGGCTCGAGGTCATTGTTTTTCTTAACTAAAGCTTCCGTTTTATTAAAATCATTCAAAACACTGGTATTTTGAACTTTAATCAATTCATTGACAAAATATGTCATCGGAAATCCGTCGTTGGTTTCGATTGTAATCTCATTATTTTTTATGGAGGTGACCACTCCTTCAATGGCATCATCGAGAACCGCTACCTTGTCTCCGATATTAAATTTCTGTATCATCTTCTTCTTGGTTTTTACTTGGCGTTCGGGCACTGAACTTCATCACCCCAAACATAAAAATGACTACCGCAATCACGGTGATAATCACATTGGGTTTTTCACTTTTCTGGTTGTAAAAGGCAATCAGGAAAGCGACCACCATCAACGGGAAAATAATTTTTTTCATGCGCTTTTTATTTTAGGCACTTTGGCCGGAAGCCATTGTTTGGTCAAAAATAGAAAACTTTACACAGTTCGCTTTAATTAAAATTTTTATTTGTAAAATTGTAAAAAGAAAATAAATGGCAGCCGAAGATTATATGATTCCGTGCATGAACAAGAAACTCTTCGGGGTGGAATGTTTTGGTTGCGGTATCCAAAGGGCGATAGCACTCCTGTTGAAAGGGGAATTTGCTGCGGCCTTCCATATGTTTCCGGCCATTTACACAACACTAATGTTTTTTGCCGTGGTCGGGCTGCATTTTCTGGACAAATCACGCAATTACACCAAATTCATCATCGGCCTGGCCATTTGCAATGCGTTAATCATGATTGCATCTTATTTTTACAAAGTAACCCATTAACCAATTTTAAACTATATTTTATGGAAAAACAGAAATTACCCAACGGAACCGCAGTCATCATTTTAGGAATCCTCTCTATCATCACCTGTTGCTGTTATGGGGTGGTAGGTATTATTTTAGGTATTGTAGCCATTGTTTTGGCCAATAAGGATGCCAAATTGTATAACGAAAACCCAGAACTGTATTCCAATTATTCCAATATCAAAACGGGTAAGATTTTGGCCTACATTGGTATTGCGTTGAGCATCTTATACCTCATTTACATCGCCTGGATTTTGGCTACTTTCGGAATGGAAGTGCTACAGGACCCACAATTACTTCAGGAGAAGATAAAAGAAATGATGGGGCAATAATCCGACCCAATCATAAAAATAAAACCCGCCGGAATGTCCAGGCGGGTTTTTTATTTGGGTTTCAATCCTTATTTCTCAAACTGTTTCAGGGTCGAAATGATGATGGATACACAATCGAGCAATTGCTCCTCATTCATGACCAAAGGCGGTGCAAAACGAATGATGTTGCCGTGGGTAGGCTTGGCCAGCAAACCGTTTTCTGCCAGTTTCATGCAGATGTTCCAGGCGGTATCGCTTTCTTCGGTATCGTTGATAACTACGGCATTCAGCAAACCTTTCCCGCGCACCAGTGTGGCGATGTGGGAAGTTTTTACAAAATCTGCCAGTTTCTCCCGGAAAATGCTGCCCAAACGTTCGGCATTTTCAGCCAGGTTTTCGTCTTTTACCACTTCAAGCGCCGCAATGGCCACGGCTGCAGCCACTGGGTTTCCGCCAAAAGTCGAACCGTGCTGGCCGGGTTTGATCACATTCATGATAGGGTCATTGGCCAAAACCGCAGACACCGGATAGGCGCCTCCTGAAATGGCTTTCCCTAAAATGAGGATGTCGGGTTGTACATTTTCGTGGTGTACGGCCAATAATTTTCCGGTACGGGCAATGCCGGTTTGTACCTCATCGGCGATAAACAACACGTTATTGGCTTCACACAAGGCTTTGGCTTTTGACAGGTAACCTGCATCCGGAACAAAAACCCCGGCTTCCCCCTGAATGGGTTCTACAAGGAAACCAGCGATATTTTTAGACGATTTAAGCGCATTTTCGAGTGCTTCGGTGTCATTGTAAGGTATTTTGATGAATCCGGCGGTATAAGGGCCGAAATTCTTCCTGGCATTTTCATCGTTCGAAAACGAAATAATAGTGGTAGTTCTTCCGTGGAAATTGCCGTCACAAACAATAATCTGCGCTTCATTTTCATGGATTCCCTTTTTTTCATAAGCCCATTTGCGGCAAATTTTCAGGGCTGTTTCGACTGCTTCGGCACCGGTATTCATCGGCAATACCTTGTCAAACCCGAAGTAATCAGTGATGAATTGTTCGTATACACCCAACTTATCGTTGTAAAAAGCACGTGAGGTCAAGGTCAGGGTTTGCGCCTGATTGATCATCGCCCCGACAATTTTCGGATGGCAATGCCCCTGATTGACTGCGGAATAAGCCGAAAGGAAATCGTAGTACTTTTTTCCTTCCACATCCCAAACGTAAACCCCTTCACCCCTGCTCAATACGACAGGCAGCGGGTGGTAATTGTGCGCTCCGTATTTGTCTTCCAAGGCAATGGCTTCGGCGGAACTCATTTTTTCTAAAACTGACATAATTTTTTGTTGTTGATTTTAACAATCGCAATTCCTTCTTTGGGAGAGAAATCATCCCTGTATCTGCTTGCAAAAGTATGAAAAAGAATGTTATACCTCTCGGATATTATTTTTTTATCCGTTCGAGTATGTCGTTCATCATTTCAATCTGTACTTTCTGAATTTCAATCAGTTCCTGTTGCTGGTGCATGATTAAGTGGTCCATTTTTTCGTCGAGCATCCTGATTTCAAGCTCCGATTTCAGGTTGATCATATAATCTTTTTTGGCCCTTTCCCGGTCTTTTTCCTCTTGGCGGTTCTGGCTCATCATGATGACCGGTGCCTGCAGGGCGGCCAAACACGACAAAATCAGGTTCAGCAAAATAAACGGATACGGATCAAAACCTTTGTTCATCAAAAGGTAAACGTTGGAAGCAATCCAGATCATGATGAAGATGAAAAACGAAATGATAAACGTCCAACTGCCGCCAAAATCAGCCACATTGTCGGCCACGCGCTGCCCGAAATTACGGGTGTCGGGCTCGTCTTCCACCTTGGTCACAAACGATTTGTCGCCATGCAGTGACTTGATGACCCTTTTGTGCAAATCAGTCAGTTCGCCCACCTCAGACTGTAAAAAATTGGCAATGTATTTTTCCCGGAAACTGTTCAGTTCACTGTTGGCAATGCAATCGGTTTCACAGAAATCAGGATATTCTTGCCGGATGAGCTGCTGTATCGGGAGCCGTATTGATTTTCCGGGCACTTTTTCGGTTACGGGGAATTCCAATCCGGAAAGGGCACTTTTGAACGTGGTTTTTGTAGGCATTTTGGCTGCAATTATTTAGGCTAATTTACAACTAAAAACCGATTTTTCGGCTATTCATTACCCAAACATCTCCAACAGTTTATTCACCGTATTCCAGTTGCGGGTGGTAGAAATGACGTTCATGCTCTTTTCAATCCATTTGTTGTCGAGCTTGGTTTTGGCCGGCGAAATATCGTATTTGAGGTAAATCCGTTTGCCGTCGAGCTGGATTTCATCGGGTTTGATGAAGTTCAGGTTGAGCTGGGTAATCATGTTTTCGGGCAGTTCGGAAGAAATAAACGACACATACAGTTTTTTGAGGTCGATGGACGATTCGTTCAGAAACAAATTCCGGTCAAGGCAGGCCTGCAGGTCTTCCTTCCCGATTACAATCACCGGAACGTCATGCCCAAACTGTTTGAAAATTTCCTGTTGGATCAAAAAACCCACTTTGGCCGGGCTTTCCTCTTCGGTTTCCACAAATACATTCCCCGACTGGATGTAGGTAACCACATTTTTGAAACCGATATGTTCCAGGGCCTTTTTGAGCGCCTCCATTTTGATCATTTTGTGGCCCGATACATTGATGCCGCGAAGGAGAGCGAGGTGTTTCATTTTCTAGTTGGATTAGCCGGAGTGCGTTACAAAACGCTAAGTTCTAAATTTAAAATCCATTGACCAAATTGCAAAACAATTACTTGCTAAATTCTGCTTCATATATCAAACTTCATTCTTTATCTTTGCCCCATGGGAAAGAAGACAACACAAAAAGCAATATTCGAAAACGTAACAGTTCTGGATGCCGGGGCCAAAGGAGTTTCGGTGGCCAAGGCACCGGAAGGCCAGGTGATTTTTATACCGAATGTGGTGCCGGGCGATGTGGTCGATGTACAAACCTTCAAGAAGCGCAAGTCGTATTTTGAAGGAAAAGCCATCCGCTTCCATTCATATTCGGAGCACCGTGTGGAACCCGTCTGTCAGCATTTTGGCGCCTGTGGCGGCTGCAAATGGCAGAATATGGATTACACCCGCCAACTGTATTACAAAAACAACGAAGTATTCAATAATTTGAAACGCATCGGTAAAATTGAACTGCCTGATTTTGAACCGATTTTGGGGTCGGAAAAGCAATTCTTTTACCGCAACAAAATGGAGTTCGGCTTTTCAGACACCCGTTGGCTGAGTGAAACCGAAATCCAATCGGAAGACACTACGCTGAGCAAAAATCCTGCCTTGGGCTTCCATATCCCGAGAATGTGGGACAAAATACTCGACATTGAAAAATGTTGGCTGCAGGAAGACCCCTCGAATGCCATCCGAAATGCCATCAAGGCTTTTGCTGTCGAGAACGGCATGACTTTCTTCAATGCCAGAAACCACGAAGGGTTGTTGCGCACGCTGATGATCAGAACGGCTTCAACCGGTGAAATCATGGTATTGATCCAGTTTTTTGAAGATGATAAAGCCAACCGGGAACTTCTGATGGATTTTATCAATACTGAATTTCCGCAAATCACCTCCCTGCAATACGTAATCAACAGTAAGGCCAACGACACCTTGTATGACCAAGACATCAAATTGTACAAAGGCCGTGACTATATTTTGGAAGAAATGGAAGGTTTACAGTTTTCGATCAATGCCAAATCATTTTACCAGACCAATTCTGACCAAGCCTATGAACTGTACAAAATTACGCGCGAATTTGCCGGACTGACCGGTGATGAAGTGGTGTATGATTTGTATACCGGAACCGGAACCATCGCACAATTCGTCTCGAAAAAAGCGAAAAAAGTAATCGGTGTCGAAGCCGTGCCTGAAGCCATTGCCGATGCCAAGGAAAATGCCAAACGCAATAACATTACCAATTGTGAGTTTTATGTAGGCGACATGAAAAACGTATTCAATGAAGCCTTCATCGCCCAACACGGCAAGCCCGATGTCATCATTACCGACCCGCCACGAGACGGCATGCACAAGGATGTGGTGGAACAGATTTTGAAAATTGCGCCTGCCAAAGTAGTGTATGTGAGTTGTAATTCGGCGACCCAGGCGCGTGATCTGGCATTAATGGATGAAAAATATAAAGTGACACGCGTGCGCCCGGTAGATATGTTTCCGCAGACGCACCATGTAGAAAATGTTGTACTTTTGGAGGCGCGTCGGTAGTACATACCAGCTACTGAACACTAATACCGAGCACTGAGCACTAATTATATGAAAAAAATTATATCCTTATTACTAATCGCTTTTTCCTTTTCTTCCTGTGAGAAAGACGATATCTGTGATGCCGCCACGTCAACCACACCCAGGCTGATTGTACAGTTTTACGACATCTCCAATCCCTCAACCGCAAAGAATGTCACCAACCTTTCCATCAATGCGCCGGGCTTTGACCCGATTGCTTTCAATGGTGTGAGCATCATTCAAGTGCCTTTGAAAACCTCGGCAGACACCACGACCTTTAATTTTGTACAGAATGGTGCCGATACCAATGCAGCCAATGACAATGCCGATGTCATCCAGGTCAATTACAGCCGCAATACCGTTTTTGTGTCGCGTGCCTGCGGATACAAAACGACCTTTACCCTCAACAGCACCAACGGCATCACGCGTACAGATAATGCCACCCCTGATGGCCTCTGGATACAAAACCTTTCCCTAGCAACCACTAACATTGAAACCGAAAATGAAATACACCTCAAATTATATTTTTAGTGTCGCATTGGTTTTGTGGACCCTGGCGGCTACGGCACAAGAGGTCAAGCAAAAAGACAGTGTAGCCCCGAAAAAGGAGCGCTATGGCATCCGTGTGGGTGTAGACGTGGTCAAACTCGGGCGTTCCTTTTTTGAGAAAGACTACCGTGGCATCGAATTGGTGGGTGATTACAAACTCACCCGCAAACATTACATTGCCGGTGAATTGGGTAACGAACGCAAAACGACCGATGACGAACAATTGAATTTCACTACTTCCGGAACCTATTTCAAGGTAGGCTTTGACTACAACGCCTACAAAAACTGGGTCGGCATGGAAAACATGATTTATGTGGGGATGCGCTATGGGGTGAGTTCGTTCAGCCAGACACTCAACAACTATGAAATTTACAACCCGAACAATTATTTCAATGAAAATGAAGTGTTACCGGGGGAAAAATACGAAGGATTGTCGGCACAATGGGCTGAAGTAGTGGCAGGAATCAAGGCCGAAGTATTCAAGAACATCTATGTGGGGTTCAGTGTACGGGTGAATTACCTGGTGTCTGAAAAAAAGCCCGACAACTTTGACAACCTGCACATTCCGGGTTACGGCCGCACCTATAACGGCAAGTTTGGCGCCGGGTTGAACTATACCATTTCTTACTTTTTGCCTTTGTACAAATCAACGGTAAAAGCCAAGAAAACAGCCAAGAAGTAAATTACTTGATTTCCTTAATGCCTTTGATAAACAAGGCTTTCATAAACAATTTCTCACCTTCACGGGTGTTGACCGCCTGAAATTTCGGGGCCAGCAAACTTGCGACCACAGCGGCGGTAATGGGTTTCCAGATGCCGCTCAGGTTGGTGTAATTCAATACAAAATAGCGCAATCCTATAAAAAGGACCGCAAATCCGATCAGGTTGTAAACCAGGGCTTTTGTTTTTTTGTTCATTCGTATGCGTATTGCGGAAGTTATTCTGCTTCCTTGTTTAGGTATTTTCCTTTTTTGCTGCCTTCATACATTTCATACTTCACCAGACGGGCTTCGAGCCCACCATTAAACAGTTTGATTTTACGGGAAGGCTTGAGTCCGACAAATTTAAGCGCTTCGAGATTCGCCGTAATGAACCAGGCGTGGGTGCCCGGATAATGCTGTTTCATGGTATCGCCCAATTCGCGGTAAAAACGTTCGAGTTCAATGTCCAGCCGTTCCCCATAAGGCGGATTGAACAACAAATGCAAGGGCCCTGAAGTTTCCTTTTGGGTATCAAAAAAGTTTTTCTGCTCGATGTTGATGTATTCGCTCAAATTGGCGTTGGCAATATTGTCTTTTGCCTTGCTGACGGCGCTGGGTGCTTTGTCATAACCGGTAATGGTGTAATGGAATTCACGCGTTTTTTTCAGCAGGCTGTCTACAATCTGGTCAAACAGGTCGTTGTCCCAATCGTTCCATTTTTCGAAAGCGAATTCCTTGCGGTTGATGTTGGCCGGAATATTGCACGCAATCATCGCTGCTTCGGCCAAAATCGTCCCTGAACCGCACATAGGGTCCAGAAAATCAGACTGTCCGTCCCAACCCGATAAAATCACCATGCCGGCCGCCAATACTTCGTTGATGGGGGCAATATTGGTTGCGGTACGGTAACCGCGGTGGTGCAACGAATCGCCCGAAGTATCCAAAGCCACCGAAACCTGGTCACGGTCAATGTGGATGTTGATGCGCAAATCAGGAAAATCCTTGTCTATGCTGGGGCGCTGTCCGGTTTTTTCACGGAATTGGTCTACAATGGCATCTTTGGCCTTTTGCGACACAAACTGCGAATGCCTGAAATTATCCGAATGGATGGTCGAATCAATCACAAAAGTATGGTTGGCCTCCAGGTATTTGGTCCAATCCATGCTTTGGATGCCTTTGTACAACTGTTGGTCGTTGGTCGCCCTGAAATAATAAATGGGTTTCAGTATTTTGAGGGCCGTACGCAAAGACAGGTTGGCCTTGTACATAAACCCCTTGTCTCCTTTAAAACTCACGGCACGCGTGCCGATTTCCACTTCCTGTGCGCCCAAAACCTGTAGCTCCTTGGCGAGTATTTCTTCAAAACCAAAAAAGGTCTTGGCAATCATTTTAAAATTTTCCATCGGTATCAAATCCTATAAATCCCTGGGTTCAGAAACTTCCGCCTGAAAATCTGGGATAACTTCTGCAAAAATACACTAAATTTGTCGCTCAAGAATTCAATGTAGTAGATAAAATGCCAAAAACAGAAAATCCGAAAAAAGAAAGTTGGTTTGCCTCCTGGTTTGATTCACCCTATTACCATATTTTATACAAAGACCGGAATTTCAGGGAAGCCCAGATTTTCATGGACAACCTCACCCATTACCTCAACCTGCCCGAAAAAGCCAAGGTGCTCGATTTGGCCTGCGGTAAAGGACGGCATTCCATTTACCTCAACCAATTGGGTTTTAATGTGATTGGCGCCGATTTGTCTGAAAACAGCATCGCTGAAGCCAACAAAAATGCAAACAGCACGCTGCACTTTCAGGTACACGACATGCGCGAACCATTTGAAGACAAGTTTGACGCAATTTTCAACCTGTTTACCAGCTTTGGTTATTTTGAAAACGACGACGACAATTTAAAAACACTCATTGCCATCAAGAACAGCCTCACCGACTATGGTTTTGCCGTGATTGATTTCATGAACGTGAACCAGGTCGTTGCCAACTTAGTGCCAGAGGAAACCAAAACCGTTGACGGAATTGCGTTCCATATCAAACGGTATGTAAAGGACGACCACATTTTCAAGGAAATTGATTTTGAAGCCAATGGGCAGCCCTTTCATTTTACCGAAAAAGTAAAGGCCCTGACCCTTGAAAATTTCCAGCAAATGATGACCGAAGCCGGGATTTACCTCCTCGATGTTTTTGGCGATTACAAACTGAAAAAGTTCCACAAACAAACCAGTGAGCGTTTGATCATGATATTCAAATAACAATTGATGAATTATATTTTACCCTTATTATCAGTGCTTTTGGGCTACGCCATCGCCATTGGCTTGCGGCCAACCGCCAAAAAGAATTTGAAATTGCTACTGGCCTTCAGTGGCTCTTTTTTGCTGTCTTTAACGGTAATCCACCTGCTGCCCGAGGTGTATGAAAGCCAACACAGCGCCGGCAACATCAATCTGGGTGTTTTCATCATGGTCGGGATTTTATTGCAAATCATACTCGAATTTTTCTCCAAAGGTGCCGAACACGGGCACGTACACGGGCATGACACCCTGACGCAGATACCCTGGCTGCTGTTTATCAGTTTGTGCCTGCACGCCCTGCTCGAAGGGTTTCCGGTAGGGCACCACCACGAATTGGCCTTCGGAATCGCCATTCACCACCTGCCCATTGCCATCATCCTGACCACTTTTTTCCTGAATGCGCAACTCGGCAAAACCAAACTGTTCCTGTTCATGCTCTGTTTCGCCCTCATGACACCGCTGGGCACACTTATTTCAGACAGTTTCCCTATTCTCAATGCCTATTATACCGAAATCACCGCCGTGGTTATTGGTATCCTGTTCCACATTTCTTCGACCATCATTTTCGAAAGCAGCGAAGGGCACAAATTCAATGTGGCCAAGGTCACCATGATTATTTTAGGTGTCGCCTTGGCGGTATTTATCTGATTTTTTAGGAGCACACCGATTCTCTTCTTTTTGAATCTTAGTCCCGCTGTCCGCGCTACACGGTAGCCAGCTTCCATCGGGGCTACCCTTGCCGTTTATTGCCACACTCGGGTTTTTTAACCCTTCTTTTCCATCAGCTTGATTATTAAAAAAACACGCCCAAATGTTAAAAAAGGGTGTTTTTCCCCTTGTTCAGCATTTAGCAAACGCCTAGTTTTGAATTGATTAACCAACAAAAGGGGAAGCTGAAAACCAAACAGAGTAAGCATCATTCAAAAACCAAACTTATGCCAAAATGTATAGAATGGGGTGAAGAACGACATCAGGAATGCACCCAAACTGCCGATCAGGGCTACAACGAATGTACACAGACAAGAGACGACGGATACCGCGATTGTTGCAATTGGGCGCCCTGCTCTTGGTTCTGCGATGCCTGGGTATGGATATCCAATATTGTTTGTGTGGCCTGGACCTGGGTATCCAACGTGGTCTGTGTCGCCTGGACCTGGATTACCACCGCCATTTGCGTTGTCTGGGACGCCATCACCACCGTCATCAATGCCATACTGGTAACGCTCGAATCCATCCTCGGGTGGGTATTGTCTGCCATTGCCTTTGTCATCGAACTGCTCGAAATGATTCCGATACTGGGCACGCTTATCCGCTGGATCATCAACGGGATTACACTCATTCTCAACGTTCTCGCTTCCATCCCCGATTTAATCCTGGGATTGATTGGCATCCGACCCGAGAAAAAACTGCGGGTGTGCACGGTCATCCTAAAAGACGAGAACGGCAATGACATCGCCACGCCGGCACAAGTGGTACCCTTGCTGCAGCTGGCCGCCAACATTTACAAACGCGATTCCAACGTGCGGTTGATTCCGTCACGGCCTTTCAAATACGATACGGGTTTTGCAGATGCCGACACCGTAGACGAAAGTTGGATAACCACCGACGGTTCCAACAGTGATGCGGATTCATTAGATGTGCCTTGTGACCCTAGCAACGAATGGTTGTTGGGTGGCACCAAATTCCAATTCAAGAGCAGCACGCTTTGCTTTTTTGGCAACTGGAGAAGGGTGTTGGGCTTTGGAGCCCCGGTAACCTGTTTCGTCATCCGGGAAGTGACCGGCGACGCCATAGGCTGTTCGTTGTTCATCACTGATTATATTACGGTCGACACCGATGCCGTAGCCAACAGCCCGCGTACCATTGGGCATGAAATTGGGCACTCTTCCATGCTTTGGCACCTTTGTGTAGATGACGATGTCACCAACCTGATGGCCACCAGTGGCGCCTGCAGCGAAGCTTCTGGTTTAGAACCTGACCGGATAAATCCGGTAATCAACAACTGGCAGACCCTGCTGGTTAGGGCTTCCAAACATGTTTCTTACTTCTAAAAACAACACTATGACACGCAAACAATACCTTATCAACCATCCGTCACAGCTCAATGGGCTGTCTACCCTGCCACCGTTGCACCGTGCAGGCATCGGAAAAATTACGCTGAATGATTCGTTCCAACACCAAAACAAGGAACAAATGGAATATGAGCTAAACAAAAACTATTATGCCTGCGGTTGCAGCCAAGGGGCCAAAGCACTGCTCATCGGGTTGGTGGTTTTCGGACTGGGCGCAGCTTACGGCTTCCAGAATTACGACTGGACGCTTACCAAAAGCCTCACCACCTTTTTCGGGGGCGCTATTGGGTTGTCGTTACTCGGAAAACTCTCAGGCCTGGCCATGGCCAACGGAAAACTGAAAAAAACCGTCAGGGAAATCCAATCGGTCTGGAAACCAGAATGGCCGAAAGCTACAACCATTGGCTGTGGGTAAATAGCCTGTTAAATAATGGGGGTAAAAAGGCAGTTCCGGCTTCGGGGCTGCTTTTTGTTTTAATTATTGCTTCACCAATTTTGCCTGACTGGTTACGCCATCGCCATTAACGGTCACAACCAAATAACAACCTGACGGCAACGAAGCCACATCGATGGTGTGGTTTTCATGGCTTAGGCTGCCCTTTAGTACGGCATTCCCCATCAGGTCATATACCTGGTAGGTGCGCTTTTCGGTGGGGGTAATGGTTACTAAATCAGTAGCCGGGTTCGGGTACAATTGCAGCCCTTCCTCATAGAATTCTTCCTGCCCCAACGAACAGGGAGAGGTGCTGTATTTGGCTACAAAAAAGTCGCTTTGAGGGCTTGAAGTTGCTAAAGTATTGGTTACAAAGGTAAGTTGGTGCCCAAAACCGCCACCCAAAATGTAGTCACCACTTGCATCTACTGCAAGTGCAGTACCGGCATCATCATAAGGCACATCGCCGGGAATTTTCGTTAAGGCAATACAGTTGCCATTAGCCCGATCAAAACGCGCCAACAATACTTCTGTTCCCTGATTTGTTCCACTGGCGTTAAGGGTTTGCGAACCCCAAGTAAAATTAGTCCCTGCGCACTGAGTTGTCAACCCTACTTCATCACCGTTAAGGGCAATCGCTCCTCTCTGTAAAGCGCCATTTTGGTTGTAATAGGTGCTCCACAATAAATTTTGTGCTGTGGGGTCAACCTTCATCACAAATGTGGTGGCGATTGATTGTGTTACCGTAAGCCCTAAAAAATTAAGAAAATTGGGGCCGACCATCCGGCCGCCCAAATAAATGTTGTTGTCGCTGTCAAACTGAAGATTGTAAAGCTGTATGGCTCCAGGTTGTGTACCCGTATCTTCGCGCAGCCAGAGTTGTTGTCCGAGACTGTTATAACAAACCATAAACACAGTATGCGTCATCGTTTGCCCCCCCACTACTGCGGTATTTGTGTTGTTCGCTTTTTCACTTGTAATATAAAAATTACCATTGTTGTGATTTCTGATAAACTTCAGGCTTTGGTTATAGCCTGAACTCAATTGCATATCAATAGGTATTGCTGTGATGAAATTGCCTGCGGCATCGTACTTGAAAACAAAAAACGAATTACCACTTGCCGTATTCGTAAAAGCCCCATCGGCATAAACTCCTTGGAAAACAGTGGTTTGTGCTCTGCTTTCGGTTTCTTTGCCGTAGCCGTTGTTGTTCAGAAATGCACGAGTGGCATTGAATACATCCCCGCCTCGGCGAATATCGAACAAGAAACTGAACGAAATACCT
>CAZXRX010000036.1:0-24068 GCA_964642945.1 uncultured Flavobacterium sp. | reverse complement strand
CAGCATGATCAATGAGGAACTGCGTCGTGAAGTGGTGAAAGAAATTGTTTTGAGATAGACATGTTTCGCTTTAGATTTTTAGACACGCTTTGCTTTAGATACGCTTCGCTATAGATTAATGTAGTTTAAAATACAAAATCCTGCTTCAATAAAGAAACAGGATTTTATTTTTTTTAGACTTTCTGAAATCTATAGCCCAAAGGGCGTTTCTAAAAATCTAACCCTCTAAAGCGAAGCGTATCTAATTAAAACTGCTCTCTTCCTGCAAAGTGGAATGCGCTTTCAATAGCCGCATTTTCATCGCTGTCAGAACCGTGTACTGCGTTCTCACCGATAGATTTTGCATATTTTTTACGGATGGTTCCTTCGGCGGCATCAGCAGGATTAGTAGAACCAATTAAAGTCCTGAAATCTTCTACTGCATTTTCTTTTTCCAAAATTGCGGCAACAATCGGGCCTCTTGTCATGAATTCCACCAATTCGCCAAAGAATGGTCTTTCAGCATGTACTGCGTAAAATTTCTGTGCATCAGCAACGGTCAATTGCGTTAATTTCATTGATACAATCCTGAAACCACCTTCAGTAATCATATTTAGTATTCCACCAATGTGTCCGTTTTCAACACCATCGGGCTTAATCATTGTAAATGTTCTGTTCGTAGCCATTTTTATTGTTTTTAATTATTGGGCCAACCGGCCTTGATTTCGGGTGCAAAAGTATAATTTTCCGACAGAAGAAACAAGCCTGACGCTAAAGTTTTTCTTGAAATACGATTAAAGGACGACAGTAGTAAATTGTTGTTCCAAGGGTTGTAGGTTTTCCAGCAAACGGCTCAGTAAATCAGGCCCGTAAGCCTCATAAAAACCGGCAAAATTGTCTTTTCGTTCCTGTAAACCCTGACCAGGAAACAATTCGTTCTGTAAATGGAGGATGCGGTCAATTTTGTCGGTGTGGATTCTTTTTTCGGCTTTGAGCAAACGCTTTTCAAGCTTTTCCAAACCCTTTATTTGTTTGGCTTCCTGTGCTTTTACAGCACCCGAAAATGACCTGTCTGTTTTTTCGGCCACTTGGTAAAGGCTTTCGAATTGTTGTTTCAAATGGTTTTTTTGTGCCGAAAAATCAATCTCAAACTGCGAAAACGATTTGGTTTTGGTGGTAATCAATTCCTGTTGGGGCATAAATAAATCCTTCCACGTCAGGTTGAGGTGGTCTGCTTTTTCAGCCTGTTTTTGGGTGGCCAGCAACACCGAATTGCGCAAAACCAGTATCGGGAAAGGTAATTTGTGGGCTTCGAAATTGGCTTTCAGTTCCAACCAATAGGCCAATTCGCCGCCGCCGCCAATATAGGCCAGGTTGGGTAAAATTACTTCCTGGTACAAAGGCCGGAGGATGACATTCGGGCTGAATTTCTCCGGATGCTGCTCCAATTCCGATAGGATTTCGGCTTCGGTAAAAGTGCGCGAAGTGTTATTGATGGCGTACTTTCCGTTTTCAAAAACCAAGCGTTCCCGAAGTTGGTCTTCTATATAAAACAAGTTAATTTCGCGCGGGTTCACCTGTATTTTGTAATCGGTCAGTGCCGCTTTGGTCTGGCTTACTTTTTTGTAGGAAGTTTGGTGCAGCAGTTCCTCTTTGACATAAGGGATGAATAAATTTTTCAACGCAGCCGAGTCACCGTCTATAATTACCAGTCCTTCGTTTTTGAAAAGTTCATTGGCCAGGAAGCGGGTGGCTTCTGCCAGATTGGAATGTTCCAGGTAGGCTTTTTGAAATAAATCTTTAAGGTAAGCGGCATTCTGACTGTTGCCGATAAGTCGGGCAAAAGTGTCGTAAACGGTTTCCAATCCTGCGGTGGATAACCTTCCGACCGGTCCGGTACTTTGCGTTTGCCATTGTATTTTGGTTCCGTTCAGGTTGAAATAATTGATTTCTTCAAAATCATGGTCTTCGGTAGCCATCCAATATACAGGTACAAATTCCGCTTCAGGATAGGCTTTTTTCAGGGATTTGCACAAATTGATGACCGAGACTATTTTATATAGAAAATACAAAGGCCCGGTAAACAAATTGAGTTGGTGCCCTGTGGTAATGGTAAAGGTATTGGGGTTTCTCAGTGCCTTTAGGTTAGCAGCCGTGGCTTCAGAAATAGGGCAGTGGGCATACTGACGCTGCAGTTCTTCCACTAGGATTTGTCTGGTGCTGTTATCAAAAGAGGCCCTTTTTTCCGTCAGCTGTTCCTTGAAATTTTCAAGTGTCGGAAAACGATGGTACCAATTGGCCAGAGTTGGTTTTTCATCCAGATAATCTGTAATCATTGGGGAAAAATAACCGGAATCCTGATACGTTATACAGTCTGTTGGCATAATTGGTTTTTTGCGTATTGCCGTCTTTCTTAAAGAATACGGGTTGTAAAAGTAGTATTTTTTTCAGTACCCTTATTCTAAAATTATGTTAGAAAAATGAGCAGCAGCTTTCTTTTTTTTCTGCTATATTTACAGGGATAACCCAAACCTGATGGAAACAGAATTTATCAACAATATCTGGAAGCGCGCCCAACCCGAAGCCAGTCCTGCTACTACCCAATGGGAGGAAGAATTGGCCTTTTTGTACAAATCAGGCATCAGCCTCGAAAGTTCACTGGCCTACCTTTACGGACAAAAACCCAGTTTGCAGGAGTATACCGATTGGTTTTATCAAAACCGTAAAAAAGAAGCAGAGGAAAGGCTCAATACTCCAGATGTACTGACTGCCGAAGACCTGGATTTCTGGGATAAAAACGGTTATTTGGTTCTTAAATCGGCCATTTCAAAAGAAGCTTGTGTGCAAACCCGGGGAGCCATCTGGAACTTTTTGGATAAAACCCCCACCAATCCTGATTCCTGGTATACCCATCATCCGGAGCAAAAAGGGTTAATGGTCAATTTTTCAGACCATCCGGCACTGGAAAGCAACAGGCGGTCGGACAGGATAAAAAAAGCCTTTGAACAATTGTATGGCACCGACCAGATTTACAAAACCATTGATAAGGTGAGTTTCAATCCGCCGGTCATGTCCCACTATTCTTTTATGGGAAGCGCCCTGCATTGGGATGTGAGCCTGCGTTTACCCATCCCCGATAAATTCCAGGGACTCATTTACCTTTCGGATTGTAAAGAAAACGATGGTGCTTTTCATTGTGTGCCCGGTTTCCATAAATCGATTGATCATTGGATGGCTACTGTTCCACCCGGAGTCCATCCGCGTGATTTTGCGCTACAGACGCTGCAACCCATTCCGGTTATCGGTGAAGCGGGCGATATGGTCATCTGGCACCAGGCACTGCCCCATTGCGCCACCCCAAATCATGGCAAAACCCCACGGATGGTGCAGTACCTGACCTATTTTCCGGAAACACTAAACGAGGCTAAGGTTTGGATTTAAACCTTTGCCGATAGCAATATTTCCCTTATTTTTGCACAAACCCATTCCCTTGAAAGACCTGCTTTTAATAACGCCGCCTTTTACCCAGCTCAACACGCCTTACCCGGCTACCGCTTACCTCAAAGGCTTTTTGGATACCAAAGGAATTGCCTCTTTTCAGATGGATTTGGGCATTGAGGTCATCAACAACTTGTTTTCAAAACAAGGCTTTGAAGCTATATTTAGTTATTCCGCAACACCAATCAAATCACCTAACGCCCAGCGCATATATTCCCTGCAAAAAGAATACACCAAGACCATTGATGCCGTGATGGCCTTCCTGCAAGGGAAAAACCCCACGTTGGCGCGACAGATTTGCTCCGGCAATTTCCTGCCCGAAGCTTCACGTTTTGCCCAACTGGACGATATGGAATGGGCGTTCGGTTCGATGGGAATGCAGGACAAAGCCAAGCACTTGGCCACTTTGTATCTGGAAGACATCTCCGATTATATCGTGGAATGCATTGACGAAAACTTTGGCTTCAGCCGTTATGCAGAACGCTTGGGCAGAAGTGCGAATTCATTTGAGGAACTGTATACACAACTGCAAAAGAATCCGACATACATTGATAAAATAACGTTGGAAATCTTAAAAAACAGGATTTCAGAAGTACAACCCAAACTCATCTGTTTTTCGGTTCCTTTTCCGGGTAATCTGTACAGTGCGTTCCGTTGTGCCCAATACATCAAAAAACATTTTCCCGATGTGAAGACAGCCATGGGTGGTGGGTTTCCGAACACCGAACTCCGCAGCCTGAAGGACAAAAGGGTTTTTGAGTTTTTTGATTTCATCACTTTGGACGATGGCGAACTACCGATAGAACTCCTGCATCACCATCTTCAAAACCCGGAATCAACTGAATACAAACGCACCTTTCTGCTTGAAAATGATAGGGTGGTCTACCAAAATAATTCACCCAGACCAGATTACAAGCAGTCTGAAGTAGGCACACCCAATTATACCGATTTGTTGCTCGACAGTTACATCTCGGTCATAGAAATCGCCAACCCCATGCACAGTTTGTGGAGTGACGGCCGTTGGAACAAACTCACCATGGCACACGGCTGCTATTGGGGAAAATGCACGTTTTGTGATATTTCACTCGATTACATCAAACTGTACGAACCCATTGCGGCCAAAATACTGGTCGACCGCATGGAAGTCCTCATCGCACAAACCGGCGAAAATGGTTTTCATTTCGTAGACGAAGCCGCACCGCCTGCACTCATGCGCGAACTGGCATTGGAAATCCTGCGCAGGAAACTGGTAGTGAGTTGGTGGACGAACATCCGTTTTGAAAAAAGCTTCACGGCAGATTTGTGTTTTTTGCTAAAAAAATCGGGTTGTATTGCGGTTTCCGGCGGCTTGGAAGTGGCTTCTGACCGTTTGCTGGAACTCATCAAAAAAGGCGTCACGGTCGAACAGGTCGCACAGGTGACCCGCAATTTTACCCAAAGCGGCATTATGGTGCACGCCTACCTGATGTATGGCTATCCGACCCAAACAGTACAGGAAACCATAGACAGCCTCGAAATGGTGCGGCAATTGTTTGAAGCAGGCATCCTGCAAAGCGGTTTCTGGCACCAGTTTGCCATGACCGCACATTCCCCGGTTGGGATGTTTCCTGAAGAATTTGGCGTGATTCCGGAGCAAAAGGAAATTACTTTTGCGCACAATGACATCGATTTTACCGATAAAACCCATATTGACCACAGCCGGTTCAGTTTCGGGTTGAAAAAATCGCTCTTCAATTATATGCACGGGATAGGCTTTGATTACGGCATGCAGGATTGGTTTGATTTCAAAGTGCCACACACTAAAATTGATCCGGATTATATCATTTCCTGCTTGGAAAAAGAAGCTGATTTTTTCATCAAACCATCGGCAAAAATAGTCTGGACAGGAGGGAAGCCGGTAACCGAAACTTTTACCAAATCCAAAAAAGGAAGCAGTTGGGAAATGATGAAACTTGTCTTTCATGACAACAGTACTTCTTTTGAAATAGCCCTTGAAAAAGACAAGGCCCAATGGCTCGTTACCGCTTTGGAAAGGCTGTCGGCATCCCACGCCAAATTAACCACTTTTGCGCAACTTAAAGATGATTTTGAAACCCTTCACGACGATTTTGAATTGTTTTGGTATGCCAAACCCATCCACACCTTAAGGGAATACGGACTGTTGGTATTATAAAAAAAGCGCCAACCACTATCGATTGACGCCTTTTCCCTTTTTCAATTTAACTCTAACTATTCTTTAACCACTTTTTCTACTTTGCTTCCTTTGTCGGAAGTAATTTTTACGAAATAAATGCCACTTTGCCTGTTGGAAAGGTCCAGGGTGATGTGGTCTGCATTTTCCAAAGACGTTTCCAAAAGCCTTCCTTGTATGTCATACAGTTGCGCCGATTGGATGATATTGGCCGCCTTGATGTTCAATTGTGTAGTTGCCGGATTCGGATAGACCACAATACTGTCATCGGCGGTAAAGATACTGTTGCTCAAAGCTTGGAACGTGGTCTGGGCATTGTTGGTGGTAATCGGGGCGTTGTAATCAAAATAAATTCTGGCCGATTTACTGACAAAATCATTCGCCACGAGGTTGTTTTTCGACTTGATTTTGAACAACACATTGCCATGCCCTCCCACCGGAGGATTCCCTGCAGCCGCAGCCAGGTTGATGTTTTCAAAGATGAATTCGACCTTGTTTCCGGTAATCTTGATGTAAGACGGGTGGGAGGTATTCATCAATTGCAAGGAACTGATGTCATATTTGTTGGTGTCGATAACATCGGCCACCACCACATTTTCAGCCTGATAAGAACCCGTGTTCTCAAAATTGACCGCATAGTGCAGGTATTTCCCGATTTGTGAGGGTGCGAGAACCGGGCCTTCAATGCAGGTGATGTCGTTCGGGTCAAAAGATCCTACGACTGTTTGGTTGTAGGGGAAAATATTGTCATCGAAGTTTTCATCGCCAATATTCAGTCCGACCGTAGCATTGAAAGCCAGGATGTCGCCAATATTTACCGGATTAGAAGCTGTAGGAGAGTTGATCAGGAAAGTAACCAGTATGCTCCTCGTTTCAAAAGGCCTTAAATTGGAATAATCAAAATGGATGTAATTGCTGCCTTGGCTTCCCCACGCCTGGCTGGCGGAAACAAACGACATCTTGTTCGGATCGTATTCCAAATGCACCCCACTGTTAAAACCGGGCGTAGTATTTCCTTTGTTTTTGTAGACCAGTTTATAAACTGCATTAAACCCAGGGCGTGCCGGTGTTACAGGCTCTATCACCACCTCCAGGTCGGTATGCACACCAATCGGGCTCAGGCAGATGTTTTGGGAGGAGCTGCTGTTATTGATTACCGACATATTGGCTGTTACCGGTGATGTATTGAACCAGCTTGGGTTTTCAATAGCGGCATCGAGTTGGTAAATGCCCGGAGTAGTAGTATACAAAGTGTACAGGCCATTTTCATTGCTGAAGGCCGAACTGTTGGTGCTCACACCATTCAGGCTTACGTTCAGCCTTAAAAACGGCACCAGAAAATCAGCATTGTCACAGCCATTGTTGTTGAGGTCCATACGCGCCAATCCGCTAAGGGTATTGTAGTTGCCGCCTGGGGTAAAATCACAATACGAATTGCATACTACGTTGGTTAGGCCTTGTGTTGTTAATTCGTTCTGTACGGCGGCCACCTGGCTATCATCGGCACAAACAAACTGCAGGTTGGTGTTGCCGGTCAATACCGTGCTTTCGTTTTGCCCATTTTTCATAAAAATAGTTTGTAAAGCCGTATTACCGGTACACCACAGTGAGGTTAATGACGTAAAAGCAGACAGATCCAAATTCGTGATGGGCGCTTCAAGTATGGTCAGGTTGGTTATGTTTGGGCTATTGTTTCCAAAGGTTATGTTCGACAGCAAGGGGTTATAGCTTAAACTAACTACCGGAACGGTTATATTTGATAGGTTGAGTGAAGTGAGCTGGCTGTAGTTGACAAAAATGGTCTGTGTGTTGCAACCTGTAACATCCAAAAAAACCAAGGGGGAATTGCTTGTTACTGAAGGGAGGCTGCTGCAACCGTTTACATTAAGATAGGTCAGGTTATTCATGTTCAGAAGATCAAGATATCCTAAAGAACTGCAACCTGAGAGATTCAGGGAACTTACAGGATTTCCACTGAAAGTAAAGGAGTCAAGCAAATTGAACCCAGACAGGTTAATCACCGCTACCTGGTTGTTTTGGATGAATAGTTTTTGAAGTGATACCAAGTTTTGCAGTGGCGCTAATGTGGTAATTTGATTGTCGGCACATGACAATTCTTTAAGATTGGTGAAAAATTCCATCCCTGAAAGATTGGAAATATTTCCGTTTTCAATAATCAGGGTGCCGATTTGTGAGGCTTCAGACATCTCGATATCACCACTGAAATTCAAATCAGCCGAGGTGAGAAAGTTACCATTTAAATCCACCACATAAGGTGAGTTCAGGATGGCCGTTTTCAAATTGGGATCAGTAAAGTTGATGACCTGTGCCTCTGCCATCCCAGTAAACAGCAATAAAAAAAGTAAAATTCTTTTCATAATTTCTATATTTAATTTTCTTGTCATGATTCGTTCGTTTTAGAGTGCTTTAATCAATTCCTGCAATTTTTCTTTTTTACTTTGGGCCAACGGAATGTTGGTGTTGTCGCTCATGATGACATAACCACCATCGCTTTTGATGTATGATTTTAAAAATGACAGGTTGATGAGGTGCGATTGGTGGATGCGTTCAAAACCATGTTCGGTCAGCATTTCCTCAAACTCCTTCAAAGTCCTTGAAATAAGGAGCGGTTTGTGGTTCTTGATGAAAAACTCGGTGTAATTTCCCTTGGCTTCACAACGGATAATGTCCGAAATTTCAAACAGGTGGATGCCGTCACTGGTCGACAGGGCAATCCTTTTGAAATGATCTACTTTTTTGCGGATGTTTTCCAGCAGCAGGTCAATGTGCTCAAACGAACTGCTTTTTCCGACCGCTTCCTTGATTTTGGCAATGGTGTGCTGCAATTCTTCCGGATCGACCGGTTTCAGCAGAAAATCGAGCGCACTGAATTTGAAAGCCTTCACTGCATATTGTTCGTGGGCGGTAATAAAAACAATGTGTGCCGAGGTTTTTCCCTTGTTTTTTGCCAGTTGCTCCAGGATGTCAAAACCGGTCCCGTCAGACAGGTGGATGTCAAGGAAAATTACCTGGGGCTGGAGCGTATTGAGCGTTTCCACACCTGTTTTTACACTTTCTGCCTCGCCGATGATGTTGATTTCATTGGTGTAGCGCAGCAACAAGGCTTTAAGTCCTTCGCGTAAATGTTTGTCGTCGTCGATTAAAACTGCTGTAATCATAATTATTGAATGTATTGTATGGGCAGGCGCAGCGTCACTTTGGTACCGGTGATGAGGGCGTTTTCCTGTATTTCCTTGATTTCTATTTGTGCCGATTTGGAGATGGTCGCTTCCATGATTTCCAATCGTTTTTTGGTGATTTCGAGTGCCATCGACTGGTGTGCCTTCACCGAATTTTCCTTCATTTCTTTCGATTTGGTCACCCCGATGCCGTCATCGGTAATGGTACACACCAATTGTTTGTCCTGCACATCAAAATGAACTGCAATTTTACCGTTGCCTTCCTTGGGCACCATGCCGTGCAGGATGGCATTTTCCACAAAAGGCTGGATGAGCAATGGAGGCAGTCCCATGTTGAATTCGACATTGGGGCTGGAAGTGATGGAAAATTCAAATTTGTTGTGAAAACGCAGCTGTTCGAGTTCCATATAATTCTGCAGGCTTTCCACTTCCTTGTCTATCGGGATAAGGGCACCTTTGGAATATTCGAGAGTCAACCGCATGAGTTTTGAAAATTTCGACAGGTATTTCAGGGCAGAATCAGTCCCGTTCTGTACGATAAAACTTGAAATCGAACCCAGACAATTGAACACAAAATGCGGGTTCATTTGCAAATGCAGGGCTTTCTGCTCGTATTCGGCCACTTCTTTCTGCAAGGTCAGCCTGCGTTTGATTTGTCGTCTGTTGAAAATCACGAAAACCAATCCAATCAGTAGTAATCCTCCCACGATGGAAAACAAGGCTAATTGGTTCCGGCGTTTGTTTTTTTCGAGCAAAACGGCTTCTTTTTTCTGGTATTCAAAATCCATTTCGGCCCTTACGAATTTTTTGTTGTTTTCCTGGTTGGTGATGCTGTCGCGGGCGATGATATAATTTTTGTAATGCACTAACGATTGCGCCGGATTATTTTGGGCGGCATACAATTCGCTAAGCAGTTTTTCTGAGTGGAAGGTTTGGTCCAATACCCCGATTTCTTTCGCATAAGCCAACGATTTGGTAGCCAAAGGCATGGCTTCGCTGTATTTTTTCTGGTCAAAATACAATTGCCCCAAATTGTACAGCGCCAAGGCAGCTCCAAACTTGTTCTGCAATTGTTCGTACAAACCCAGTGATTTTTGGTAATAAGCCACGGCTTTGTCGGTCGCTTTTTGTTTGTTGTAGAAATCGCCGAGGTAATTGTTCAGCAGGGCAAACCCGCGTTGGTTGTTGATGGATTTGAACGACTCCTGGGCCTTGTTGTAGTAATTCAGGGCTTCTTGGTTGTTTCCGCTTTCAAAATAAATAACCCCAATGTTGGTCAGGGTGACCGCCATCGATTGTTCGCCGGTTTCTTCCTGAATTTTATAGGCTTTCTTTAAATAGTCGAGCGCTTTGGCGTTATTGCCCTGCGATTTGTAGACGATGGCGATGTTGTTGTATGCCTTTGAAATATTGCTTTTCTGTTCGGTTTCCTGATAGAGTTTGAGTGCTTTCTGGTAGTTTTCCAAAGCCATATAATAATTGCTTTCTTCCGAATAAACCACGCCCAGACTCGCAAAGGCCCGCGCGAGGCCATTTTTGAATTTTTTGCTGTCTTCTTCTTCCAATAAAGATTGATAAGCGGCCTGGGCCATCAGGAAATCTTTTTTGGCCAGTTTGTAATTGCCCAGGATGATATAGGAATTCCCTTTATTGATGTAGGCATTGGCCAAACCAAAAGTATAGTTTGCTTTTTTAGACAAATGGCTGGCTTTTAGTGCATAATAGCCTGTAGAGTCAGGGTTGGTTTCCTTGAAACGGTCCGCCAGGTTGTTGTAGATATTCACAATGACCGTATCTTTCCTGGCCACCTTCAGTACCCTTTTGAGGCTGTCGATTTCCTGGTTTTGCGCATGACAAACACCTGAAAACGCCAAGGCCAAAAATAAAACCGATATGAAAAGTCTGTTTTTCAAAATGTGGTATTTAACTTATACGGACAAATATACAGCAAGTTTTTACCCCGGAACAGCCCAACTATTATTCCACCTGTTTGACTTAGTATTCCAAAGGTATTGGCTACCATTCCACAAAAAACTATAATAAATTACCAATTTTAATGATAATTATCGGTTACAAAAACATTTTGTTTGTTTATTTTTACTCCCAATTAAATTACATCTTATGAGTAATCCGTACAAACTTTCGGTCAACAATGGAACTCCTATTGACAGGAGCGAAAAAGACTTGAAAAACCTCGACGCCATTCCGGTCGGAAACCAAGTTTTTCACGTACTTAAAAACAGCAAACCCTACAAGGCAGAACTCATTGCCGCTGATTTCCTGGCCAAAAAATACACGGTAAAAGTCAACAACAATACCTATGAAGTCGCAATTTCAGATGCTTTGGACATCCTGATCAAAGGAATGGGTATCGAACGTGGCGGCAACAAAGTAGTCAACACCATCAAGGCGCCTATGCCCGGATTGATACTTGAAATCAGTGTCAAAGTAGGTGATGCCGTAAAAGAAAACGACCCGTTGTTGATACTCGAAGCCATGAAAATGGAAAACAGTTTTTTATCGCCTCGTGACGGTGTCATCAAATCGATAGCTGTAGCAAAAGGAAATGCCGTAGACAAAGGCCAATTATTAATTGAATTCGAATGAAAAAAATCAGCAAGATACTAGTGGCCAACCGTGGAGAAATTGCCATCCGCGTGATGAAAACAGCCAAAAAAATGGGCATCAAAACCGTAGCGGTCTATTCGACAGCCGACCGGAATGCCCTGCACGTAAAATATGCCGATGAGGCGGTATGGATAGGGGAGGCACCTTCCAGCCAATCGTACCTCAAAGGCGATAAAATCATTGAAGTGGCCCAGTCGTTGGGGGTAGATGCCATCCATCCGGGTTACGGGTTTTTGAGTGAAAATGCCGCTTTTTCCGAAGCCTGTGAAAACCACAACATTATTTTCATCGGCCCGAAATCAAAGGCTATTGAAATGATGGGAAGCAAACTGGCTGCCAAGGATGCCGTCAAAAAATACGACATCCCGATGGTCCCAGGAACCGAAGAAGCCATTACTGACATTGAAGCCGCCAAGCAAATTGCCACTTCCATCGGTTTCCCAATACTCATCAAAGCCTCTGCAGGCGGTGGTGGTAAAGGGATGCGTGTGGTGGAACGTGCGGAAGATTTCGTTTCCCAGATGGACCGCGCCATCAGCGAAGCCACTTCGGCATTTGGGGATGGTTCTGTTTTTATCGAAAAATACGTCACCAAACCGCGACACATCGAAATACAGGTAATGGCTGACAGTCACGGCAATGTGTTGTATGTGTTTGAACGGGAGTGCAGCATCCAACGCCGCCACCAGAAAGTGGTTGAGGAAGCGCCGTCGTGCATCCTGACACCCGAAAAAAGAAAGGAAATGGGCGAGGCTGCCGTAAAAGTGGCCAAGGCTTGTGATTATCTGGGTGCCGGAACGGTTGAATTTTTACTCGACGACCAGCTCAACTTTTATTTCCTGGAGATGAATACGCGTCTGCAGGTGGAACATCCGGTAACCGAAATGATTTCCGGTCTTGACCTGGTGGAGTTACAAATTAAAGTAGCCCGTGGCGAAGCGCTGACCATCAAACAGGAAGATTTAAAAATACAAGGTCATGCCATGGAACTGCGCGTGTATGCTGAAGATGCGCTGAACGATTTCCTTCCGAATGTGGGGCATCTCGATGTGTACCAATTGCCCGAAGGCGAAGGCATCCGTGTGGATAACGGCATCGAACAAGGTATGGACGTGCCGATTTATTACGATCCGATGCTCTCCAAACTGATTACTTACGGGAAAACCCGTGAAGAATCCATCGAACTGATGATTAAAGCCATAGAAAATTACCTGGTGGAAGGCGTTTCGACCACCCTGCCGTTTGGGAAATTTGTGATGGAACATGAAGCGTTCCGTTCGGGAGATTTTGACACCGGTTTTGTGAAAGCCTATTACGATGCCGAAAAACTCAAATCGGCACTCGATCAGGAAGCCGAAATTGCGGCCATGATTGCCCTTCAGCAATATCTGGAAGATAAAAAAATATTGCGTTTGCCCATCAACTAAGTAAAAAAAAAACAGCGTTTTCAGCTATAAAATACAACAAGAGTGAAAGACAAGATACAACAACTCAACGATAAGATAGCCCTGGCCAAATTGGGCGGTGGCGAAAAACGGATTGCCAAGCAACACGAAAAGAAAAAGCTTACGGCGCGCGAACGGGTTGAATACCTGCTTGATGAAGGTTCGTTTGAAGAAATCGGGATGTTGGTTACCCACCGCACCACTGATTTCGGGATGGAAAAGGAAATCTATTACGGCGATGGTGTGGTTACGGGTTATGGCACCATCAACGGAAGGGTGGTCTATGTGTTCGCACAGGATTTTACCGTTTTCGGAGGGGCCTTATCGGAAACCCATGCCGAAAAAATCTGT
The DNA here is from genome assembly GCA_964642945.1 of uncultured Flavobacterium sp. GTDB lineage: Bacteria > Bacteroidota > Bacteroidia > Flavobacteriales > Flavobacteriaceae > Flavobacterium. The sequence continues at coordinate 10,776 of CAZXRX010000036.1, read as the reverse complement.
AAGGTAATGGACATGGCCCTACGCAGTGGTGCCCCGATGATCGGACTCAACGATTCAGGAGGAGCCAGGATACAGGAAGGCGTGCGCTCACTGGGTGGTTATGCTGATATTTTTTACAGGAATGTACAATCAAGCGGAGTGATTCCGCAGATTTCAGCCATTATGGGGCCTTGTGCCGGTGGCGCGGTCTATTCGCCTGCCATGACTGATTTCACGATGATGGTGGAGGGCAGCAGTTATATGTTCGTGACCGGGCCCAATGTGGTTAAAACCGTGACCAATGAAGAAGTAACGTCTGAAGCTTTGGGTGGTGCCAGTACCCATTCGACCAAATCGGGCGTGGCCCACATTACTTCGCCCAACGGCGTGGAATGCCTTGAAGACATCAAGAAATTATTGAGTTACCTGCCGCAGAACAACCGCGAAACCACCCCGAAACTGCCTTATGTTTTGGGCGACGAAGTGCGGGAAACCCTCGATAGCATTGTTCCGGAGAATGCCAACAAACCTTATGACATGCACGAGGTCATCAAAGGGATTATCGATGAAGATTCGTTTTTTGAAATCCACAAAGATTATGCCGAAAATATTGTGGTGGGTTTTGCCCGTCTGGGCGGAAGAAGTATTGGTATCGTAGCCAACAATCCCAAATTCCTGGCGGGTTGCCTCGATGTGAAAAGCTCGATAAAAGGAGCCCGTTTTGTGCGTTTTTGCGATTGTTTCAACATCCCTTTATTGGTGTTGGAAGATGTGCCCGGATTCCTGCCCGGTACCGATCAGGAATGGAACGGCATTATCGTGCACGGGGCCAAATTGCTCTATGCCTTCAGTGAAGCGACCGTGCCAAGGGTTACCGTAATTACACGAAAAGCTTATGGCGGTGCTTATGACGTGATGAATTCCAAACACATTGGTGCCGATATGAATTTTGCCTGGCCGACAGCAGAAATTGCGGTAATGGGTGCCAAAGGGGCTTCTGAAATCATTTTCAAGAAAGAAATCAGCGAAGCGGCCGATCCTGTCGCCAAACTACAGGAAAAAGAAGCCGAATATGCCGAATTGTTTGCCAACCCTTACACAGCAGCCCAGCGTGGTTTTATCGATGAGGTCATCCTGCCGCACGACACCCGTAGGAAATTGCTCAAAGCCTTCAGTGTGCTCGAAAATAAGGTAGTAGATACCCCCAAACGCAAACACGGGAATATTCCATTATAAATGAGGAAAACAGTAGGACTTCACTTGATTCTATTGGCTGCCTTACTATTTTTGGTAAGCCTTACTTCGTCTGCCCAAAATGCATCCAAAAGGGAACGGTTGGACAGCCTGATGACGGAAGAATACAACCAAAAGTTTTTCAGTGGCAACATCCTGATTATCGAAAACGGGAAGGAGCTGTACTGTAAAAGTTTTGGTTATGCCGATGAAGAAAAAAAAATCCCGATTGACCGGAATACCAAGTTTGAAATCAATTCGTTATCGCGCCAATTTACGGCCTATGCCATTTTGTCGCTCAGGGAAAAAGGCAAACTGCAATTGGATGATTTGCTGGTGAAACACATTCCCGAACTTTCGTTTTACAAAGGCATTACCCTAAGCCAATTGCTGTATCAGACCGTCAATTGGTTTGATTATGAACTTTTTTACAAAAAATACGGCGATGTCAGGAAAATTGCCAATAACGAAGACATCATCAGGCTGGCTGCTGAAAAAGAAATACTTTGGATGAATGAACCGGGGAATTATTTCCACGACATGAACACCAATTATATGATGCTGGCCTCGGTAATCGAAAGAATAACGAAAAGGCCATTTGAGGAATTTGTAGCCACTGAAATCTTCCAACCGCTCGGGATGCACCATTCCATGATTTACCGCACACCTGTTGAAGAACTTCAGCTTGAAGGTCTTGCAAAAAGTTACATCGAAGACCAGGAAGGCAATCGGAAAACACCCTGGACTTATGCCAAAGACCGTTCGGTAAGTTGCATAGTGGGTGCTGAGAAAATGATTTCGACCATCGACGACCTTCGCATTTGGGATGCGTTTTTGAAATCAGATAAATTTCCTTACAAAGAATTGATGTACACCTCAGGAAAAACCAATTCAGGCATGCCAACCAATCATGGAATGGGTTTTAAATTAGACGAGTTTCCCTACTGTGGCAAAGTGGCCCGCCAAGGTGGAATTTGGGGTGGTTTCGCAAGTATTTTCGAGCAACATCTTGACCACGGCACGACCATTATTTCGTTGCAGAATGTGTATTTTCCGGGGGCTTCGCGTTATATTGACAATGCCAGGAATATTTTGTATGACCTTAAAGTGCAGCCTTACGATTAAGGTGGTCAAAGCGCTGTTGTATTTGATTGGTATTCAGTGTTCTGGAGTTGACGGGATTAAATTAAAGTTAAAAACACCCCGAAAATTGGGCAATTTTCCGTAAATTGCGGCGTTTTTAAAGGGTACTTCCTGTATTCCTGAAATGATTTTCCCATGAAATTACACTTCCTTTTTATTGTTTCGATACTGTTTTTTTCTTCCCAGCTCATGGGGCAGAAAGTAATCACCCATAAGGTCAAATCTGGGGAATCGATTTATGCGCTGGCCAAAAAGTACGACGTTACCGAAAAGGAAATTTACGACATGAACCCCAAACTGAAAGGGGCCGTGTTGGGCCTGAAAACAGAAGTCAAAATTCCGAACAAAAAATACAAACCCGAAGCGCGCAAACCTAAACCCGAAAAAAAGGAAGCCGTAACCAAGGTGGAAGAAAACGCTCCTATTCATGTTGTTGCGCCAAAGGAAACCCTATACAGCATTTCAAAAATGTACGGCATCACCATGGAAGCCATCTGTGAAATGAACCCACAACTGAAAACAGGCAACCTCAAAAGCGGGATGAAGCTCAAACTGAACGCTCCGATAAACCCAGCACCTGTAAATGAAAGTCCAAAAGCCACACAAGTGCAGGAGAATCAAGAGGTTGCGCCAGTAACAGCAGCAGTAGCAACACCCAATGCAAGTGGCGACCTTATCCATAAAGTACAGCCCAAGGAAACCCTCTTCCGGATTTCAAAAAAATACAATGTACCTATTGCCGATTTACAGAAACTCAATCCTGATGTGGCTTCAGGGCTTCCGGTGGGTTATGAGTTGCTGATTAGCAAAGGGCCCAACAAGGAAGTCAAGGAAATCAAGGATTCCGGTACCGTGTCTGAAACCGTTTCTGATGTGGTGAGTGTCAGTCCGCTGTCTGTCGAAAACCTTTCCAAGGCCGAGTTCCTGATTGCGAAAGCTTCGGAAAATCTGGGTGCGCGTTACCGCAGCGGTGGGACTACACCGGCCGGTTTTGATTGCTCGGGCCTGATGTTTTCCACCTTCAAGAATATCGACATGATTTTGCCGCGTTCGTCTTATGACATGGCCAAATACGGGCAGAAAATTGACCGTTCACAGGCACAGAAAGGCGATTTGATTTTCTTTGCGACTTTTGGCAGGGGCCGTGTAAGCCATGTCGGGATGGTTACTGAAGTGCATGACGATGAAATCAAATTCATCCACTCTTCTACACAATCGGGCGTAATTATTTCTTCGACCAAGGAAGATTACTACGCCAGGACTTTTGTTCAGGTCAACCGCGTACTGAACCAATAACAGTCAGTCTTTATTCTACTGTAAACTTGAAGCCGATGCCGTGCAGGTTTTCGATGGCAATGCCTTTTTCGTTCGCCAGTATTTTGCGCAGTCGCGAAATGAATACATCGAGGCTTCTTCCCATAAAATAATCGTCATTACCCCAAAGTGATTTCAGGATTTCCTCGCGTTTGAGTACCGTATTTTTGTTGTCGATGAACAGTTTGAGCAGTTCGGCTTCGCGTTGGGTAAGGTTGATTTTTTCGGAATCGGTAAAAACAAGGTAATTTTTGGTGTCAAACTGGTACTTCCCAATGGTATACATGCTTTTGTCTGACAGGGTATTTTTTTGGGAACGCTTGAGGAATATTTCAACTTTCAGCAACAATTCTTCAATGCTGAACGGTTTCACCAGGTAATCGTCGGCACCCAGACGCAATCCTTTGATGCGGTCTTCTTTCAGTGTTTTGGCGGAAAGGAAGATGATGGGCACTTCGGCATTCACTTTACGGATGGCTTCAGCGAGTTCAAACCCATCTTTTTTCGGCATCATGATATCCAATATACAAATATCAAAAGAATTATTCTTGAACGCTTCATAGGCTGATTCCCCATCGGCACAGTGGGTCACTTCATAGTGCTGTTCGAGGTTGTCCTTGGTCAGGAAAGCCAGGGTTTCATCATCTTCGGCGTAAAGGATTTTATACTTTGTCATGTGGTACTGAATTTATTTTGCTTCGGGATGACTATAGAAATCGTCAGTCCTTTGTGTTCATTGTTGGAGGCGGCAATTTTCCAATGGTGTTGGGTGCATATTTTTTTTACATAATACAAACCGAGGCCGAATCCGTTTACTTCGTTGCTTTTGGTACTGGGGATGCGGTAAAACTTGTCAAATATAAAGTTTAAATTTTTGGTAGCGGCACCAATTCCGTTGTCGGTAAAATCAAGCCTGAACTGGTTTTTGTCTTCGGTAACCCGGATGTCGATTACCGGGTCGGCATCACAATATTTGACCGAATTGTCCATCAGGTTGTAAATGATGTTGGTAAAATGGAATTCGTCAGCTTCAATGGTGGTTTTTTCATCTGCCAGGATGTTGACTTTCAGGTTCGGATGGCGCAACTGCATGTTTTCGACCACGTCTTTCAGGATGGGGACGACGGCAATTTTCGATTTGTACATTTCCATCGAAGTATTGTCTGACTTGGCAATATTGAGGATCTGTTCGATGTGGCTGTTGAGTTTTTTGCTCTGGGTAATGATGATTTCAGTATATTTTTCGAGTTTGTCGTCTTTTTTGATTACTTCCTGCTTGTTCAGATAGCTTGATGCCAAAAGGATGGAAGACAGCGGCGTTTTGAATTCGTGGGTCATGTTGTTGATGAAGTCGCGCTGCAATTCAGAATATTTTTTCTGTTGGATGATGGTGTAAATGGAATACACATACACCAACAAAATGATAATCAGCGCAAAAGACAGTACAAACCAAAACCGCAGCGAACTGAACAGGTAAGTGGTTTCATTCGGGAAACGGATGGCAAAATAATACACCAGGTTTTTGTGTTTCGGAAAATGCACCGACTTTTTGATGGGCGTTTTGTCATTGGCTGAAATGTAATTTCCGTAAACCATTTCATCACTCTGGCAGTTGTACATGGCATATTCAAAGTCTGTAGTGATGTTGAATTTGGCAAATTCAGTCTTGAGGTAATACTCCAATATATCGGGCTGGAAATCATTTTCGACATTCACGATATAATAATCGTTGGCTACTTTTTTGATGGGGTTTTCCCCCGGCAGTTCACTGGTGGTGCCTTCATAGAGCTTTTTAACCACTTCCAGCAGGGCAATGTGGGTTTTTTGGGAGAATTTCTTTTCTTCGAGGGTAAAGGCTTCTTTTGTCCAAAGCAATTGCGCAATCAGGATGCCTATGGTGGCAAAGAGACCCAATACGATGACGATGTTTAGTTTTTTGGTTTTCATGGATACTTTTCGCCAGGAGAAGGGGATGTCTTTTCCTTTTGCGATACTGTAATATTACTAAAAAAATCCTTTAAAATCAAGACTTAACAAGTCATTAACAAACATTTGGAAGTGCTTGACAGCCTGCCTGTGTTGCTTGAAATACCTTTGAAAGGAATTGATAAAATCCCATAAAAAGGAATAAATTTGCCAGATGAAACAATTATTTAAAATTTCGGCTGTAATAGTGGTTTTTACCTTGATGTCTTTTTCCTATGAGACCTTGGATAAATCAACTGCTGACAACGCTATCCGGTGGCGGGAAAAATCGATTGATGTAGGCGAGATTCAGCAAGGAATCCCCAAGCAAATTACCTATGAATTCACCAATGCCGGAAAATCCACTGTCATCATTACCAACGTGCATCCTTCCTGCGGTTGCACGGCAGCCGATTACACCAAAGGGATTATCGGTCCCGGAAGGAAAGGCTACATCAAAGCCACTTTCGATGCGAAAAACCCCGGGGCCTTTCACAAAACTGTTACGGTAACTACCAATATCGATCCTTCGCCCCATGTTTTGAACTTTAATGGTAGGGTAGTGCCCACGACTTGAAAATCCTGATTAAAAAAAAGCCCGTACTTTGCAGTAGGGCTGTTTTTTATTTCTTTTTATTCTTTTTCTTTTTATTGGGATTCAAACGGTAGGTTTCCAGTTTTTCAATCTGGTCCGGATTGAGCAATGCCCTGACTTTGGCATCAGTGGTGTCTGAAAGGGCAGTGAGTGCTTTCATCTTGTTTTCGTCACTGTCTTCCTTTTTCATGATGATGCCTTCAGTACGGGCGCTTTCGAGTATGATTTGCCTGATGGCCACAAACTGGAGTTCATCAAGTGACAATTCCTCTTTTAAGCTATTGATGGAGTTTTCAATACTTTTTCCCCGTTCTTTTTCGTATTCTTTCTGACGGCTCTTTTCTTCCCCTTCCATTTCGGTCTTGCTCCTTATATCGTTTCTACGGTCTACCTGGGCCATAATCGTAAGGGAAAACAGCAGGAAGAATCCCAGCATTAGTTTACGGTTTTTCATAATAAATCAATTGATTGGTTCGCCATATAAATCAAACTCGGTGGCATCGGTAATTTTTACCGTGACAAAATCACCTGTTTTTACATAAAATTTAGAAGCATCTATCAGAACTTCATTATCTACATCGGGGCTGTCAAATTCTGTCCTGCCCACAAAATGTTGGCCTTCCTTGCGATCGATGATGCATTTAAAAGTTTGCCCTATTTTTTCCTGATTGAGATCCCATGAAATTTGCGACTGTATTTCCATGATTTCGGCAGCACGGGCCTGTTTCACTTCTTCCGGAACATCATCTTCCAGCAGGTAGGCGTGGGTATTTTCTTCGTGGGAATAGGTAAAGCAGCCCAAACGTTCAAATTTCATTTCCTGCACCCAGTCGCGCATCGTTTCAAAATCTTCCTGTGTTTCACCCGGATAACCCACGATGAGCGTGGTCCTGATGGCCATGCCCGGAACCCTTTCACGGAATTCCTGAAGCAGTTTGGTGGTTTTTTCCTTGGTGGTACCCCGACGCATTGATTTGAGTATGTTGTCTGAAATGTGCTGCAACGGAATATCGATATAATTACAGATTTTCGGTTCGCGTTTCATCAAATCGAGTACATCCATCGGGAAACCCGTCGGAAAGGCATAATGCAAACGAATCCATTCGATTCCTTCCACTTTTATGAGGTTTTCGAGCAATTCGGCAAGGTTTCTTTTTTTGTACAAATCCAAACCGTAGTAAGTAAGGTCTTGGGCAATCAGGATGAGTTCCCTCACGCCGTTTTTCGCCAGTCCTTCGGCTTCTTTTACCAATTTCTCAATCGATTGTGACACGTGTTTGCCGCGCATGATGGGTATGGCACAGAAACTACAGGGCCTGTCACAGCCTTCGGCAATTTTCAGGTAGGCGTAATTTTTTGGGGTGGTGGTAAGCCTTTCACCCAGCAATTCGTGTTTGTAATCAGCACCGAGGGCTTTTAACAGTAACGGAAGCTCGGTCGTGCCGAAATATTGGTCAACATCAGGGATTTCTTTTTCAAGATCCGGACGGTATCTTTCAGACAGACAGCCGGTAACGAATACTTTGTCTACGATGCCACGCGATTTTTTGTCGGCATATTCCAAAATGGTATTTACTGATTCTGCCTTGGCATTGTCAATAAAACCGCAGGTATTGATGACCACGATATTGCCTTCTTGTTCATGTACTACGTCTTTTCCGCTGGCTTTGAGTTGTCCCATCAAAACCTCACTGTCATAGGTATTTTTGGAGCAGCCCAGCGTAATGACATTGATTTTATTTTTCTTTACCGATTTGGTTCTCATACATTTATATCCCTTTTTTTAAGGAAGTTTGCAAATTTAAGGTATTTATTGCTCGCAGCGAAACTTTAACGCTTTTTTAGCGGTCAAGGCGGTGCATAAAAAAAACCATCCGTGTAGGACAGATGGTTTTTCAATGGATTTATCTTTTTTACAATCCGAAAGTCAAAGACATGCTGATGTTGTTGTTTTTCGAATTGAATGTGGCGGCATCGGTAAGACCTTGTGAAAAGAAGGCTTGTTGCGAATCACGCTGCCAATACGAATAGGCGAGGTCAAGTTTTACGATTCCGAAATTGTAACCCAATCCACCGGAATAACCAGTCAGGTCACCCATGGTTTTGCTGTCTTTGTATGGGCTTTGCTCATAACGGTAACCACCACGGAGGCTGAACTTTTTTATTTTATATTCGGCACCCACCCTGAACTCATTGGTTACATCCAAAATATTGGACATGGTGGCATTGGTGCTCCAAAAAGCATCCGGATCAAGACGGTAGTGTACCTGGCTGTAATCTTTGATGGCATAATCTACACTGATCAAGCCTTTTTTGCCAAAAACATAGGCAAGGCTGGCGGTCCATTTGCTGGCGGTTTGTATCCTGTATGGCTCGTAGATCATGACGGTTTCCGGGTCGTAGCCGCTATTGGAAAAAACGGTTGTATTGGCCGGTGTCTGCAATCCGTAGCCTGAAACCGCTATTCTTTGCGTCGTTTCGTCGTTGAGTTCGTACCAGGTAGGAGATTCGTAGGCTACCCCTATACGAAGTTCCGGGATGGGTTTGTAAATGGTTCCGAGTTGAAACGAGATTCCGGTTCCGTAGGTATACAATTCGTTGTCAAAGCGTATCCTGCTGATGGTTCTTTGCGGATTGGCATTCTGCGGATTGTTGTTGCTTTCGTAAAAGCTGGTCCTTTGCCTGTAATCGGTAAAATAAGAGTTGATATTGATTCCGAATAAAAATTTATCCTTGTATTCTGCCGAAGCATTTAAGGTTAGTTTGCCGTTGTATCCTTCTGATACGAATGAATTTTCCTGGTAGTAGTTTCCGCCGGCTGGTACATTTGAATAATAAGCGGAATTGTTCGGGTCGCTGTCATTCACCGGGTCGATGATGTAAGCATTATACCCCAAAAGAGCCTGTTGGTCTTCGTAATTCAGTTCGCCAAACGAATAATTCTGCAATACACCTAACGGAATTCCTGCCCAGTTGGCATTCGCATTCGCATAATACAAAAAGTAACGGCCTACCGAATTGTTCGGATTGGTTCCGGCACTGAAAAAAGAATTGTTGAGGTTTTTGGCATTGTCGTAATTAAGACCCAATGCAAACTTTTTCCAGCCTGTATTTTGTTGTGGGTTGTTAAAAATAAAAACCCCTCCGGCCTGATTGATGTCGACACTATTATCATTGTCAGATGTTTTTGTTCCGAAATAGTTGGAGTCGTTTTTGATGTTGTAATTGCTCAAAGTAACCCCCAAACTGTGGTTGGAAAAAACCACTGAACCGGCAGGGTTGACATTGATTGCGGAAAAATCCCCGCCCAGTGCGCCGAAAGCACCACTCATAGCCCTGAAACGTGCGGTTCCGTTCAAATCTTCGTTGGCATAGCGTAAGGCGTCATTGATACTTTGTGATTGAACGGTACCAAGGCCCAGCACCGATCCAATGAAAATTAAGATTGACTTCTTCATGTTAGAAATGTTTAGCAATTTTTAAAATGTTTGGTTTTGAGGTTATCTTCTTCCGCCGCCACCGCCACCTGAGCGACCTCCTCCGCCACCATAATTACCACCACCGGAACTGGATGGAGAGTAAGAGCGGGTATCACTGCTTCGGGTTGGGGTGTAATCCCTTGACGGAGTGGTTGGTATTGAAGGAGATGTAGTCGTATTGGGTCTTGGACTTCCGGTGTTGTTATAGTCCCTTGAAGGTTGTGTGGTATTTGGCCTCGGTCTCGGGCTTTGATTGGCATCATTATAATCCCTTGAAGGCTGCGGGGTATTTGGCCTTGGTCTCGGGCTTTGGTTGGCCTCGTTGTAGTCCCTTGAAGGCTGTGTAGCATTTGGTCTCGGTCTTGGGCTGGCATTGTTGTAATCCCTTGGGTTTGAGGCAGTGGTTCTGCCCGGCGTATAGTTACGGGTAGGTGTCACAGTGGCCTGGCCTCTTCCGTTACGGCTGCTGTTGTACCTGTTGGTGCTGTTGTTGTAATAATTCCTGGTGTCCCTTCTGCCATAGGCATAGGCGTAGTGGTTGTTGTAGTAGCCGTTATAACCCCAGTAATTTCCGTAATAGTAGGGGTAATTCCAACCGTTGTAAAAACCGTAGTAAGGATAGTTCCATCCCCATGATGGGCCATACCAACTGTTCCATCCCCATCCGTAAGAAGGTCCGTACCAATTGTTCCAACCCCAACCCCATGAGGGTCCATACCAACTGTTCCAGCCCCAATTATTGCCCCAGCTGTTGTCATAAACAATGACCGTAGTGGAAGAAGAATTGGAACCCCAACCATTGTTGTTGCTGCTGGCCTGGGTGTTTTTATTTACACTGTCGTTTTGGGTGGAATAACTTTCGACATCTGTAAAAAGTGCTTCATTTTCCTGATTCAGGTTGCTGAAATATTCCTTGTATTTGTTGTCACTGGCAGCCACTTCATTACGGGAAGTTTTGGAGCTTCCGCCATAGATGCCGTCGTTGTCATAGGTAGTGCTCTGCGAAGATCCGCAGGAGGCCAATAGTATGGCACAAAATCCAGATAGGGTATAAATGGATATTTTTTG
>CAZXRX010000035.1:0-24204 GCA_964642945.1 uncultured Flavobacterium sp. | reverse complement strand
AAATTAATGTTTAAAATGACGTGTTCCTGTAAATACCATCGCAACTTTATTTTCGTTGCAATAATCGATGCTCAATTCGTCCTTGATGGAGCCACCTGGTTGAATCACAGCGGTTATTCCTGCTTCATGGGCGATGGCTACACAATCCGGAAACGGAAAGAAGGCATCACTCGCCATGACGGCACCATTGAGGTCAAACCCAAACGAATGGGCCTTTTCAATGGCCTGTTTCAGGGCGTCTACCCGCGAGGTCTGTCCGGTTCCGGAAGCAATCAAAGTGCCGTTTTTCGCCAACACTATGGTATTCGACTTGGTATTTTTGCAAATTTTGGAGGCAAAGAGCAAATCGTCAATTTCCTGCGGGGTAGGTGCTGTGAGTGTAACGGTTTTTAGGTTGCTTTTAGTATCGGTAAGGTTGTTTTTTTCCTGAACCAGCAAACCATTGAGGCAGGTGCGTACCTGACGCTCCGGCAAAGGGATGTCATTCAATACCAAAATAATGCGGTTTTTCTTTTCCTGTAAAATGGCAATCGCCTCATCAGTATAGCCTGGGGCAATAACCACTTCGCAGAACAAGGTCGTGATTTCCTGGGCAGTTTCCGTGTCAATTTCCCCATTGGCTATCAGTACGCCACCGAATGCGGATGTCGGGTCGCCGGCCAATGCCGCCAAATAGGCTTCCCTCATGGTGCTTCTCGTAGCCAGTCCGCAGGCGTTGTTGTGTTTCAGGATGGCGAAAGTGGGCGCCTCAAACCGGAATTCCAACATCAAATTGACGGCAGCATCCACGTCAAGTAAATTGTTGTAAGACAATTCCTTGCCGTGCAGTTTGGTGAACATGGCGTCGAAATCGCCAAAGAAGAACCCTTTTTGGTGGGGGTTTTCCCCATAACGCAATACCTGCCCATGCGCAATGCTCGATTTGTATATGGTTTCGTCGGTGTTGAAATAATTGAAAATCGCCGTGTCATAATGAGACGACACATGGAATGCCTTGGCCGCCAATAACCTTCTTTGTTCCAAAGTGGTGGCACCGTTTCCGTCGGTCAGCATTTGCAGGAACAAATGGTATTCTTCCACAGAGGGAACAATCACCGTGTCCTTAAAGTTTTTTGCCGCCGCACGGATGAGTGAAATGCCGCCGATATCTATTTTTTCTATCACTTCGGCCTCATCGGCTCCCGAAGCTACCGTTTTTTCAAAAGGGTAGAGGTCAACAATGACCAAATCAATCTGTGGAATGTCAAATTGCTTCATCTGGGCCACATCGGTATCGTTGTCCTGACGGTTCAGGATGCCACCGAATATTTTCGGGTGCAGGGTTTTTACCCTTCCGCCCAGTATTTCAGGAAAATCAGTTATGCTGTCAACAGCCACTACCGGAATGCCCAGTTTTTTGATAAATTCTTCAGTACCGCCGGTCGAATAAATGGTGGCATTTTGTGCGTGGAGTTGCTTTACGATGGGCTCCAGTCCGGTTTTGTCAAATACCGAAATGAGAGCTGATTGAATGGTTTTTGTTGTGCTCATTGTGTTGTTGTTTGTTGTTGCTTGGCGGGGGTGAAAATGCCCCGATTATAAGCACACAAAAGTAATTGATTGCAGTTCAGTAAGCAATTTGAATTTTACTTTTTTTTGAAGTTTTTTTATGCCCGATTTCTGTAACATTTCGGTCAAAATAGGAACTAATGTTTTAACTTTGGAAATCAATTCGGGCTATGGTAGTTTATTTGCGTCTTATCAGGGAAAGTTTCAGTTTTGCAATGAATGCATTGCGGAACAACAAACTGCGTACCTTACTTTCCTTGTTGGGCATCACCATCGGGATTTTTTCCATCATAGCCGTTTTGGCTGCTGTGGATTCGCTCGACAGGAAAATACGCAAAGACCTGAGCACCCTTGACAAAAACACGATTTATGTGGCCAAGGAATGTTTCGGCCCTACCGATGTGCCCCGCTGGAAAAGGGAGCAATTTCCGGAAGTTTCCTACGAAGAATACGAATACCTCAAAACAGCCCTGCCCGATGCACGGGAACTGGGTTTCCAGTTGGTCGTTACACCTGAAAATATCAAATATGAAGGGCAAACAGCCAACAGTGTAAATGTCGTGGCTGTAAGTTATGAATCGGCTTCTATCAATGGGCTTGAATTTTCTGCCGGAAGGTTTTACAACGAAGCTGAGTCAAATTCAGGGGCACAGGTGGCCGTGATTGGTGATGAAATAGCGAATACCTTGTTTGAGGATACAGACCCCATCGGCAAAGAGGTCAGGATTTACGGACAGCGTTTTAATGTCATCGGGGTGCTCAAAAAGCAAGGTGCAGGTTTGTTTGGCGACAACAACGATACCACGGTTTGGATTCCAGCCAACTTTATCAGAAGGCGTGGGGGTGACAGCAACAACGGCATTTTCCACATGATTGAAATCACACCCAAAAAAGACATCGATATTGATGAGTTCAAGGCCGATATCGCACAAAAATTGCGCAGCCGCCGCGGATTGAAACCCGGGGAAATTGATAATTTTTACGTGAATATACTTTCCGGGTTTACTGAAATGCTCGATGAAGTAATTGGCAGCATGAATCTCATGGGCTGGATTATCGCCGGATTTTCATTGCTGGTGGGCGGTTTCGGAATTGCCAACATCATGTTTGTATCTGTAAAAGAACGTACAAACCTAATCGGGATACAGAAATCATTGGGAGCCAAAAACAAATTCATCCTTTTTCAGTTCCTTTTTGAAGCCATTATCCTTTGCCTTATCGGCGGAGCCATCGGTTTGCTGATGGTCTGGCTGATTACGATAGGCCTTTCCCAGATGATGGAATTTGAATTTGTACTGAGTTTCGGGAACGTCATGCTCGGTACATCCCTCGCCATTTTTATCGGTTTGATTGCCGGTATCCTTCCTGCCATATCCGCTGCAAGGCTTGATCCGGTAGAAGCCATCAGAAGTGGGTTTTAAATTATACTTTCAACATTCCCCTGAAACCCCTTGCGGCATAATACGATTCTGCCCCGTTGTGGTAAACAAAAACCGTATCATAACGGCGGTCACAAAACAAGGCGCCTCCCAGTTTCCTGATAGAATCGGGGGTGGCAATCCAGCTGGAGGTTTTGAGGTCAAATTTTTCTGATTGCTGCAAGTCGCGGTATTGTGCCTCCGTCAGGATTTCGATTCCCATTTTGGCAGCCATATTCGAGGCACTGTCTTTGGGTGGGTGCTCTTTCCTGGATTCCAATGCTGATTGGTCATAGCACACACTTCTTCGTCCTTTGGGGCTTTCGGCTGAACAATCGCAGAACAGGTATTCCCCGGTTTTAGCATCAACACCAATGACGTCAGGTTCGCCTTCGGTTTTTTCCATTTCGTACAGCGCACCCATTTTTTCAGGGCTGGCTTCGAGTTTGGTTGCTACATTTTGCCAGTCAATGTCTTGGTGGCGGTGGTTGTTTTTTTTAAAACGGGCTTTGAGGATGTCAAGCAACGCAGCATGTTCTTCTTTTGATAATAAGTGTTTGCCCATAATTAAATGGTTTACAGTTCAAAAAAAAACACAAAGTGAAAGCCTTGTGTTTTTTGTGTTTTTATTCAGGAATTTACCTGATGTCTTGGTTCAAAATCAAATCGATGTAGAGGTTGATTTTGTTTTTGAGTTCTTTGCGGTGTGCGATAAAATCCAGGAATCCGTGTTCCAACAAAAATTCCGAAGTCTGGAAGCCTTCCGGTAAATCTTTCCCGGTAGTGTCTTTGACCACCCTGGGTCCGGCAAAGCCAATCAAGGCGCCCGGTTCTCCGATATTGATGTCGCCGAGCATGGCATAGGAAGCAGTTGTTCCTCCTGTAGTTGGGTCGGTACACAACGAAATGTAAGGCACCTGTGCTTCGGCCAGTTGGGCCAGTTTGGCGGAGGTTTTGGCCAATTGCATAAGCGAATAGGCTGCTTCCATCATACGCGCGCCACCCGATTTGGAGATCATCACAAACGGAATCTTGTTTTTGATGGAATGGTCAATCCCGCGGGCAATTTTTTCCCCTACTACCGCACCCATAGATCCGCCGATAAAGGCGAAATCCATACAGCAGACTACAAGGTCTTTGCCTTTTGATTTCCCGACGGCAGTACGCACGGCGTCTTTCAGTTTGGTTTTTTCCATGACGTCTTTCAAACGGTCGGAATATTTTTTGGTGTCCACAAAATGAAGCGGATCTTTTGAAGTCATTTTGGCGTCCAGTTCCTTGAATTCGTTGTTGTCAAACAAGATTTCAAAATATTCGGCACTGCCAATCCTTACATGAAAATCGTCTTCCGGGCTTACCCATAAATTGCGGGCCAATTCGTCCTGATCGATTATTTTTCCGGTTGGTGATTTGTACCAAAGCCCTTTCGGGACGTCTTTTTTGTCTTCTGTTGCGGTGGTAATCCCTTTTTCTGTTCTTTTAAACCAAGCCATATGTTTTATTGTTCAGTGTTCAGTAATCAGTGTTCCGTCTTTACTTTATAAGGTATTGACATTGTTCAGGTCGGCGAAAGCCTGCTCCAGACGTTTGTTGAAGGTCAATTCGCCTTCACGCACCCATTTTCTGGGGTCGTAATGTTTTTTATTGGGCGAATCAGGGCCGTCCGGGCTTCCGATTTGGGTTCTTAAATAATCGATTTTGGAAACCATATAGTCACGGATGCCTTCGGTGTAAGCGAATTGCAAATCGGTATCGATGTTCATCTTGATGACGCCGTAAGAGATGGCCTCGCGGATTTCCTCGAGCGTAGAACCCGATCCGCCGTGGAATACAAAATCAACCGGATTGGAACCGGTGTTGAATTTGTTTTGCACGTATTCTTGAGAATTTTTGAGAATTTTCGGGGTTAGTTTGACATTGCCCGGTTTGTATACGCCATGTACGTTTCCGAAAGCGGCTGCAATGGTAAAACGCGGGCTTACTTTGAGCAGTTCTTCGTAGGCGTAAGCCACTTCATCAGGTTGGGTGTAGAGTTTTGACGAATCGACATCTGAATTGTCCACCCCGTCTTCCTCGCCACCTGTAATTCCTAGTTCAATTTCGAGGGTCATGCCCATTTTGCTCATGCGGGCAAGGTATTTTTTGCAGATTTCGATGTTTTCTTCAATCGGTTCTTCCGACAAGTCAATCATGTGCGAAGAATATAGTGGTTTTCCGGTTTTGGCAAAATGCTTTTCAGAGGCATCAAGCAGGCCGTCAATCCAGGGTAATAGTTTTTTGGCACAGTGGTCAGTATGCAGGATAACCGTGGCACCATAGGCTTCCGCCAGGGTGTGTATGTGCAAAGCTCCGGCAACACCACCGGCAATGGCTGCTTTCTCGTTTTCGTTCGACAAGCCTTTTCCGGCATTGAACGCCGCACCACCGTTGGAAAATTGTATGATTACCGGTGCCTTTAATTTGGCGGCCGTTTCCAAAACGCAGTTTACGGTGCTCGAGCCGGTAACATTTACCGCAGGCAGGGCAAAACCTTTTTCCTTGGCATAGCTGAAAATGGCCTGTACTTCATCTCCTGTGGCGACTCCGGGTTTGATATGGTGTGACATGTATTGGGTAGTTGTTTGTTAAGTTTACAAAAATAATAATTTCTAAATTTAGAACGGATAATTTATCCCGATATTTATTACCGACTCCGAGAAATTGATTTCCTTGAACCATTTTTCGTTATCGGGTTTGGCCGGATTGAAAGTTTTCAGCCCCAGTTCACCGCGCAGCACAAAAATCCCAAAATCATAACGGATTCCGAATCCGGTGCCCAAAGCGAGATCTTTTAGTGATTTGACCCCATGGAAAAGGTATTTTTCATCAACCGTATTGTCGAGCGTATTCCAGATGTTGCCCGCATCGGCAAACAGCACCCCGTTCCATTTTCCGGTAATGTTGAAGCGGTATTCTGCATTGAGGGCCAGTTTGAGGTTGGCTTCGTTGAAGTCATTCAATCCGCCGCTGGTTCCCGGGCCTAGACTGTAGGGCTGCCAGGCGCGGTTGTCATTGGTTCCGCCGCCGAAGTAACTGCGCGAAAACGGAATGCTTTTAGAGTTTCCGTATGGGATGGCCAAACCGGCAAAGGCCCTCACGGCAATTACTTTTTTGTGGTTGAGGTCCCAGTGTTTGATGTATTCGATTTCGCCTTTGATGTATTGGGAATATTCCACTTCAAAAAAAGTATTCGCCCCGCCTTGGTTTTCGAGTTGTTTGGAAGCACGCGCCAACAACGATAAAAAGTTTCCCGCCGACTCTACTTTGGTTTTGAAGGCATAGAAATTATCGTCGGTCAGTTCTTTTTTGGTGGTTTTCGAATAACTGTAACTCGAGGCAAAAATCAGGTTGTTTTCGGTTAAGCGGTTTTTTCGTTCATTGATGCTGCGTACCGCCTTGAAATCTTCATCAGAAAGTGCTGCAGGGCTAGAAAGTGCCGTATTGAGGAAGTAATTGGTACCTTCTTCTATGGTCAGGTTGCCATCAAGATTAAAATACTGCGAAGGAACACCATAAGCCGGATTGGCGGCTATCCGTGACAGGTTTTCGTAAGACGATTGGTAAATGTTGAAGTAATTGCTCACATTCACATTTTTCACAAACTGGATGTTGAACAGGTCAAAACGGGCTGAAGTATTCCTTTTTGGGGTCCAGTTGTAGGTAAAGGCCATCGTAAAATTCTGCTTGTCCAAACCAATATTGGTCTGTTTGGCAAAACCAACACTGAAAGTCGTATACGGAATCATCGATTTGCGGATGAGCCTGTCGAGGTTGATCGGGAAAAGCAAGCGCGGAAAATTGAGTTTGGCATCGACCCCAACTTCGAAAAGATTGAAAAATGTATTGTCAGGATTGGCCAGGTAACGTGACGAACCGGTACTTCCCCGGAGGCCAATTTCAAAAGTTTCGGCCCCATTGAACACATTCCGGATGCCCAGGGAAGCATTGCCCGAAATCCCAAAATCCTGAATGTTTGACCGCGTAAAATCGATGGAAGCGCCAAAGGTGTATTTCTTCCGTGGCAACAGGTAAATATTGGCCAACAGTCCGTTTGCGTCTTTGGGGTCGATGGTGTATAGAATCGACGGATAATTGAATACCTTCAGGTTGCTCAGATACCTTGTGGTCAACACGTTTCTTTCATCCGAATAGATACTTCCGGGCGCAATGAAAATGGCATTCACTATCGATTTCGGGCGGTATTTCAGCTTCTTTTCGCTGTACAGGTTGAAGCCCTTGTATTGGATGCTGTCGTTGATTTTTCCGCTGCTTTTGGCATTCGAATCGGTGAAAATATTCACCTTATTGATTTTGTAAATCTGGAAAGGTTTGGTGGTGGAAGAATCTGCATTGCGAACAATCTGGTTGTTGATGTCAATACGGACATTCACTTTTTTGGCTGTATTAATGGTGTCGAGGTTGTATTCCATATAATTCTGCTGGAAAAAGAAAACCCCATTGTTCCTGAAGTCTTTGGTAATCCGGGCTCGTTCGTTGTCGAGGTCTTCGGTGGCATATTGCTTCCCAGATTTGATGAAAGAGGCATTTTTCCTGACGTTGTACAACGAATCAAGGGCAGGCGTGAGGATGACGGTCGATACCGTATCAATAATATAGCCTTTTCCTTTGGTGATGGTGTAACTCACGTTGGCCTTCTTGATTTTTGAGGTATCCAGCGCCGAAGCGGTTTTTACGTCAAAATAGCCCCTGTTGAAATAATAGGCTTTGAGTCGTTTGAGTGATTTTTTGGTGCTGTTGGTATCCAGTATCACCGGCGCTTCACCCACTTCTTTCAGGAAATTGTGTATGCCTTCATATAAAAAGGAATGACCGAGCCGGTTGACGCCTTTTTTGGAAAGCAGTTTGGCCCTGCGGTAATACTTTGCCGGATTTTTGAGGTATTGTGCCTTATAGGCCGAATCGGGATTTTTCTTGGCCAGGTTGAAAAGATGTAATCGCAACCGATAACCCAAAATAGAACTGTTGGGCTTTTGGTACAACTGGTTGAATACGCCGTCTTCCTTGGTTTCCTTGCCGTCTTCCCGGATTTCATTTTTCAACAACAGCCTTTTGTTGGCCGGGACGCGTTTGGTCATATTACATCCGGCGAGAATGGCTGCAGTTAAAATAAATAGTGATATTTTTGTGAGGTGTTTTTTCAAAAGTGGCAATTTAATTCAAAAGTACATTTTTTTATGCTTAGTAAAAATCAAATAAAGTTAATTACAGGTTTGCAGCAAAAAAAATTCCGACAGGCACATCAGTTATTTGTGGCCGAAGGTGTAAAAGTAATACAGGAATTGTTACTGTCCAATTTTGAACTGGAACATTTATACGCCACTGAAGATTTATTTCTACAGGTTGATACAACACAAAAAACCACCATTCCTGAAAGCGACCTCAAAAAAATCAGTGCCCTTACTACAGCCAACAATTGCCTGGCAGTGTTCAGGATTCCCATGCCGGCAGGCATCAATCAAAATGAAATGTTCGTCGCGCTCGATGACATCCGTGATCCGGGCAATCTCGGTACCATCATCCGCCTGTGTGACTGGTTTGGAATCAGTCAAATCGTCTGCTCCCACGAAACCGTCGATGTGTACAATCCAAAAGTAATCCAGGCCACTATGGGTTCGGTTGCGCGGGTAGCTGTAACCTACGTCAATTTACCCGACTATCTGGCTTCGGCCACGATACCCGTTTGTGGGACCTTTATGGATGGCAGGAATATTTATAAAGAATCCTTACCGGAAAAATGCATCCTGGTGTTTGGTAACGAAGCCAACGGCATTTCAGCTGAAGTGGAAAAACTGGTGCAGGAACGCCTGTCCATCCCACGTTTTGGGGCGTTGCAAAAAACAGAAAGCCTGAATGTTGCCACAGCCACAGCCATTTTCCTGAGTGAGTTCAAGAGGGGAAGTTAAAAACCGAAGATTTTAGTGGAAGGTAAAATTCACGAAAACCGCACGTGACTTCAAGGAGTTGATGTTGCCGGTCCAGGGACTGTTCGGGTCATCATCCCGGATGAGTTCATCGCCTATGCCAAAAACCCCACGGATGGAAGGGGAAAACTTGAAATACTCCAGGTAAAAATCAATCCCGAAGCCCAGTTCGTAATTTTTTGTCCAGGGTTTTACCCGGAAACGCTGTTCGAGGTTGTCATCCTGCGATTTCGAATTGCTCGACAGGTTGAGCGTCATGGAGCCGCCACCCACCAAATAGGGGCGTACATTCCCGAAGCGCAACGAAGAAAATTTCACCAACAACGGAAAGTGGATATAGGTCGACTTGACTTCCCTTTCGGCATCGATGGTTCTCGTGAAACCGGTATAAGTCAGGTTTCTTTGGGTATAATAAAGTCCTGGTTCAAAACGCAGGTTGATGTATTCGTGCAACCGCAAATCGCCTACCAAGCCGACATTGAATCCGGTAACGCCTTTTACTACGATATCGGTTTCGGGGTTTTCTTCATAGTCAATCTTGAAATCATAGGCATTGAACCCTAAAAAATAGCCCCAATGTACCCGTTGCTTGTCAAAATTTTCAAGGTTGATGATGGGGTCTTTACTGAACATGCCCTTGTTTTGCGCATGAAACGATAAACTGCAAAATAATAGAACAATAAAAAATAACTTTCTCATATAATCTGGTAACACAGCCTTATTTTTTTGATGCGGAATAAATGGTAGCTACGCCAAATGTCTGCGGCATGGCTTTCACCTCTATAAACCCAACTTTCCTTAAAATATTGTTTAACTTTTCGCCATAAGGGAAAATTGATGCCGATTCAGACAAATAACCATAAGCCACATTGTCTTTGGAAAACAGTTTTCCGATGAGTGGCAAAATGTATTTGGTATAAAACGAATAGCCCTGTTTGAAAGGTGTTTTTTCCGGAACCGAAGTTTCCAAAATTACAAAGATGCCGTTAGGTTTCAGCACGCGCAGTATTTCTGCAAGGCCTTTTTCAAGCGTTTCGAAATTCCTGATTCCGAAAGAAACCGTAATGGCATCAAAATAGTTGTCTTCAAACGGCATGGCTTCGCTGTCGCCCAACACCAATTCTATTTTTTTGTCGAGTTTTTTTTCGGTGACTTTCTTTTGGCCCACTTCAAGCATACCGGCAGAAAGGTCAAGCCCCACGATTTTATCGGCAGCTGTTTCAGATAACAAAATAGCCAAATCAGCAGTTCCTGTAGCGATGTCCAGTACAGTCGATGGTTTTTTGGCGGCAATCATGGCAACTACCTTTTTGCGCCATTTAACATCAATGCCGAATGAAATCACGCGGTTCAACCCGTCATAATTGTCTGAAATATTGTCGAACATCTGGGTAACCTGTTCTTTTTTACCCAAGTCGGAATCTTTATAGGGTGTAACACTTTTTGGCATCGTCAATTTTTTGAAAGGCAAAAATACTAATAATAAGGTTAGGAATTCCAAAAAAGGGAATCTGAGCTACTGAAAGCCAATCAGGGTTTTAAATTTATTTTCTCACAAAGGTCTGGAAACTAAAAGCGAAGGCGTGTTTTTCGTCTGCCGGATGGTGAGTTTCGGTAAGCAGTTCCCATTTTTCGGGGTCAATTTCCGGAAAAAAAGTATCGGCCCCGAGGCTGGTGTGTACCCGTGTGAGTTCGATTTTATCAGCCAGATCTACTGATTGTTGGTATATTTCACCACCGCCAATCACAAAAACATTCTCATTCCTGGGTGCCATGGCAATGGCCTTTTCCAAGCTATCGGCAATAAGGCAGCCTTCAGGATGGTAGTTTTTCTGGCGGGAAATAACAATGTGCGTGCGGTTGGGCAAGGGTTTAGGGAAGCTTTCGAAGGTTTTTCTTCCCATGATGATGTGGTGTCCGGTGGTCAATGCCTTGAAGCGCTTGAAATCATCGGGCAGGTGCCATAGTAAATCGTTGTTTTTACCCAGGGCATTGTTTTCGGCTGCAGCTGCAATGAGGATGATCATGGTTTGTTTTGCCATTCGTTTTTCAATTCGCTGATTTTTTTCTCCTGCAAGGCCATCAGTCTGTCTATTTGTGTACGTTCCCACTTCTGGTTCATGAAACGGTCGGTGACAAAAACCTTGATGAAATGCAAAATCAGGATAAAAAGCCAGGCAGTAGACATCCAAAGGGCCCAATCGGTTTCAGGCCAGGCATTCAGCCATTTGTTGGCCGCATAAAAGAACAGGCTGCCCACCAAAAAAACAACAAAGTGAAAATACAGCCGTTTTTTCTGGGTTACTCTTTTGCGGGCGTATTCGTAGATTTCGTGTTGTTGGGTATCCATAGCTGGTGTAATTTTAGCAATCTTGGTTTGTGTTATTCTGCAGACTGGAAAGTGATGGGCAATTGGTAGGAGCACCTCACTTTTACACCCCGTAGTTTTGCGGGTGAAAAACCTTTGTAGGCCGAAACACAACGAATGGCCTGCAAGTCAATATCTTCACGAACACCCTTTACTGTTTTGGCTTCTACTACATTGCCTTCTTTGTCGATAACAAATTTAGTGATGATTTTTCCGCTTCCTGAAAAGTTTTCCGGAACAGGAAAGTTATTCCGTACATGCTTGTAGAAATCGCCAAGTCCTTTGACAGGTTCGGGTTTGGTCATGGTTTCAGTATAGTTGTGTTCGGTGCCGTCCTTTTCAACGCTTCTGCCTGAGACTAATTCCCCTGATTTATAGGTTTCGGTAAAAGAAAAATCGGGTTTGCTGTGCGTTCCTTTCCAGATGCCGTCCTTAAAGCCGTCTTTTACCCTGCCGCTGGAAACCAAATTGAGGTTTTCCCCTTCATAACTGCCGTCATCCTCAAATTCGCCGTTGCCGTTTTGGGTTTTTTGTTTGCCCTCGACATCCCAATAATTGATAATCCTGAAAACCACTTTCCGCTCCTTTTCGGTGCCTGAAAGCAGGTATTCCCCTTCGAGCTTCTTATTCCCATTTTCATACCAAAAACTGCAATTGCCCTTTTCATAACCTTTTTCATAGCTGATGACGGACTCCTTGTTGCCGTTTTCATAAAAGGAGGTAAATTCCCCATTTTCCTGAAGATAGTCTTTATTTGTAGACAGGCCTGCCTTGCGGAGTTTACCAGACAGATAATAATCTTCCACGCGGTATTCCGCTTTTTTGAGCTGGTAATCCCTTATGATTCTGTAATAGGAATGTTCCACATCAGGAGTCACACTTCCGAGTGAATCCAGGTAGACGGTTTTGTCGTTACTTTCCTGGGCAAAAAACAGTTGTGAAAAAAATAAAAATAATAGTATTGTCTTAGTCATAGTAAATGGTTTTTATACTGCAACCGCACCTTTGATATGCGGATGCGGATCATAGCCTTCCAAAACGAAATCATCAAAAGTAAACCCAAGAATGTCGGTCACTTTGGGGTTCAAAATCATTTTGGGCAGTGGTTTTGGTTCGCGCGAAAGCTGTAATTCCAACTGTTCGATGTGGTTGTTGTAAATGTGCGCATCACCAAAGGTATGGATGAATTCCCCCGCCTGCAAGCCACAAACCTGTGCCACCATCATTGTGAACAGGGCATAGGAAGCGATGTTGAATGGCACGCCCAGAAAAATATCGGCACTGCGTTGGTACAGCTGACAGGACAATTTTCCTTCGGCTACATAAAACTGGAAAAAAGCGTGACAGGGTGGTAAGGCCGCTTTGCCATTGGCCACATTTTCGGCAAACGATTTGGACGTGTCGGGCAAAACCGAAGGATTCCAGGCAGAAACCAGCATGCGTCTGCTGTTGGGGTTGGTTTTAAGGGTATGGATGAGCTCCTTGATCTGATCAATTTCCTCGCTGTTCCAGTTGCGCCATTGGTGGCCGTAAACCGGGCCCAGGTCGCCGTTTTCGTCAGCCCATTCGTCCCAGATTTTTACGCCGTTTTCTTTCAGGTAGCCAATGTTGGTGTCGCCTTTCAGGAACCAGAGCAATTCGTAAATAATCGATTTCAAATGCAGTTTTTTGGTGGTTACCATCGGGAAACCTTCCGCCAGGTCAAAACGCATCTGGTAGCCGAAAACGCTTTTGGTTCCGGTGCCGGTACGGTCGCCTTTCTGGGTGCCGTTTTCCAAAACATGGGTAACTAAATCGTGGTATTGTTTCATTCTTGAACTATTCTTTTTTATACATTTTACCGTCTTTCATGACAAAAACGGTTTTTTCCAGGGTCTTGATGTTATCTAAGGGGCTTTCGTCCACCGCGATGAGGTCGGCGATAAAGCCTGGCTGTAATTGCCCGATTTCTTTGTCCATACCCAAGAGCATGGCGTTGGTCAGCGTGGCAGACCGGATGGCTTCCAGTGCAGGCATGCCGGCTTCGGTCATGTAACTGAATTCCTGGGCATTCAACCCATGCGGATAAACACCGGCATCAGTCCCAAAGGCAATTTTTACGCCTTTTTTATAGGCTTTGGCAAAAGTAGATTGTATCTGTGGGCCGACTTCCCGGGCTTTCGGTACTACAACATCGGGGTATTTTCCTTTTATTTCGGCGTTTTTGGCAACTTCTTTTCCGGCAATGATGGTAGGAACCAGGTAGCAGTCGTATTTTTTCATGAGTTCCATGGTTTCTTCACTCATGAAGGTGCCGTGTTCTATGGTTTTGATCCCGCCGAGGATGGCTCTTTGCATGCCTTCGTCGCCATGGGCATGGGCTGCCGTGAGCATGTTGTAATCTTTGGCAGTGGTCGTGATGGCCTTGATTTCTGCGATGGTCATTTGTGGGTTTTTGCCGCTTTTGGCCACACTCAAAACCCCTCCGGTTGAGGTGATTTTGATGACATCGGCACCTTCCTTGTACCGGTCGCGTACGGCTTTTACCCCGTCTTCAGGCGAATTGATAACCCCTTCTTTCGGGCCTGGATCACCCACGAGTTTTCGGTTGCTGCCGTTGGTAGGGTCGGCATGTCCGCCTGTAGAGGCAATGGCTTTGCCCGCAGTAAATATCCTTGGTCCGTCAATATAACCTTTGTTGACCGCATTGCGCAGTGCGATATTCACGCCGCTTCCGCCCAAGTCGCGAACGGTGGTGAAACCGGCCAATAAGGTAAGTTTAAGGTATTGCACCGATTCGAGTGCAATGTCAGAGTCGTTCAGGGTATAGGCAGCCGTGTAAGGGTTACTGGTCGTTTCCACGTGTACGTGGAGGTCGATGAGACCGGGCAGTAAGTGTTTGTTTTTGAGGTCGACTTCGATATCGTCCTGTTTTTTTTTCGCTACAAAGCCATCCTCAATTTTAATGATTTTTGTGCCGGAAACGATAATGGTCTTGTTCGAAAGTTCCTTTCCGGAAACGACATCCAATATCTTGCCGCAATGCAGGTAATAATCCTGTGAAAACCCAAGCACAGAAAACAAAAGAAGCAGGAGCGATAAGTGGTGTTTTGTTTTCATGTCTTTTTAATAAGTGTTGGTTTGCTTAAAACTTCATTTTATCAGGATTCCCGTTTGGAAATCTCATCCCTGATGCGGGCGGCTTTTTCGTAGTCTTCTTCCTGTACGGCGCCTTCCAGAAGTTCATGCAGCTCAGAAAGGCTTAGTTTGCCGTAGCTTCCAGAGCCTTCGTTGGCGGTATCGTCCATTCCAAATGTTTCCGGGGCAGACAGCACGTCATCGTCACTTGTATTTTGTCCTTCAATTTCAGGGGTGTTCGGGTTGAGGTAAATGCCGGCCTTGTCCAGTATGTTTTTGTAGGTAAATATGGGAGCCTGGAAACGGAGCGCCAAAGCAATGGCATCCGAAGTACGGGCATCTATGATTTCCTCTATTTTGTCCCTTTCGCAGATGATGCTCGAATAAAAAACGCCATCCACCAATTTGTGGATGATGACCTGTTTCACGACGATTTCAAACCGGTCGGCAAAACTCTTGAACAAATCATGCGTCAACGGACGCGGCGGTTTGATTTCCTTTTCAAGGGCAATGGCGATGGATTGGGCTTCGAAAGCACCAATAACGATGGGTAATTTGCGCTCTCCGTCTACTTCATTCAGAATCAGGGCGTAGGCGCCATTCTGGGTTTGGCTGTATGATATTCCTTTGATGGTCAGTTTTACTAAACTCATTGTTGCATTTTAGATTGGCGTACACCCTTCGCTGTGGCAGGGCATTTCTTCATTAAATCATTGGTCTGCTATGGTCTGCAAAGTAACAAAAAACTTTTGCTTCTAAAAATCCAAAAGCATAAAAAATAAGCTACCCGGAAAAAAATATTCCTGATAGCTTATCCACTTGAGTTAGTTTTATTTTTAAGAATTTTGTGCCTTGAATTCCTTTAGTTTTTGTGTCAGTTTCGGTACAATGTCGAAGGCATCGCCAACAATTCCGTAATCGGCTACCTTGAAGAAAGGCGCTTCCGGATCGGCATTGATCACCACTTTTACTTTTGAGGAGTTGATTCCGGCAATGTGCTGGATGGCTCCCGAAATACCAACCGCGATGTACAAATTGGTCGCTACCGGTTTTCCGGTTTGTCCAACGTGCTCACTGTGGGGCCTCCATCCCAAATCTGAAACCGGTTTCGAGCAGGCAGTTGCGGCACCCAGGGTGGCAGCCAAATCTTCGAGCATACCCCAGTTTTCAGGACCTTTCAATCCGCGTCCGCCCGATACTACGATGTCAGCATCGGCTATGGTTACTTTTCCGGTTGATTTTTCTACCGATTCCACTTTAACGTTAAAGTCGGCATCGTTGAGGCTTGGGCTGAAATCTTCTTCTGAAGACGAACCGGCACTTTCTACCAATCCGAAGGAGTTTTTTCCGATGGCCAACACTTTTACATCCGTATTGATTTCGGTAATGTTGAAGGCTTTGTTCGAAAAGGCGCTGCGTTTCACCTGGAAAGGCGAAGTCGAAACCGGCAATCCAACCACATTCGAGGCAAATCCGGCTTCAAGGCCAACCGCCACGAGTGGGGCAAGGTACAAGCTGTCTGTAGTGGAAGACAATACGATTACTTTGCTGCTTTCTTTTTGTGCGGCCTGTTTGATGACATCGGCGTAGGCTTTGGCATTGAAGTTGGCCAATTTGTCATTCGACACTTTCAATACTTTTGACACCCCGTATTTCGACAATTCCGAAACATCGCCGGCGTTTACCGTTACGGCTGTTACCGTAGTGCCCAATGATTCGGCTACTTTTTTGGCATAAGATGCCAATTCGAAAGCCACTTTCTTGAATTTTCCGTCTTGTGATTCTGCGTATATTAGTAAAGACATAATGTGTATTTTTTATTGTTTTTTGGCGTTCCCTGCGGGTCGGGCTTTTCGCTTTATCTTTTGCTTCGCAGCGCTTAGCAAAAGGATACCGCTGCAATCCCTAACGCGGCCACCTTCTTAATTTAGATAACTTTTGCTTCGTTGTGCAAAGCGCTTACCAATCCGTCAATGTCATCGGCACTGAACAATTTCACTGCTGATTTCGGGGCCGGTTTTTCAAATTTTACGGCCTTGGTTTCCACCGAAGCACTTACAGGTTCCAAAACGGTCAGGGCTTTGGTTCTTGCGGTCATAATACCCCTCATGTTCGGGATGCGCAGGTCTTTTTCTTCTACGAGGCCTTTTTGTCCGCCAATCACCAATGGCAAAGCCGCTGCAATGGTTTCTTTTCCCCCGTCAATTTCACGGGCTGCTTTGGCATTGCTGCCGTCCACAGTCAGTTCTGTACACGAATTGACAAAGTTGTAATTCAACAGTCCGGCCAACATGCCCGGTACCATTCCTCCGTTGTAATCCAATGATTCCTTTCCGCAGATAACCAGGTCATAGTTGCCCGATTTTACCACTTCGGCCAACTGTCTCGCTACATAAAAACCGTCGGTAGCCGCCGCATTCACACGGATGGCTTCGTTGGCGCCAATGGCAAGAGCTTTTCTCAGGGTTGGTTCGGTGTCCGGTCCGCCTACATTAACCACGGTTACGTTGGCGCCTTGTTGCTCCTGGAACCAAATGGCCCTGGTCAGCCCAAATTCGTCATTCGGGTTGATTACATATTGCACCCCATTGGTGTCAAATTCAGAATCGCCGTTGATGAAGTTGATTTTTGAAGTAGTATCAGGCACATGGCTGATGCAAACTAATATTTTCATTATATTCTGGATTAAAATTTTTCTGTGTGTAAAAGTATGAAATATTATTCTAATTATTGTATGCGTGCATAGTATTTTTTTGTAATTTAATTTATTTTTATAATTTGTTGAAGCATAATTATATAAAGCAAAATGACATTGCTGTAATTGGCAGATAGTGCTTGTGGTATAATTTTATCTGGTAACTTTCAAAAAGCTGAAATCATGGCAAAACAAACCAAAAAACAAGCCGCAACAATTGAAAAAGTAATGCACGAATACAAACAAGGTAATTTGAAATCAGGCCCCGGAGGCAAAGGCGGAACGGTAAAAAGTCAAAAACAGGCTATTGCCATTGCACTCAGTGAAGCGGGCGTTGCCCAAAAGGAAAAATAAACCTTTGCCATTCCAACCGCAAGGGCTCCTGAAAAAAGATACATCAATCCCGCCGGAATTTCTTTTTAATTGCTATTTTTGCTTTCCAAAATTGACACAAAGAAATTTTATATGAGAACGATACAATTCAGGGAAGCAATAGCCGAAGCGATGAGCGAAGAAATGCGCCGCGACGAAGCCGTATATTTAATGGGGGAGGAAGTGGCCGAATACAACGGGGCTTACAAGGCCTCGAAAGGCATGTTGGACGAATTCGGTCCGAAGCGTGTTATTGATACACCCATTGCAGAGCTCGGTTTTGCCGGAATTGCAGTTGGGTCAGCCATGAACGGTTGCCGCCCGATTGTAGAATACATGACCTTCAACTTCTCTTTGGTAGGTATCGACCAAATCATCAACAATGCAGCCAAGATGCGCCAGATGTCGGCCGGACAATTCCCGATGCCGATGGTGTTTCGTGGTCCAACGGCTTCTGCCGGACAATTGGGAGCCACGCATTCACAGGCCTTCGAAAACTGGTTTGCCAACACACCAGGTTTGAAAGTAGTGGTGCCTTCTACGCCTTATGATGCCAAAGGGCTATTGAAAGCGGCCATCCGTGACAACGACCCAGTCATTTTCATGGAGTCCGAACAAATGTATGGCGACAAGGGCGAAGTGCCAGATGGCGAATACATCCTGCCTTTGGGTGTGGCCGATGTAAAAAGGGAAGGGACAGACGTGACCATCGTTTCATTCGGGAAAATCATCAAGGAAGCATTTGCCGCTGCCGAAGAATTGGCCAAAGAAAACATTTCCTGTGAAATCATCGATTTGCGCACCGTTCGTCCGATGGACTATGACACCATTATCAATTCGGTGAAAAAAACCAACCGTTTGGTGGTGTTAGAGGAGGCCTGGCCATTTGCCAGTGTGGCTTCTGAAATTACCTATATGGTTCAGGAGCGCGCCTTCGATTACCTTGATGCCCCGGTTCAACGTATCACGACTGCTGATACCCCGGCGCCTTATTCGCCAACCTTGTTGAAGGAATGGTTGCCCAATGCCGCTGATGTGGTAAAGGCCGTGAAAAAAGTATTATATAAATAGACGCTTAGGCTACTTGGATTTTTAGAAAGTTAGAAAAAGCTTAAAATCTAAGAAGTCTAAAATTCTAACAATCTAAAATAACTATATTTGAAACTTCATCAGCCTTTGGTGAAGTTTTTTTGTAAACAACCATGAAAAGAAAATTATTCATCTATACCTTATTGGCGTTCGGTTTCCTGACCGTTTCGTTTGCCCAGACCAAAATCAGCGGGATGGTGGTCGATAAAAAAAACCAGCCGATTGGTTTTGCCAATATCGTTTTCAAAGGTTCCAATGAAGGGACGGTCTGTAACGAAGACGGCCGGTTTTACCTGGAATCACCCAATACCTTTACGGCTATAATGGTGGCTTTTTCAGGTTATACCGACAAGGAAGTTACCCTGGCCAAATCAGTCAACTACGAAATGAAAATCGTGCTGAATGCTGAAGAAGTGCTCGAAGAAGTGAAGATATTTGCCGGAAAAACCTCCAAAAAGAACAATCCGGCGCTCGATATCCTGCGTAAAATCTGGGAAAGAAAGCGCAAAAATGGGCTGCTGATGTTCGACCAATACCAATATGAAAAGTACGAAAAAGTAGAATTCGACCTCAATACCATCGACAGCGCTTTCATGAAACGGAAGATTTTCAAAGGGATGGAATTTGTTTTCGACAAAATTGATACTTCGAAAGTAACCGGAAAAACTTACCTGCCCATTTTTATCAACGAAGCCATTTCTGATGTGTATGGCGACAACAAGCTGGGCAAAACAAAGGAAATCCTCAAGGCCAACAAAAACTCCGGCTTGGGCAGCGGCGACGGGGTGAATACCTTTATCAAGGATTTGTACAACGACTACAACATTTATAACAATTACCTGAATTTCTTCGACAAAAGCTTTACCAGCCCACTTTCAACGACCGGCATTGACGTCTACAATTATGTGCTGACCGATACCGCCATGATTGACAACAAAAGGTGTTTCAACATCGTCTTTTATCCGAGAAGGAAAAATGAATTGACCTTCAAGGGCGATTTCTGGGTAAACGACACCACTTTTGCCATCAAGAACATCAACATGGCCGTGACCAAGAGCGCCAACATCAACTGGGTAAAAGACATTTATCTCGAGCAGGAATTTGAAGTGGTCAACGATTCGGTATTTTTGCTCACCCGCGATTACCTGATGTCTGATTTCGCCCTGAACAAAAAAGAGGAATCCAAAGGGGTATACGGCAAACGGACCTCGCTGTACCGCAACCACAAATTCAATCTGGAAAAGCCTGAAAAGTTCTACAAGCAGGAGGTCAATTTTGTTGATATGGCGGCCTATAACAAAGACAACGACTATTGGAGCGAAAACCGTTTCGAAAAACTCAACAAAGACGAAGAAGGCATCTACAAACTCATCGACACCCTCAAAACCGTCAAGAAATTTAAGCGGATTTACAGTCTTGTCGAAATACTCGGAAGCGGTTATATCGAAATTCCGGCACTCAAGATGGATTACGGCCCGATATTTTCCACTTTCGGGTACAACGATGTTGAAGGCATACGCTTGCGCGCGGGCGGAAGAACCTATTTCGGCCCCAATGATTTATGGCGCTTGCAGGGTTATACCGCTTATGGTTTCAAGGACGACAAATTCAAATACGGCCTTTCCGGAAAATGGATGATTGACCGGAAAAACCGCCTCATCATTTCGGCCGGAAACCGCCGCGATGTAGAACAAATCGGTGTCAGCCTGACCACAACCAATGACGTGCTGGGCAGGAGTTTTGCTTCTTCGAGCCTGCTTTCGTCGGGCAACAACGGCAAGCTCACCAACATCAACCTGACCAATGTGGCACTGGAATTTGAACCGTTCAAGAACTTCGTCATCGGCACCGGGTTTTCTTACCGCACCCTGGTTTCGGCTTCGCCCACCTTCAAGCTCGATTATTATACCGATGAGACACTGACCATCATCAAAGACAACGTCAAACAGTCAGAAATCAACCTGCAGGTAGAATATTCGCCCAAGAAAAAATATGTGGGGTATGGCGTGGAAAGGCTTTTCGTCGACAGCCCGTATAGTCGTTTCTTTGTCAATTACAGCGCCGGTATCAAGGGCATGCTCGACAGCGATTTTGATTACCAGAAAGTCCAACTCTACTACAAACAACCCATCACCATCGGACCGCTCGGGCGCACCAACCTGACCATGGAAGTCGGGAAAACCTTTGGTAAAATCCCGTTGGGGCTCATGAGTGTCATTCCGGGGAACCAGTCGTATTTCAATATCGAAAATACCTTCAGCAACCTGAATTATTACGAATTTGTTTCAGACCAATACACCACCATCAACTGGGAACACAATTTCCAGGGGCGCCTGTTTGCCCGGGTTCCGGCCCTACGCAAGCTCAACCTGCGTGAAATTATAGGCGTCCGGACTGTTTTTGCTTCGGTATCAGACGAAAACAAACTGATCAACGCTTCCGGCCTGCAATACAATTCGCCAACCAATGGCTATTGGGAGTACGGTTTCGGTATCGGCAATATCTTCAAGGTATTCCGCATTGACTGTAGCTGGCGGGGCAATTACCGCGATGTGCCCGAAACCAATAATTTTACGGTCAAAGGTTCGTTCGGGTTTTATTTTTAAGGGCTTCATCCGGCTATGCACGGCAAGCTTGCTGGCGAATAAACCATTTTCCCAATCAAAAAAGCAGCTTCCGCCGGTCGCTGTTTTTTGACGGCAAAATCAGGTTTTTCGCGGCACAAGGCTTTCTGTTCCTATCCGGGCCAACTATAGTTTATGCAACACGCCATCGGTTATTTATCGGCAATAGACGAAAAGCTCAAGGCCATTATAGCTACCTATGGTCATCCGGTCATCCAAAAACGCGATCAGGGGTTTGCCGCGATGTGTCATATCATCCTTGAACAACAGGTTTCGATTGCTTCGGCCAAAGCAGCTTATGATAAACTGTGCAACGCATTGGGCAATCTGACCTCGGAAACTATGGCGGAAACTTCCGATGAACTGTTGCGCCAATGTGGTATTTCACGCCAAAAAACCGTTTACCTCAAAGATTTGGCTGCCAAAGTCATTTCGGGTGAAATCGATTTCCAAGGTTTTGCCTCCAAATCCGAAGCGCAAATCCGGGCCGAACTGCTCACCATAAAAGGGGTCGGCAACTGGTCGGTGGAAGTCTACCTGATGTTCTGTCTGCAAAGCCCAGACATCATCCCATTGGGTGACATTGCCATCAAAAACACCATCATCGAATTGTATGGAATACAATCTGCAGACGAAATGGAAATCCTCTCTCAAAACTGGAAGCCTTACCGTAGCATGGCCTCCTATATATTATGGCACCATTACCTCGAAAAAAGAAAGCCGTCAAAAAAATAATTTTTTTTGAAAATTTTAGGTTTTCCGCCTGACCAAAAAAATTATATTTGCCTTTCACTGTTTATTACCAAAATGAGTTAAGGGATGAAAAAGCTGTTTTTTTCCATTTTACTGTTGGCTTTGGCGGTTCCGGCCGGGGCACAATCCAAAACACCCTCAGGTTATGAAATCACCATGGACGTCAGGCATTACAAAGACACCGTGGCCTACCTGACCTATTACCAGTTTGGGAACAAGCTCACCAGGGATACAGCCCACAAGGTCAAGGACGGACACATCGTCTTTAAGGGGAAAGGCAGGATTGAAAGAGGGATTTACGCGCTGACAGATTCAAAAAAGAAGAATTATTTCGATTTCTTTATCGATGAAAATACGCAAAAACTGCAACTCAAAACAGACGAACCGGAAAACCATATGAACGACATTACGGCCCTCAATTCGAAGCCGGAAAATGATTTTTTTGATTATGTACGCTACCTGATAGACCAGAACAAACAAATCAGGGAGGCCATGGCCAAAGGAAAAGGCCTGTCCAAAAAAGATTCCACCGCTATCGTACAACCACAGGTAAGAGTGAAAATCAGGGAAATCCATGACAGGGAAGAAGACTTCATCAAACAAAAAAAAGGGACTTATATCGCTGATGTCATCAACCTTAAAATCGACCGGACGCTTTTTGACGCACCCAATGCCTCCAATGGCAGGCCGGACAGCCTTTTGATCAGGAAATATTTCCGTCAGCATTTTTGGGATGGGGTAGATTTCAACGCCGACGGGCTCTACCGCAACCAGTTTTTTGCAGCCAAAATCAACAACTACCTCGACAATGTAGTGGCGCCCCACACCGATTCTGTTGCCGTAGCCATAGACAAGCTCTTGCTCAAGACCAAATCAAACCCCACCTTGTCCAGACTTTTGATGGACCACCTTGTTGCTAAGTACGAAACAGCCACCATTGGTTTTGACAAAATATTGATTTACCTGGCCGATACCTATTTCAAAACCGGGAAAGCCAGAAGCTTCTATCAAGACCAGAATGACTTCAACAGGGTACTGCAACGGGCCGACAAAATAAGGCCGTTGCAAATTGGTCAGATAGCGCCAGATTTGTCCATGATTAAGGCCTCCGACCGCGACAAAGTGGCCCAAATGGGTTTTGAAAACGTAAAAACCAATGAGGAACTCAACCGGGTGTATACCAACAATCAAAAAGCGGTAAGTGAGCTGTTCCTTAAAATGAATTCCATCAAGGCAGATTACCTCATTGCCGTTTTCTGGGATGTCGACTGTAGTCATTGCAAGATTGAAATCCCGAAACTGCTCAACCTCTACCATGAGTTCCAACGCGAGAACAAAGACGTAAAAGTCTATTCGGTCTATGTTTATAATCAGATTCCGAAATTCCAGCAATACATCGCCGAGAAAAAACTCGACTGGATCAACGTATATGACGGGGTTTACTTTAACAATGTAATCGATAAATACCAAATTATTACCACGCCGGTCATCTACATCCTCGATAAAAACAAGGTGATACGCGGCAAAAAAGTCCCAGTGGAAAAAATCAGGGAGTTTATTGAAAACCTCGAAAAACCAAAATCCTGAGCCAGCCCAAACGGAATCCCTTTCTGTTCCTTATTTTTCAAAAATCAAGCTTCTGAAATCCGCTGAAAATACTGGCAGAGGAATTTTATCATGGCAGTGCTAAGCCATCAGCAAAAAGTTTTTAATGTTCAGTCAGTCAGCTTTATGGTGTCGCAGCTATATAAAGTTAGCAGATTTATTTTTATTAAATGGTTCAGGTTGCTGTAGTTCTTAAAATTTTGTTATTTTTGCACCCGATAAAATTTATAACAAAAATTATATTTATGGAATCAATGATGATTTACGTGCCGATAGTAATGGCATTAATAGGGCTGCTTTTCATGGCAGCAAAAAGGGCCTGGGTTTTGAAACAAGATGCCGGCGACGGTAAGATGAAAGAGATTTCTGATTACATCTACGAAGGCGCTTTGGCTTTCCTAAAAGCAGAATACAGATTATTGGCAATTTTCGTTGTAATTGCAAGTGCTGTTTTGGCTGGGATCACTTTTATCCCTGGTGTTAAAACACATTTAATGATAGTGATTGCATTTATTTTTGGTGCGGTGTTTTCGGCTTTGGCTGGAAACATGGGAATGAGAATCGCAACCAAAACCAATGTAAGAACCACGCAGGCAGCGCGCTGCCGAGGAACAGGCCCGCCGCGAACGTCTGG
>CAZXRX010000034.1:0-24264 GCA_964642945.1 uncultured Flavobacterium sp. | reverse complement strand
TGAAAAACGGAAGGGAGCTCAAAGGAGGCGTGATGGAAGGGTACAGGACTTTTCAGTATACCTACCGTCTGGATGGCGTAAAAAAACACAAATCCCTGTTGTTTTACAGACTTGTGGCAGAGTACTTTCTCCCGAAAGGCAATGAAGACCAAACTTTTGTGCTGCACCTCGATTATGATAAAATGAACGACCGTGTAGAAAACCTGAAATGGGCCAATCAGGCAGAATTGACGGCACACCACAGTGTAAATCCTGCCGTTATCAGGGGTAAGGCCAAAACCATCGCCCACAACATCAAGGCAGATGGCCGCAAGCTGACTTCCACCCAGGTAATACGCATCAAAAAAATGCTGCAGCGCAAAGACAACAAAACGCGTTTGGTGATGATTGCCAAACAATTCAACATTACCACACAGCAGTTGTACCGCATCCGTACCGGAGAAAACTGGGGACACATCAAAGTGTAAAATTTAGGAAGAAAAACCTGTAACTATTACTGCGCAGTTACGTATAATCACCGTATAATTAAAACATTTTTAAAATGATACTATTGATTATTATCGGGGTTATCCTTATTGTGGTGGGTTTTTCTTTGCGGGATGTAACCAATCCGCTTTCCAAATTTTCAAGGAGCCTGCGTATGGTGGGTTTTGTGGTTGTCCTGCTCGGGATTTTTTCATCGATGTTCCAGCAGATTGATGCCGGAAAAGTAGGCGTAAAATCACTCTACGGTAATGTACAGCCAGATGTGCTCGAAAGTGGCCTGCACGTCATCAACCCACTTTTGGACATTACTGTTTTTGATGTACAGACCCAGAATTACACCATGTCTGCCATTCACAATGAAGGGGCACAGGAAGGAGACGATGCCATCAGGGTACTCTCAAACGATGGTTTGGAAGTGGTAATCGACCTGACCGTTTTGTACCGTGTCATTCCGGCTGATGCCCCAAAAATTCTCAAAGGGATTGGGGAAAATTACAACGACAAGATTGTCCGTCCGGTGACCCGTACCCGCATCAGGGACAATGCTGTTTTTTATGATGCGGTGGCTTTGTATTCCACCAAACGGGAAGAATTCCAGCAACGTATTTTCAAAAGCATTGAAACCGATTTCAAGAAAAGGGGCTTGGTACTCGAACAATTATTAATCAGGAACATTAATTTACCGGCTTCGGTCAAAACCACCATTGAAAGTAAAATCAATGCTGAGCAGGATGCCCAGAAAATGACTTTCGTGCTCCAGAAAGAAAAACAGGAAGCCGAACGCAAAAGGGTAGAGGCACAAGGTATTGCTGATTACCAAAGAATTATTTCATCAGGCCTGACCGACAAGCAACTCCAATACGAACAGATCAAGGCCCAGAAAGAAATCGCGACTTCCCCCAATGCCAAAGTCATTTTTATGGGAAAAGGCAGTGCGCCGGTGATTTTGTCTGACAAATAACAGCAACACTATACGGTATGCATTTTAAAATGGATGCCGTATATTTGCAACCTAATTTTTACCTTATGCAATTACCAAAATTTGTTCTCGCCGACAATTCCGATTTTCCGGATGACATTTTTATCATCCACCTAGATTTTCCGCGTTTCATCATCAACCTCAAAGATGATGAGGTAGAATTCCTGGAAGACCTTGAAGGGGAAGACGAAACCGAGCTCGAAAGCGAAATGGAACACCTGATTACGCTGGCAGGGGAATTCTACGATAAGGAAATGGAAGGCTACGAGGAATAATTACTCTGAAAAACCATTTTTCATGGCATAAACCGCCAGGCCAACCCTGGTTTTCAGTTCCAGTTTTTCAAACAGGCTGTCGCGGTAGCTTTCTACGGTTCTCGGACTGCAGCACATTTTTTCTGAAATTTCCTTGTAGTTCATTTCCGTCACTGTGTATTTGAGGAACTCGATTTCACGGTCGGTCAGCCTGATGCTGTTGCCTGCCGTTTTTTTGCCTTCATTAAGGCTGGCAAAAACCAAACGTGATGCCCAATCGGGATAATAAAAACCGTCGGACACCAATCTTTGCAATGCTTTTTCAAGTTCTGCAGGATGGGTGTTTTTGAGCAAATAACCGTTGGCCCCATTCTTAATCATCTTGATGACACTTTGTTCATCATCCTGCATGCTGAGGGTCATAATCAATACTTCAGGATGGTGTTCTTTGAGCCATTTGGCCGTTTCAAAACCATCCATGACCGGCATACTGATGTCAAGCAGTACTATTTTGGGGATGTTTGTTTTTATCTGGAATTTTTGTTGTAAGGCTGCCCCGTTTTCACATTCATACCAGACCTCAAATTGACTGAAGTTGGCAATAATACCTTTCAGGGCCTGCGCAATCAGCGTATGATCGTCTACGATGGCAATGGAATTTTTCATGGTTTCAATGGGATTGCGATGGCTAGTTGGGTTCCGCCTGCATGGCTTTGCAGGTCAAAACTGCCACCAATGATTTCAGCCCTTTTTTTCATATTGCCCAAACCGATGCCTTTGGCGGTTTTGGTGGTGTCAAAACCCTTGCCGTCGTCGGTGAGCCACAACAAAAGCTGTTCGTCTGTAAGTTGTAACGATACCGTAATGTTTTCGCATTGGGCATGTTTGATACTGTTCTGGATGAATTCCTGTGCTATGCGCAGCAAGACGCTTTTGGTTTGGTAATCAAGGCGGATGTCGGCTGTTGATGTGGTGTAATGGACTGTACAGATTTTGGCTTCATTAATTTTGGCACATTCCTCTTCAAGCAACTTGGTAATGGGGTTGGCGTTGATGGTGTCATTGGTAAGTGATTTAGACAATTCCCTTAGTTCTGCCAATGATTGGTTGATGATGGCGCTGATGTTTTCAATGTTTTCATTGATGTGCGGTGCCTTG
The DNA here is from genome assembly GCA_964642945.1 of uncultured Flavobacterium sp. Lineage (GTDB taxonomy): Bacteria > Bacteroidota > Bacteroidia > Flavobacteriales > Flavobacteriaceae > Flavobacterium. Next base: position 21,387 of record CAZXRX010000034.1, on the reverse strand, counting down.
TTTTCATAGGCCAATTGTTGGGTATAGAGGCTGGCTAAGGTCAGTTTCTGGCCGATATTGTCGTGGATTTCCCTGCCGATGTGCTGCATGGTTTGCTGCTGTATTTCGAGTTGGGCCGATAACAGTTCTTTTTGGTGTTCTTCTTTTTGATAAAATAGCATGGCATGATGTTCTTTCTTTTTTAGTTTATATTGTTGGATGAATAGGAAAATACCCACAATGAATAAAACAAAAAAGACGTTAAATAAAATAATGGTAAGTATTATTTCGGTTTTCCCCATATAAATGATGCTGCAAATAATAGATACATGATACAGTTTGAAACCAGGAAGTAAATATAATATTGGCTCCAGATTTCAGGAAACTCCAAAATGCGGAGGTACCAACCAAAAAAGGGCATATTGCCGACATAAAATAACATCACGCCGATATTGATGTAAAACATTTTGTCCTCTTTAAAATTCAGTATGGAATCACTTTTTATTTGTTTGATGAATTCCAGAACAACCAAAATAAATAAGAGTAGGGAGCCAATCGTATTATTTAATGATTTGAATGTAAAAAGTGTGGCTGTTAAGTTATATTCGATAAATAAAGAAAGCAGGTACAGGGCACACATTGACCAGAACAATTTTTTGTTATGAAGCGATTTAAGGGCAAACAACCAATAAAAAAAAATAAATTCAATCGGAATCTGGACCATCGCAAAATACTTCCTGATACTGATGTTCAGGTCAAGGGTTAAATGGGTGCTTATTACTTCATATAAAAAAATATACGTCAAATAAAAAGCAAACCATTTCCAATGTGTATTCTTCAACGACTTCAGTTTCAATAGCGCTATAACCATTGCGGTAAATTCACAAAAGTGTAGTAAGTCCAATAGAAATGGTTGCCTGATATACATTTCAATCCGCTTAAAAACCGAGGCCTACTATATTTTCAGGCGGCGCTAAGGTACCGTGGTTTTTTCCACCCATGCTTCTGGAAGGCGTACCGGTCAATGCAGCGGTATCATCAGGTAAAGTGGAAGTGGAATTTAAGGCATATTTACTGTCCTGATAAAATCCTTTCGTGAAAGTATCTGCATCCAACGGATTGAAATCTAATTCTTTGCCCCCTGCGCCAGTAATCGTCGGGATCATGACCAAGGTATGCAACCCATTGTATTTTTTGTATTTCGCATCAGATTTCATGAAATCAAGATCCCTGAAGCGGTCTTTCTCGATTGTGGTACTATCCGGATAGGCAGCGTAATAAAATCGGACCCCCAATTTTTTATCGGTAATCGTTGCATCTACCCTTTTTGCATTTTTTTCGATATGGTATAAATATTTTTTCAAAGTCTCCAAATCGAACCAAATAGAGTAGGCGTCAGTAGGGGCAATGCTTCCAAACTTTGATTGGATGTAATCGAGTTGATGGGTGCGGTAACCTTGAACCATAGTGTGAATCAGGTCCGCATCGAGGGTGCTCATCCTCTCGGAATCATAATCCATGCAAATTGAAGTGGTGCTTGGCGGGGTTGGTACACCTAGCGGGCGGGGCGGCGGGCTTACAATAAGGTAAGTAATCAAGGATGCTGCGACACCAACAACCAGGTAACCGAATAAAGTGATTCTTCTCATAATGTAAAGGTTTTAGATTGGTTTTAGTTACTAAAAATAGTTTTTATTTCGATACAAAGTAACAATGCCGCTATATAATTTAATACAGTTATTCCCACATTTTCAATATCCGTCAAACAACGGTATTTTTTGGGTGGAATACACAGTCTGTTTTTAGTTTTTCCCCCATCGTTTCATTTTCAGATAGTTCGGAGTTTTGTCCTATGCATTAATAACAAAATGGCCGAACCTGAAAAGCCAAAACAGAGTAGGGAAAACAAAACAGATAAAAACCATGAAAACAAAACTATTATTTTATTTAATCCTTTTATTAGGATTGAATGCCAGGGCACAAATCATTAATGTCAGTACCGGGGTTGACAACTCAGGCGCTGCCTTGGCTACTGGTGCCAATGACCCGAATTGGCAGATTGTAAGCCATCCGACCCCTAAGGTCTGTGGTTATCACCCTGTATGGGAAACCAACCCGGTAAGTGTTACCAATGCAGGTTGGATCAATGATTCTGGCTCGTATTTTGCCTCTGTTCCGGCAATTTATACATTTGAAAGAAGTTTTACGGTTCTGCCCGGAACTACCAATTTGAACTATACTCTTTCGGTAGCCTGTGACGATGCCCTTGTTTCATTGGAATTGGTCAGGCCTGATTTGGTTACTTTTCCATTGACAGTTTCCCCTACAACACCCTATCATTTATCACTGCCAATCAGCAATACCGTTTCAAGTCCGATGGCCGGCTTATGGAAAATCAGGGCCGTTGCTAATTTTATCGATACCACAGCCGGATTTCTGTTTTCAGGAAAAGTTACGATAAGCCCGGCAGCAACAAACTGCGGCAACACCTTCATCAAGGAAATCAACCCGTTGGATACTGAAAAACCAAATATCTTCAAAATCCCGAACGGCGATTTTTATACTACTTCCTCTCTTTTTCCAAATATTATAATTAACCGCTTTGATGCCAACGGAACACCCATCTGGACCAAATCGTTGAATTTTGGCCTTACAGATCCTACTTTGACCCTCACTGATTTGATTGTCGATTCGTCAGACAGCCAGATTGTAGGGCTTTTGAATTGTACCACCGGAACCATTGTCTTTAAATACGATGAGTCCACCAACACTTTTACCTGGATTAACCGCACCGGAAATAACAAGGCGTTCAACATCCACGAAACAGGCAGTGTGAATTATATTGTTACAGGTTCAGATGCGGCCAGCACCATACAAATTTTTGAAATCAACCAGGCTACAGGAGCTGCAGGAGGGTATCAGAAAAACGGGATGACCGGCGAATTCTACTCTACCTATGATTCCGGGAATGTATATGGTTCCTGCCGCTATTATGCCGATTCCGGAAGCCAGTTCTTTCCGTCACTTTACAAATATGATGCAACGGGAACCAACCTCTGGACCAAAACTTATGTCAGGGATACGCCTACCGCAAGGATTTATCCGGTGGCCCCGATAGTAGACGGCAGTTCGTTGGTAGAATTGAGTACGGGAGATGACAATGGTTTTAACTTGGTAAGTTCCGGAACGGGCCAAATATGGTTGGTAAAAACCGACCTGAACGGAACCCTGACCTGGACCAAAACCATCGCAGTGACAGGATATACCGCATTGGACGGCGTAAAAATCATCAATGCATCAGATGGCTATTATTTGCTGTTGAACCACTTTGCTACACCCATACAAAAAAACCTGTTTTTCGTAATTAAAACCGATAAAAACGGCGAAGTGCTTTGGGCCAACCGATATGGTTTACCAACTACCGAAAATTATGTAACAGGAGGTTATGAAAAAGGCGGCTTTTTGTATTTAACAGGAATGTCGACTACTTACAGCGCTATCAGCCATATGATTTTATTAAAATTGAATGCTTCCGGTAAAACGGACGCAGCCTGTCCGTTTGTAAATTCAGTCAATGCGGTTTCATCTATCTATGCCAATGTAGAAACGTCACGCCCAACCGTAAATGCAACCACTTCCTTTACCGCCACTGCCATGTCAGGAACCAATGCCTCATTGGCTTACACCGAAGCGGTACAATGTTCGTTGCCTTGTGTAGCCCTTACCCAGATACAAAGCTCGCAATGTGGTTCGGCCCTGCCTACCTTGGCTACGACCATCCTGGCCAATTGGGTGACTGGTGCCACAGAATACCGATTCAAAATCACCAAAATCGATCCTATAACCAACCTCCCTATTGCGACTCCGTTGTTCAAGGACCGTCCGATCAACAATATTGCCCTATGCAATGTACCGGGAGTGATTTATGACGCCAAATATCAAATTGAAATTGATGTCAAAATAGGCGGGGTATGGCAAAATACCTATGGTCCGGCCTGTACGGTAACCACGCCCAATCCGGTAAGCACCATCGGCGCCCAATGTGGTACAACTTTAACCGCCATGAACCAATGGATTGTAACCACCATGATTCCTTATATCAATACCTACCGTTTCAGGGTAACCCAATTGGATGGCGCACTGCTTCCGGTGGGCATCCCACAAATTACCGACCAGCCGGCCAACAAGTTCAACATGACCCAACTGACAGGTATTTTATACGGTACGACCTATCGCGTTGAAGTGGCCCTCAAAAATCTTGACGGAACCTTCCTGCCCTACAACACGGCCTGTAACATCACTACGCCACCGTATCCTACCACCCAATTGCAGGCTTCGTATTGCGCCGGCTTTGCGGTTGCCAACGGCACACAGTTTATCTATGCCAATGTAGTTTCAGGTGCGGCACAGTACCGCTTCAGGTTGTTTGACGGTATTACTTATACCACACCGTTTGACAATACCGCAAACCGTTTCAAACTGAATGATTTTGTTGGTTTGTTGCCGAGCACGACCTATACTGTAGAAGTAGCGGTTAAAATGCCAACCGAACCGGCATTTGGCCCATACGGAAGCAGTTGTACCATCATCACACCGGCGGTATTCAGAACCACTCCTACTGCTGCTATTGAATTTAAGGCAGTAGCCTATCCGAACCCATTTGCCACCGGTTTCTATATTGATGTGAAAACAGCAAGCAATACCCTAATAGAAGTGAAGGTGTATGACATGCTGGGCAGGTTGTTGGAGAACCAATCTATTGACAATAAAGAACTGTCTGTCAATGAAATAGGTGCTGCCTATCCGACAGGAATCTACAACATCGTGGTTACCCAGGATGATAACCAGAAAACCCTACGGGTAATCAAAAAATAAAAACCACCTTATCAAAGGAAAATCCCAGTTGTATTTCTGGGATTTTCTGTTTGATACTGTTTTTCCGTTAAACAACGGATTGAAATTCAGCTGTTTGCCCATCGTTATATTTCGACAGTCCTTGTTATTTTGTCAAGACCTATTTACAGTGAAACAGCACCAAAATAATTTAAAACCAATACAATGAAAAAAAACAGTTTAAACCCTTATTTGATTCTGATACTACTGTTCCTTACCAGCGCCACTTTTGCACAAGTTGATGCTGTTGATGATACTTTTTATCTCAATCCCTGCAGCAGCAATTTCAGCGCTGTTTTTACAAATGATACCCTTGATGGTTCCGGTATAACGAACCCGTCAGATGTGAGTGTTACTTATGATAACACTTCAGCCCCTTTTCTCAGCATAGATGCTTCCGGAATTTTAGTGAATTCGAACCCTCTTATCATTGGTTCATTTACCCTTACTTATACCTTGACCAGTAATCTGGACGGAAGCTCTGATTCGGCCACGATTATCGTTCATTTTGATCCGCCGGTATTTGATGCAGTTGATGACAATTTTGTTACCGACGCAAGTCCGGGTCAATATCACAACATTTTTATAAATGATTCTTTCTGTGGTTTTACGCCTCTACAATTGTCTTATGTACAAGTCAGCTTTCCATCAGGGCTTCCTCCGGGAATAACAGTAGACCAGTTCGGGCAGCTGGTTGTAGCGCCCTTAACCACTCCGGGAAGTTATAGTTTTCCGTATGAATTATGTGATTTGAACTCCCTTTCGTGTAACAGTGCTACGGTTACGGTTTTTATTAACCCTACTATTGATGCTGTTGATGATGTGGTATCCGTGCAAAATGCGGCAACTTCAAACAGCATCCTGGCCAACGATACCATAGACGGTATGCCCATTTCTCCCGCGCAGGTTTTGGTCAGCACCCCAACGCCATTTCCTTTTGACATTGTTTTAAATCCAAACGGATCCATCAGCGTCGGCCCTTTGACTCCTGCGGGAACTTACAATTTACAATATCAGGTTTGCAGTATTTTAATTCCGTTTTCTTGTGATGTTGCGACTATTACTTTAACGGTTTTACCGAAATTGACACTCAACATGGCCGGAACGTATGTCGATTACAATGCCGATGGTTTTACGAATGTGGGCGATGTTATTCAGTATCAATTTACGGTTGCCAATCCGTCAGGAACTCCGTTTTCAAATGTTTACGTGTCAGATGCTGTACTTTCCATAGCAGGAACCCCCATTCCGACCTTGGCTGGTGGTGCCTCTGATACCAGTACATTCACGGCTTCTTATGTGCTGACTTTGGCCGATATTATGGCTGGTGCCGTTACCAACAATGCTACAGTTACAGGCTTGGATTTGTCGTCAATTCCGTATTCAATTTCTACAACCACAACGACCTCTTTAGCCATTACTGATGCTATTAAAATGAATGCTTTTATTGACACCAATGCCAATGGGGTCCAGGATGCCGGGGAATTGAATTTTTCCGACGGACAGTTTCATTACGAGTTTAATAACAACGGAATCGTGCAGCAGGTAACCAATCCATCGGGAACCTTTATTATATACGAAACCAATTCAGCCAATTCGTACCATTTAAGTTATACGATTAATCCTGCTTTTACAAGTGTTTACCTGCCATTGTCAGTAAATTACAACAACGTTCATGTGTTGACAGGATCAGGTGTAACCCTTTATAATTTTCCGATTACCGAAGCGCCATTTAACGATTTAAAGGTCGTCCTGACTTCCTACCGCGGACCTGTTCCCGGCTTTGTCCATACCAATATAATCAGGTATGAAAATAAAGGAACGTCTACCATCGCTTCAGGAACGGTTACTTTTAATCATGATGCAAACGTAACCATTGCTCCGGTTGCAGGTGCCACGCCAATTGCCAATGGTTTTACTTTTCCATTTACCAATTTACTCAGAAATGAGGTAAGGTATATTTATGTAACAGTTAATACGCCGACCATCCCAACGGTTGCTTTGGGCGATTTCGTAACCAATACGGCATCCATTACATTGCCGCCCGGTGATATTCATCCGTCAGACAATACTGCTGTTTTAACTCAAGAAATACGCGGTGCCTACGATCCGAATGATAAAACAGAAAGCCACGGTGGGGCTATAGTGGCGGCTTCCTTTCTTGCTAACGATTATCTGGAATATACCATCCGTTTTGAAAATACAGGAACAGGAAATGCAGTAAACATTAGGGTAGATGATGTGTTGAGTGCTTCTTACGATGCTTCATCTCTTGTAATGCTCGGTGCCAGTGCTCCTTATACTTTAGTAGCAACAGGAAATAATCTGTCCTGGCAATTTAACGGAATCAACCTTCCGCCATCGGTTTCACCCACCTCCTCAGTAGGTAAAGGATTTATTACTTTTAAAGTGAAACTAAACGGAACTGTAACACCCGGATTTGCGGTTGCCAATCAGGCCAATATTTATTTTGATACCAATCCGGCCATTGTAACCAATAATTGCATCACCCAATTTACAAGTGCGACCAATCCTTGCACGACACCCATAGTACCTGTTTTTTCGGTTACTTCAATAGTTTGTCATGAAACCACGGTGTCGCCATTACCGGCGGCTTCAACCAATGGCATTACCGGTTCATGGACGCCTGCATGGACGGCTCCGGCCATAGGAAGCATAGCCACACCAACCTATGAGTTTGTTCCTGATCCGGGTCAATGTTTGAATAGTCTGGCCACTTACTTTTTGACGTTGCCGGTTACCCAAAACATACCCACCTTCAATCAGGTGGCACCCATTTGTGCTGGCGCTGTACTTCAGCCTTTGCCTACCACTTCAACAAACGGAATCACCGGAACCTGGTCTCCGGCCTTGAACAATATGGCTACCACAACCTATACTTTCACTCCTGATGCAGGTCAATGTGCATTTGGTGTCAACATGACCATTTCGGTGGTGTTGAATGGCCCGGCTACGACTTCTTATGCCGTTTGCGAAGGAGAAACTGTGGTTGGGGGCTTGCTGTCTTCACTTAGCGGTACTTACACCTCCAGTTTTTCTGGTGATACCACCGGGGCTCCAACCTTTCATCGGCCTTATTCTACCTCTGCTTCAGACGGCACCCCATTTCCTACGGTAAACTGTACGGATGCTGTTATGGTGGGGGAAGCCACCAATTATGTGACCCATAATTTTACCGCTCCGGCTACCGGAAGTTATACTTTTACTACTTGTGGCAATGCAGGCTGGGATACCTTTTTGGCGCTATACCAAGCCCCTTTCAATCCTGCAGGTTTGTGTGCGGGAAATACATTGGTCAGGTCTGGTGACGACAGTATTTGTGGCTTGGAAACCACGATGACTGCCAATCTGGTAGCAGGTACTCCTTATATTTTGGTGGTGTGTGGGTATTCTACTCCCAATTTCGGGCCTTATACTGTAACTGTGACATCGCCAGGTGTATCCAATGTGGAATGGTATACCACACCTTCGGGAGGAAGTCCTATTGCAACGGGTTCGCCATTCAATCCGGTAGGGGTTTCCGGCAGTGGAATTGTAGATACAAATACCGTGGGTGTAACTTCTTTCTATGCCCAATATCCGGGAGAAAGCTGCCGCACACAAACCTTTTTCGAAGTAACGCCAATGGTTATGCCTCTCTTTAACCCGATTGCACCAATCTGTATTGGGAACCCATCTGTTGTATTGCCTACAATTTCCCTCAACAACATCACCGGAACCTGGTCGCCTGCATTTGATAATACGGCAACCACTACCTATACCTTTACACCCAATACCGGCCAATGTGCCACCAATTATGCGATGACTGTGGTGGTAAATCCGGTAGTGACAAATACCACAACCCTTACTGTCTGTGACCGCTATACCTGGCCGGTCAATGGAACATTATATACCAGTTCCGGAACTTATACCGAAACGCTCGGTTGTGTTTCAGAAGAACTGGTTTTGACCATTACCCCGCTGACTGTTTGGTATCTGGATGCCGACAATGATGGTTTTGGAGTAACCTCAACCACCATATCTTCCTGCATCCAGCCCACAGGTTATGTGTCCAATTCAACCGATTGTGATGACGCCAACCCATCCGTACATCCTGGTGCGATTGACATTTGCCTCGACGGGATAGACAATGATTGCAACGGAGTCATAGACAATGTGGGTATGCCGGGAGGTTGTGTACCTGTTACTACGAATGTTGTCAATGCCACCTGTGGTTCTACCATCAACAATTTGTCGGTTACTATCGCGGCCAACTGGATTTCAGGCACACAGGAATATAGGTTCAGGGTTAAAAACCTGGTAACCGGCGCAATTATAATCATTGACAGACCCATCAATTCCTTTGCTTTGGTAAATGCACCCGGAATTACCTTAAATACCCCTTATGAAATTGATGTAGCCATAAAAATAAATGGAGTCTGGCAGCCTTTTTACGGGGTCCCCTGCCAGGTCACGACACCAAACCCGGTTTGTACTATTGGTGCGCAATGCAATACTACCCTGACTTCGATGACGCAGTTTGTAAATTGTAATTTTGTACCGAGCGCCCTGGGCTACCGTTTCAAAGTTACCAACACCCTGACCGGAGTTGCCGTAATATACGATTCGGTAAACAATAAGTTCAATTTCAGCCAGATTACAGGCAGTACCTTCAATACGGTATATACTGTAGAAGTGGCTTTGCAGAATACGAACGGGATCTATTTGCCTTACAATACAGGCTGTAACATCACCACCCCACCGTATCCTACCACCCAATTGATACCCGCTCAATGTGCCGGATTTGTTGTGGCAAACGGAAACCAATTCATCAATTGTAACGCCGTTGCCGGCGCCCTGCTGTACCAATTCAGGTTGTTTAATGGCGGAACTTACACCGCACCTTTTGTCACGAACGTGAATAAATTTAAATTGAACAATTTTACCGGATTGTTGCCCGGAACGACTTATACTGTTGAAGTTGCCGTCAAAATGCCAAACGAATCCAATTTCGGGCCTTACGGAAACAGTTGTACCATCATTACACCTGCTGTATTCAAATTTGCGGTGCCTAACAATGATATGGCCTTCACAGCCGTGGCCTATCCGAACCCATTCACCAATGCTTTCTATATTGATGTGAAAACAGCAAGCAATACCCCAATCGAAGTGAAGGTATATGACATGCTGGGCAGGTTATTAGAGAACCAATCCGTTGACCACAAAGAACTGCCTGTTAAGGAAATAGGCGGGGATTATCCTGGCGGTGTTTATAACATCGTGCTTACCCAGGATGACAACCAGAAAACCTTACGGGTCATCAAAAAATAAACAATTGACTTAAAAATGAAAATCCCGGGTATGTGCCCGGGATTTTTTATTTGAAATAATTCTTGAGTAACAGTTGCGCCGCCGCAAAAGGGGAGATTTCATTTGATGAAACAGCTGCTTTGTAGCTTTCGAGCAGCGGAATGATTTCCGGATGATGGTAAAAGCGGTTTTTCAATTGTTCGTTGATGGTTTCGAGCATCCAATATTGGTTTTGGTTTTGGCGTTTGTCTTCAAAATAACCGTTGGCTTTCACCAGTTCAAAATAGTCTGAAAGCAGGGTCCAAACATTGTCGATTCCCGTTTTTTCAAATGCACTGCAGGTAGTCACTTTCGGAATCCAGCCACTGTTTTTGGCCGGGAATAAATGAAGCGCCCGGTTGAACTCGGTTTTCGCGAGGTTTGCTTTGGCCACATTGTCGCCATCCGCTTTGTTGATGACTATGGCATCGGCCATTTCCATGATGCCGCGTTTGATGCCTTGTAACTCGTCGCCTGCCCCTGAAATTTTAAGCAGCAGGAAAAAATCAACCATGCTGTGTACGGCGGTTTCGCTTTGTCCGACGCCTACCGTTTCAATAATGATGACCTCAAATCCGGCGGCTTCACAAAGGATGATGCTTTCACGCGTTTTGCGGGCCACGCCCCCCAGGCTTTCCCCGGAAGCACTCGGCCTGATAAAGGCGTTGTTGTCTTTTACGAGTTCTTCCATACGGGTTTTGTCGCCCAAAATACTTCCATGCGAAATGGTACTGCTCGGATCAACGGCCAGAACGGCTACTTTTTTACCCAATCCTGTCAGGTATTTTCCGAAAGCTTCGATAAAAGTACTTTTGCCCACGCCAGGAACGCCTGTAATTCCTATCCGTAAGGATTGGTTGGCATAAGGAAGGCAACTGTTGATGACTTCATTGGCCCTGTCCAGGTGCTCCGGGTTGGTGCTTTCCACCAGCGTGATGGCACGGCTCAGTGAGGTAATGTCGCCCTTGCGGATGCCTTCGACTAAAACGGCTGCCGACAATTGCTTACGGCGCATTTCCTTGATGGTTTCCACAGAAGCGGCACTGATTATCTCGGGTTGCGGAATGCCGTCTTTTTCTGTCAGGGCTGATTTTTTGGAAGGCTGTTTCAAATTGCGTGGGTTTGCTTTGTCACAAATTTAGGAAAACTTACGTCACTTTTCACTTTCCGCTTTTGACTTTGTGCATGGATGTGAACTTTGCGTTAAAACTTTGTGTCTTTGGCTCCAAAATAAGTAATTTTGCCCCATCAAAAATCATACTTGTGGAAAACCCAGGCACGTTAAATGCGAACAAAAAGGAAGTACTCCAGAAAACCGTTTTCTCCATTCTTTTTTCCATCAGTTTTGCCCATTTGATCAATGATTTGATTCAGGCCCTGATTCCGTCGGTTTACCCGATTTTAAAGGAAAGTTACGCCTTAAGTTTTACCCAGATCGGGCTTATTACCTTTGCTTTCCAGTTGTCGGCTTCGATTTTACAGCCTTTCGTGGGCTATTATACCGATAAAAACCCGAAACCCTTTTCACAGATTTACGGTATGTTGTTCTCCATGGCCGGTATTGTCTCCATTTCTTTTGCCAACAATTTTTATTGGATACTCGGCTCTGTAATGCTCATCGGGATAGGTTCCTCAATATTCCATCCGGAATCGGCACGCATATCCAACCTGGCTTCTGGTGGAAAACGCGGCCTGGCCCAATCGATTTTCCAGGTGGGAGGAAACTTCGGAACCGCCTTGGGTCCTTTGTTGGTAGCCTTGATAGTGGTGCCCCATTCGCAAAAATACCTGTTGTGGTTTGTGCTTGCGGCCACGGTAGGTTTGGGAATTTTGGGCAAGATCGCTTTTTGGTACCGCGACCACCTGATTTTACGCAAACACAAAGCGAACCATTTTTTTGACTTACACGACCTGCCCAAACGCAAGGTGCAAATCGCCATCGGGATTTTGCTGGTAGTGATTTTTTCGAAGTTTTTTTACTCGGCCAGCCTGTCTTCCTATTACACTTTTTACATTATTGACAAGTTCCACCTGAGCATCCGGGAGGCACAGTTTCATATGTTTATTTACCTGATTGCCTATGCCGTCGGAACCATTTTAGGTGGGCCCTTGGGCGATAAATTCGGAAGGAAATACATCATTTGGTTTTCGGTTTTTGGTGCCACGCCTTTTGCCCTGTTGCTGCCTTATGTGAACCTGTTCTGGACCGATGTACTGATGGTGGTAATCGGCGTCATCATTTCGTCTGCATTCCCTGCCATACTGGTGTATGCCCAAGAGCTGTTGCCCAAAAAATTGGGTATGGTTTCGGGGCTTTTCTACGGCTTTGCCTTCGGGATGGGTGCCCTAGGTTCGGCTTTATTAGGCGTGCTTGCCGATTATACTTCGATAGGTTTTGTGTACCATGTTTGTTCCTATTTGCCAATAATAGGTGTGATTTGTTATTTTTTGCCAAACCTGAAAAAGAAGACGGTCAATGTATAATGATTTAAAGATTAAAAAATTGAAAGATTCAAAGATTGAATGATTAACTTTTTCGTTTGTAAATCTTTAAGTTTTTCATCCAAATAATTCCTGAAATTTCTATTTTTACTTCTTAATCAAAAAGTATGTCTATTTCACCTGCCATTATCCAAAAACTTGCTGAAATTTCAGGAGTTTCCTATGTTTTTACAGACGAAGCCACGCTTTTGCACTACGGCCATGACGAAACCGAAGACTATGTTTTTCCTCCTGGGGTGGTAGTCAAGCCGGGCAGTGCGCAGGAAATTTCCGAAATATTAAAGTTGGCGAACGAACATAAAATCCCGGTGACGCCCATTGGTGCCCAAACAGGGCTCAGTGGCGGTGCCTTGTGTATTTATGAGGGCATCGGGCTATCAATGGAGCGTTTTGACAAAATCATTGAAATAGACGAAAAAAATTTGCAGGTTACCACAGAATCGGCAGTGATTACCCAGGTGCTGCGGGAAGCGGTTGACGCAAAAGGATTGTTTTATCCTGTTGACCCGAGCAGTCAGGGCAGTTGTTGGATAGGGGGCAATGTGGCAGAAAATTCTGGTGGGGCAAGGGCAGTTAAGTATGGCGTAACCAAAGATTATGTGCTCAACCTCGAAGTGGTTTTGCCTACGGGTGACATCATCTGGACCGGTGCCAACACCCTCAAAAATTCCACGGGCTATAACCTGACGCAACTCATGGTGGGCAGTGAAGGGACCTTGGGCATCATCACCAAAATCGTATTGAAATTATTGCCCAAAAATACACACAATGTCTTGATGCTTGTTCCTTTTTACAAGGCGGCCCAAGCTTGCGAAGCAGTTTCGGCCATTTTCCGTGCGGGGATTACGCCGAGTGCCCTCGAATTCATGGAACGTGATGCCATTGACTGGACTTGTCGTTATGTAGAAGGAATCAGTGTGCCGATAAAAGACGGTGTTGAGGCCCATCTCTTAATTGAAGTGGATGGCAATTATCCGGAAATTTTGATGCTCGAAGCCGAAAAGATATTGGCTGTGGTGGAACAGTTTGAAATCGATGAGGTGCTTTTTGCCGATACGACCGATGAAAAAAATGCATTATGGAAAATGCGAAGGGCAGTGGGGGAAGCCGTCAAATCAAATTCAATATACAAAGAAGAAGATACGGTAGTACCGCGTTACGAATTGCCCAGGTTGTTGGAAGGGATCAAATCTATCGGCAATAAATACGGTTTCAAATCGGTATGTTATGGCCATGCCGGAGACGGCAACCTGCACGTGAACATCATCAAATCTGACATGACCGATGACAACTGGACCACCGAAGTACCCAAAGGCATCCGCGAAATATTTGAACTTACGGTAGCGCTCAAAGGTACCCTTTCGGGTGAGCACGGCATTGGTTTTGTACAGAAGAACTTCATGGACATTGCCTTTTCCAAAATCCATTTGGAACTCATGGAACGCATCAAATTTGTGTTTGATCCGAACAACATTTTAAATCCCGGAAAGATTTTCCCGGATGAAATATAATACAGAAAAAAATCCCCAAACTTTAATATTTGAGGATGGTTGTTTAATCTCTTTTTGGGGTATTCTTCTTTTCCCTTTTTTCAGCCTTCTTTTCCTTGGCGGTTTTGAGCGGCTCTTTTTTTTCTGTTTTCTTTACGTCGTGACTTTTTGCCATGATATGTGATTTTAATGGTTGGACTTTCTATTAGCTAAGTAAAGATACACAATATAATTACAGCGTATAAAAAAATCCCCGGCTGTTTGCACAATCGGGGATATACTATTGGGAACTATGGCTTGTTAATCATTTACCAAAACCCATTCGCCACTGGCCACCATGCTTTCGGCTTTTTTGTATTTCATGCTTTCAGTTTTACCGCTCATGACGTGTTTGATGGTCACGGTGTCGTTCCGGTTGATTTTCGGCATTTCACGCACGATGGTTTCGGTTACCTGACGTTGCTGGGTTTGCTGCCCTGCTTCACGGTTGGCTTCTTCGCTGCTCTGGATTTCATCGCGCGATTCGGTGTATTTTTCTTTTGAGCGTACTTCCCTTGCTTCCTGAATCTGCTGCTGTTGCTGTTGCGGTAAATCGCCTTTGAACAGGAACGAAATCACTTCCTTGTTCACGCCGTCAAGCATGGCACGGAACAAATTGAAGGCTTCAAATTTATAAATAAGCAATGGGTCTTTTTGTTCGTGAACCGCCAATTGAACCGATTGTTTCAGCTCGTCCATTTTGCGCAGGTGCTTCTTCCAGGCTTCATCAACTATGGCCAAGGTAATATTTTTCTCAAAATCAGCCACCAGTTGTTTTCCGTTGCTGTCAAAGGCCTTTTTCAGGTCGGTCACCACGTTGAGTGATTTGATTCCGTCAGAAAAAGGAACGATGATGCGCTCGAATTTGTTGCCTTCGTTTTGGTAGACATTGGCAATAATCGGAAAGGCTTCACGGGCACTTCTTTCGGTTTTTTCGGTATAATAAGCCAAAGCCGCCTTGTATACTTTTCCGGTCAGTTCGGTTTCAGCTTGTTTCTCAAATTCTGCCTGCGTAACCGGCGCCGTAATCGAAAAGTAACGGATGAGTTCGAATTCAAAATTCTTGAAATCGTTGGCCGCTTTGTTTTCGCTCACAATCACTTCACAGGTGTCATACATCATGTTGGCGATGTCCAGTTTCAAGCGCTCCCCGTGCAAGGCGTGACGCCTTCTTTTGTATACCACTTCACGTTGTGCGTTCATCACATCGTCATATTCGAGCAAACGTTTCCGTGTACCGAAGTTGTTTTCCTCTACTTTTTTCTGTGCCCTTTCGATTGATTTGGTCATCATGGAGTGCTGGATGACTTCACCTTCCTTCAATCCCATACGGTCCATGATTTTGGCCACACGGTCAGAGCCGAACAAACGCATCAGGTTGTCTTCCAACGACACATAAAACTGGGAACTTCCCGGATCACCCTGACGTCCGGCACGACCACGCAACTGGCGGTCTACTCGACGCGAATCGTGGCGCTCGGTTCCTATGATGGCCAATCCGCCGGCAGCTTTCACTTCCGGTGTCAGTTTAATATCCGTTCCACGTCCTGCCATGTTAGTGGCAATCGTTACAACGCCTGGTTTTCCGGCTTCTTCAACGATTTGCGCTTCCTGTTTGTGCATTTTGGCGTTCAGTACGTTGTGGGCTACCCCACGTATTTTAAGCATACGGCTCAACAATTCGGAGATTTCCACCGAAGTTGTACCAATCAATACCGGCCTTCCGGCTTGTGACAATTGGGTTACGTCTTCAATCACGGCGTTGAATTTTTCACGCACCGAACGGTAAATCAAGTCTTCTTTGTCAACCCTTGAAATGCCTTTATTGGTTGGGATTTCAACTACATCGAGTTTGTAAATCTGCCAAAGCTCACCGGCTTCGGTTACGGCTGTTCCGGTCATACCGGCCAGTTTGCTGTACATACGGAAATAATTCTGTAAGGTAATGGTGGCGAAAGTTTGGGTGGCCGCTTCAATGGTCACCTGCTCTTTGGCTTCGATGGCCTGGTGCAATCCGTCAGAATAACGACGCCCGTCCATGATACGGCCGGTTTGCTCGTCTACAATGAGGATTTTATTGTCCATGATAACGTATTCCACATCTTTTTCAAAAAGGGTATACGCTTTCAACAATTGTGTAAGGGTATGGATGCGTTCCGATTTTACACCGAAATCCTGGAAGAGTTTTTCCTTGGCTTCGGCTTCCTTATCTTTTTCGAGTTTCTGGTTTTCGATGGCCGCGATTTCGGTCCCGATATCCGGAAGGATGAAGAAGTTTTCATCTGTATCTTTAGACAGGTATTTGATTCCGTTGTCGGTCAGTTCTACCTGGTTGTTTTTCTCCTCAATCACAAAATACATGGCTTCGTCCACTTCCGGCATTTTGCGGTTGTTGTCCTGCATGTATTCGTTTTCGGTTTTCTGTAACAGGGCTTTTACGCCTTCCTCACTCAAAAATTTGATGAGTGCCTTGTTTTTGGGCAGCGAACGGTAAGCGCGCAACAATTGGAATCCGCCTTCCTTGGTGTGGCCTTCTTTAATCAAACGCTTGGCTTCGGCTAAAAATCCGTTGGCCAATTGGCGTTGCAAGTTGTATAGGTTTTCTACTTTGGGTTTCAGTTCGTTGAATTCGTGACGGTCGCCATCAGGTACCGGACCGGAAATGATAAGCGGCGTACGGGCATCGTCAATCAATACCGAATCGACCTCATCGACTATGGCATAATTGTGTTTGCGTTGCACCAATTCTTCAGGCGTGTGGGCCATGTTGTCACGCAAATAATCAAAACCAAATTCGTTGTTGGTTCCGTAAGTGATGTCGGCTTCGTAGGCTTTTCTACGGGCATCTGAATTCGGTTGGTGGTTGTCGATACAATCTACAGTCAAGCCATGGAATTCAAACAAAGGTGCTTTCCAGGTGCTGTCACGTTTGGCCAGGTAGTCGTTTACGGTTACCAGGTGTACGCCGTTTCCGGTAAGGGCATTGAGGTAGAGTGGAAGTGTAGCCACCAAAGTTTTTCCTTCACCGGTCTGCATTTCGGCAATTTTCCCTTCGTGCAAAACGATACCGCCAATCAGCTGTACATCGTAGTGGATCATGTCCCAGGTAATTTCTTTTCCGGCCGCATTCCAGGAATTTGCCCAGGTAGAAGTATCGCCTTCCAAAGTGATGTAAGGCTTGGTAGCCGATAATTCGCGGTCTTTTGGGGTGGCAGTTACCGTTATTGAGGTGTTTTCCTTGAAGCGACGCGCTGTTTCCTTAATCACGGCAAAGGCTTCCGGAAGGATGTCGTTCAATACTTTTTCGGTGATTTCGTAGGCGTCTTTTTCCAGGGCGTCAATGGCGTTGTAAATGTCTTCCCTTTGGTCGATATCTTCAGTAGCTTCTGCCTGCGCTTTTTTGGCTGCGATTTCGGCATCCTGTGCCGCACGTGCCTGTTTTATCTTTTCCTTGAACTGGGCCGTTTTGGCACGGAGTTCATCGTGTGAAAGTGAAGCCAATGCGGGTTCAAGGGCTTTTATTTTGGTCACGTAATGCTGGGTAGCCTTAACGTCTTTTTCTGATTTGTCGCCTACAAAAGCTTTGATAATGGTATTGATAAAACTCATAACGGTTTTTATTTTAAAGTGTGCAAATTTAAACAAAAAAAAAGCCCCTGAGGAGACTTTTCTTTGTTGTAATTGTTTATTTTTTGTTAATATTCATCCTCGTTCCAAAGATAATCTTCGTCGGTAGGATAATCGGGCCAAATTTCTTCCATTGATTCGTATATTTCGCCTTCATCTTCTATTGATTGAAGATTTTCCACCACTTCCAATGGGGCTCCTGCCCTGATGGCGTAGTCAATAAGCTCATCTTTGGTTGCTGGCCACGGTGCATCGCTTAAATAAGATGCCAATTCTAATGTCCAATACATCTGCTTCGATTTTATAATTTATGCAAAAATAAATTTATTACTGAAAAAGTCAAGTAAAAAATGATTTATTTTATGATTAAAGTTAAGAACGTGTTTTGCCGACAGATTTTGTTGGAAATTCATGCAAAGAATTTACTTCCTGGGTATCCATTTTACCTCTTCGGCTTTCAGGTCTGATGACAACTTCCGTGCCAAGACAAAAAGGTAGTCAGAAAGTCGGTTGAGGTACTTGATTACGAGTTCATCTGTAGGTTCAATGTCATTCAGGTGCACAGCCAAACGCTCGGCCCTTCGGCACACACAGCGTGCAATATGACAATATGACACGGTAGTATGACCGCCCGGCAACACAAAGTTCGTCATGGGGGCCAGTGCGGCTTCCATTTCATCGATTTGGTTTTCCAGCAATTCGATATCACTTTCGTGGATGCCCAGGTTTTGCAGTCTTTTTTCGCCCGATTTCAGGGTTTCTTTTTCCGGCGGTGTTGCCAAAATGGCGCCAACAGTAAAAAGCCGGTCCTGCACTTCAACCAGAATATTTTTGTAGACGGGGTTCATTTCCTGATCGCGGATCAGCCCGATATGCGAATTGAGTTCGTCTACCGTGCCATAGCTTTCAATGCGGATGTGGTGTTTGGGTACTCGTGTGCCGCCGAAAAGCGCCGTGGTGCCGGTGTCGCCGGTTTTGGTGTATACCTTCATTTGATTTTTTGATTTTGGATTTTCCAAAGGTAGCAAAAATTCAAATGGATTGTGTTGCAGCTAATGCCAAGACTGATGTTTCAAAAACTAAAGGTGGTTTTTGTTAATGGTATCGCTTTCAATCAGGCCGTCACGCAGGCGGATGACCCGGTGGGCGTATTGGGCGATGTCTTCTTCGTGGGTAACCAAAATGACGGTGTTGCCGTTTTTATGGATGTCGTTGAAAAGGTTCATGATTTCTACAGACGTCTTGCTGTCGAGGTTTCCGGTGGGCTCATCGGCCAAAATAATCGACGGGTTGTTCACCAAAGCCCTTGCGATGGCCACCCTTTGCCGCTGTCCGCCCGAAAGTTGGTTGGGTTGGTGGTCCATACGGTCGGCCAAATTTACCTGCTTGAGTACTTCGGTGGCCCGCACGTGACGGTCAGATTTCGAATAACCCGCATATACCATTGGTAGTGCGACGTTGTCTAAAGCCGTGGTTCTGGGCAACAGGTTGAACGTCTGGAAAACGAAGCCGATTTCCTTGTTCCTGATTTCGGCCAAATCGTCATCGTGCATCTGGCTGACATCTTTCCCGTTCAGGACATAATTGCCCGAAGTAGGCGTATCAAGACAGCCCAGCAGGTTCATGAGGGTTGATTTCCCTGAACCGGAAGGCCCCATGAGCGCGACATATTCGCCTTTGTTGATTTGCAGATCAATGCCTTTGAGCACGTGGATGGTTTCGCTGCCGAGTATGAAATCACGCTTGATGTTTGTGATGTTGATTAACGGATTGGCCATTGTGAATGTGATGAATTTTTAGGTAAAAGTAAGCAAAATTAATGGATGGCAGCATACAGCCATTGCCCAAAAATATAACCGGATTTGGCAATAGAGATAAGGCCTAAAATTACAACAAAAGGCAACAGCAATTTGAAAGTTTTCGATTTCAGTAAAGTGGTTGTTTCCATAATGATTGATTTTATGGATAAGTAGCCCAAATTCAAAATTTGTTACATTACACCCTAATCACAAAATGCTCTTTTTCCTGCTCTTTCCTGAAAAAAACGAGGCCCCATTGAAAAGTATCAATGGTAACGGTCACTTTGGGGTGCTTTTTGATGGTTTCCCAGGCCGCTTCCATGCCTGCTGACCAATGAATATCATCAAAAATCCAGACGGTTTCGTTGGTAACGGTCGGAAGCAAGTGCTCAAAGTAGTCTAATGTCGCTTTTTCGGAATGGTTGCCGTCGAAGTAAATGAGTTGCAGGTTGTCGGTTGTCGGTTGTCGGTTTATGGTGGTCAGATAACCAGAAAATTCTGTTACAACCGGATTGATATTACCAAAATTAAACTCCCTAAACTGTTTTTCAGCCGCAGCCATCGTATTGGGGCAACCTTCGAGGGTGGTAATTTGCCCTTTTGGATTTCCTAAAGAAAGGGCAGAAGTGGCCAAGCCCAATGAGGTGCCGATTTCCAATATGTTTGATGGTTGGAAATAACGTACCATCCGGAATAACAGTTCCGCTCTTTTGGATGATATTCCGGCGTTTTTGGCAATGGCGGCAATTTGCCTTGTATTGCTTTTGAATACTTTAGAACCCGCCCCAAAATCGGTAACTTCAATGGTGTTTTGGTTGTGCAGCAAAGCTTTCCGGTATTGTTTCAAGAGGGCATATTCCGGAAAATCGGTCTTGTTATAAAAACATTTGGTGACCAAATCAAACACAAAAGGCGAATGTACCCCGTGCTCGTTTTTTGAATGATATAAGAATTTCAAATATGAATTTAGCTGAAATAACATAAGTTCAGTGTTCAGTGCTCAGTATTCAGTGCTCAGTGCACAGTATTCAGTGTTCAAACTGCCAACTGAATACTGAACACTATATTTACTCCATTTTGCTGGAAAGCACAAACCAACGTTCTTCCTTGTTTTCCAGGGTTTGGATGACTTTTTGCAGTTCGTGGGCTTTCTTTTCGATGTCGTTTTCGGCTACTTTACCGTCGGCGAAGAGTTGTTCGATTTGCTTCTTTTCGTATTCCAGATCCTTGATTTCACGCTCTATTTTCTGGAATTCCTTTTGCTCGTTAAATGTCAATCCTTCAGATATCGTTTTGGTCTTCCAATTCGTTTTTTCCTTGGTATCGTCTTTCGATGTAGGTTCGGCAGAATCTTCATAGGCCCTGAAATCAGAATAATTCCCTGGGAAATTTTCTACGATACCATTTCCGCGGAACACAAACAAATCATCTACAATCTTGTCCATGAAATAACGGTCGTGCGACACCACCAGCAAACAGCCGGGATAATCGAGCAGGAAGCTTTCGAGCACGTTCAGGGTAATGATGTCGAGGTCGTTGGTAGGCTCATCGAGTATCAGGAAGTTCGGGTTTTGGATGAGCACCGTACACAAATACAGTCGTTTCAGTTCGCCGCCACTCAGTTTTTAGACAAAAAAGTATTTTTTTTTTATTTGGAACAAAAAAAGCTCGAGCAAATTCGAATCCGAAAATATTTTACCTTTTGTAAG
>CAZXRX010000033.1:19793-26873 GCA_964642945.1 uncultured Flavobacterium sp. | reverse complement strand
TTTTGAAGCGCAACGGTAAGTGCGTCAATCGTTTCAAAATGATCAAAAGGGCCATGGGCCGATTGATCTTCTTTCTGGTATTTAATGAAACCCTGTGCAAACGAAGGGGTAGTATATAAGGTTTGATTGGAAGGAATGTCATAGGCGCTTGCTTTGAGCAGAAAAATACCGGCATCGCCCACTTTTAACTCCAATTCGTTGCTGACCGAATGTTTTTTAAAGTCGATTTCCCCTCCCTGGGTGACTACTTTTATTTGATTTTGCGAGGTACTGCCTTTTAAAACACTTGTAATTTCGACTTCATGCAGGGTGTAGATTTTTTTTCTGCTGCCGTCCCATTGTGCCTTTGACGATTTTACGATTCCTTCAACAATCAACGAGGAAACCTGGGCCCTTTCTGAAAGCGGTACCTCATACAAACCACAGTTTTGTTGGGCAGTGGCATAATTCAGAAAGAAAACTGAAAGGAGTAGGTAAAGTTTTAATTTCATAAATAGTTAGGTTAAGTTAAATTTTATTCTTGGGGTTTGTCTGCTGTATTTGAGACGTATTTTTTTAATTTTTCTTTCTTTTCATTTGTTTTACCGAAAAAAATCCAAATCCCGCCCTGATTCAAAAGTGCAATAAAGTCTTGACCATTGTGTCTTTCTCACTGCAAGAGGATTCTTGATCTTTACTGGGTGTTTGGGTTGAAGAAAGGTTTATGGCATAGGAATTACGCCTTCACTTTTAATATTGATGATGACCAGAATAAAACCCATATTAAATTTGAGTTGTCTTTTTTTGCTGCCAGTCATTTTGGTGTAGTTGAGTTCCAAGGTCTTCATAGGTGATGCATTTTAATGATTGGGTAATTGGTTTTTTTGGGGTTATTCAGGGGCTTTCACAAGTAACTCCTGTTAGTTTATTCTATGCCAATTCGTTCCGTCGCTCATGATTTGTACGTTTGAGCCATTTGCAACAGCCGTACTGTTGGTGCCGTTGGCCGTGATGTAGCTGCTGATGGTAACCGAACTGCTACTGTGGTTTATGATCAAATATACCCTTCCGGTACAGCTGTTGGCAGCAGGCAGAACGACACTGTTGCCGGTTATGGTTCCCCCGAAAATAACCGAGTAATCGTCACCATCGAGGGTTGTTGTATTGTTGCTGCTTACTACCGTCATTACCTTTAATGACATACTGCCGTTTACTTTTAAGGTATTATCAGTAGTACTGACATTGTCATTACCGATTGTCATACCGCCGGTAGTCCGGTTAATTAAAATGGGTTGGCCCAAGTAGGTACCCGAATCATCGTATCGGTTCAATACAAAAAAACTACCGGCGTTGCTTCCGGATTCGTTGTTATTGGCTTTGCCCAAGCCCCATCTCCGCAATGAATTGGCGCCGCTTAAAGTATTGATGTAGAAAGTGGCATCATTGGCATTGGGTGACGTCACATTGATGGCAGCCGTATTGGTGGTGCTTTTTACGTTTATATTGACCGCTGCGGCGTTTTGCACTTCGAGTTTACTGCCCGGAGAAGTGGTTCCGATGCCGATATTGGTGCCATTGTCGTATACTATTCCATCGGTCAGGGTTGATCCGTTCCATTTCGGGATCATGTTTGACGTGGCGCTTGATACCTGCGGATCCGATTCGGTAACGGTTAAGGAATTTGGATTCACCCAACTCGCTGCTCCCGCCCCATTGGTCTGTAAAATATAATTGGCGGTTCCGCTGGTGGTGGGCAGGGAATAGGCGTTGTTGATATTCAATGTTCCGTTTACCCTTAATACGTCGGTATCAAACTCACCGTAAATTAAAGGAGAACCGGTATTATTGTTGTCGATATAAAGTTTGTTGGACCCTAATTCACTGGCCCCTGCACTATTCCCAATGAATACATTTCCACTACCCAAATTACCAATACCACTGAGCTTTCCGATGGCAACATTTTCATTGCCTGTCTGATTGGAATACAAAGAACCTTCCCCTATGGCTACATTGCCATAACCCGTGCTGTTACTCAATGAAGCGTTGAATCCGATGGCTACATTGTTGTATCCTGTAGTATTGGAGTACAGCGTGTAGGCTCCATTGGCTACATTGCGGTATCCCGAAGTGTTGTTATAGAGTGAAAATCCGCCAAATCCTGAATTTTCATTTGTTGTAAAATCATCATTCTGCCCGGCATATTCTCCGATAAAGGTTGACAGCCCGGTATTCCTGAAATCGATTTTACCTCCATCTATCCTGGTACTTCCTTTGACGTGTAATTTTTCCAAAGGGGTTGTGATACCGATACCAACATAGCCGGTTCCGTCCAAAGTCATCACGTGCTGTGTCCCAACCGATCCATCCGTGTCCGTTCCGTACTTCCAGGTGTAAAAATCTATGGCATTTCCTTGGGGTCCTGCACTTTGATGTCTTGATTTAATGGCGTGCTTAAAGTCTGAAGTATTGTTATATCCGAATATGATTTGATTGCTTGAAGTCGAATTTCCGCTGTTGCCGCTTCGCAATTGCAACGAGGTGGAACCGCTATTGGTTCCTGAAACATCCAACTTGGCAGAAGGATTGGTAACCCCTACTCCTACATTGGTTCCGTTGTCCAACATGAGTCCGTCTGTCAAGGTGCTGCCGTTCCACTTCGGAATCATGTTTGACGTGGCACTTGATACCTGGGGGTCAGATTCTGCAACACTTAAGGTGTTAGGATTCACCCAACTGGTGGCACCGGAACCATTGGTTTGTAAAACATAATTTGCGGTTCCGCTGGTGGTGGGCAGGGAATAGGCATTGTTGATGTTTAAAGTTCCGTTAACCCTTACTAAATCGGTATCAAATTCGCCATAAATTAAAGGAGAAAGGGTATTATTGTTATCGATGTACAGCTTGTTGGAACCCAATTCATTGGCCCCGGCACTATTGCCTATAAATACATTTCCGCTGCCTAAATTACCAATACCACTAAGCTTTCCGATTGCAACATTTTCATTACCTGTCTGATTGAAATACAAAGCGCCTTCCCCTATGGCTACATTGCCGTAACCCGTGCTGTTACTCAATGAAGCGTTGAATCCGACAGCAACATTATTGTATCCTGTAGTATTGGAGTAAAGTGTGTTTGCACCATTACTGACGTTGCGATAACCTGAAGTGGTACTAAATTGGGAATAGGCTCCTACGGCAGTATTTTGGTTATTGGTATTGTCGTCGTTTGAACCAGCACTTTCTCCTACAAAAGTCGAAAATCCGGTGTTCCTGAAGTCAATTTTGCCTCCATCTATCCTGGCATTTCCATTGATGTGCAATTTGTCTAATGGCGTGGTAATACCAATACCAACATAGCCGGTTCCGTCCAAAGTCATCACCTGCTGTGTGCCCACTGCGCCATCAGCATCTGTTCCGTACTTCCAGGTGTAAAAATCTATGGCATTCCCTTGCGCTCCCCCGCTTTGATGCCTTGATTTGATGGCATGCTTAAAGTCTGAAGTATTGTTATATCCAAAAACGATTTGATTGCTTGAAGTCGCATTTCCGCTGTTACCGCTTCGCAATTGCAACGAAGTTGAACCGCTATTGGTTCCTGAAACATCCAACTTGGCAGCAGGATTAGCCACCCCTACCCCTACATTGGTGCCATTGTCCAACATGAGTCCGTCTGTCAAGGTGCTGCCGTTCCACTTCGGAATCATATTGGTCGAGGTGGATGAAACCTGCGGATCGTTTTCTGTCAGGCTTAAAGTATTCGGATTGACCCATGAGGTGGCACCCGCCCCGTTGCTTTGCAAAACATAGTTGGCGGTTCCGCTGGTGGTAGGCAGGGAATAAGCATTATTGATATTCAAGGTTCCGTTTACCCTTAATAGATCAGTATCAAATTCGCCGTAAATTAAGGGGGTTGAAGTGTTGGTATTGTCGATGAACAATTTATTATCAGTAGTCTGACCGAAACCCGCAAAGCGCCCTACATAAATATTGGATGAACCGGTACTGTTATAGCCGGCGTAGCTTCCGAGGAAGGTATTGTTGGAACCGGTTGTGTTGTTCAGCCCGGTCAGCCTTCCGATGTAGGTGTTGAAACTGCCTGTAGTATTGGTTTCCATGGCACCTGCGCCATAAGCGGTATTATTGGTGCCGCTGGTATTGGCTTTGCCGGAAAAATACCCGACAAAATTATTGAAACTGTTTACCTTACTGTCATTCAAACCGGCATCGTTTCCAATAAAAACAGACCCTCCGGTATTGTAAAATTCAATTCTTCCGTTGTCAATTCTGGTATTACCCACCACATGGAGCTTATCATTCGGCGTAGTGGTGCCAAGACCCACATAGCCCGTTCCATCCAAGGTCATCAGGTGTTTCGTTCCCACGGTACCGGTGGCATCTACCCCATAATTCCAGGCGTAAAAATCAATGGCATTTCCTTGTGACGCCCCACTTTGATGCCTGGTTTTGATGGCGTGCCTGAAACTGGCCGAATTGTTGTACCCGAATAAAATCTGGTTGCTGCTCGTGGAACCCGAAAGATTACCGCTTCTCAACTGTAAAGAATTTGAACCAGCGTTTGTTCCTGTAATGTCCAAATTGGCAGAAGGAGCGGTGAGGCCAATGCCTAGGTTGGTTCCGGAGTTGTTGTACAGATTCGTACCACTTAGCGTCCAATAATTGGTGCCAGATCCTCCTATGCTGTTCCAGGTGGTTCCGTCGTAGTAACTGAAGGCGTTCAAGGTGGTATCGTATACCATCAAACCGGTTGCCGGAGAAGCAATGGCGATCCGTTCTGCCGAAGTCATACGCGGAATCAAAATACCTTTTTCTGTACTGGAAATTTCCAGCATTGAAGAGGAATGGGGCGTCATTGTATTGATTCCGACTTGTGAAAAAGCCTGAAAACAAAGTAGAAAAAGAAATAAGCCGTATTTATTTTTCATAAGTATTAGGTTAAGTTGATTTTGGGGTCAAAATTTTGTTTACCGATCAGTCCCGCATTTCCATATGGTGTTTCCTGCCTTCTTTATGGAAAATTTCCTTGAATATCCGATCGTATTTTATTTTCTGTTTGTCATCACAAATCATCCTGATGCCTCTTAACATTTCAAATACTTTCCGGTCCATTTCACTCATGGTGATTCCGATATCATTCGTTAGAAGTGTTACTTTTTCGGGGTTATACTCAACGGTTTTTGAATATTCAAACAAAGTGTTTTTTTGAGATTTCAAACGCATGGCCAAATGATGGAGTTCATATTCCCTGCCCAGATACAGTGTGTCTAAGGCTTTACGCTGGGCAGCGGTAAAATCCAATCGGTCAACCAGTATTTGGTGTGGCGGAGCTGGTCTTACTGATTGGTTGGTTGCACTAAAACTATAGAGTTGGAACACTAAAAAACCATTTAATAAAAACATTAAGGCCAATAACCCATATAGTATGTTTTTTTTGTTTGTCATAAAGCCATATTAAATTCGAGGGATAATGTTTTTAAATCCCTTTGGTATTGTACTTCATTTGAAATAGTGATTACCGAAACGATATTGATAATCACCACTACAGCTGTTAAAACCAATTGCTGTTTGACACTCATCCACGGAAACCAATCTTCCCAGCTGCGGGTCATTTCTTCCTTTCTTAATTGGTAATTCCTTACCACTTTTTCTTTAAAAAAAGCACTGGGATTTTGTTCTTCTACAAAATCCATACTGCTTAAAATCGTTTCAATATCTTTCTTCATGGCTTAATCTCATTGGTATTACCGTATAGACGTAATTGGTGATAAAACTTTACAAAAAATTGTCATTATAGTATGTTTTTAAAATTTCCCTTAATTTCAACTTAGCCCTAAACACCAAAGAAACCACTGAAGCCTCTGAACATTTCATGATTTCAGAAGCTTCTTCATAACTCAAATGGTCTATCTTATTAAGTGTAAAAGCTACCTTGAGGTTTTCAGGCAATAAGTTTATGGCTTTATACAGTGCCATCGCGTTTTCCTTACTTTCCAGTTCCACACCACTGTGGGTAAAGTCAACAAAATAATTTTCGAATTGTGCAACGTCATCTATAAATATACCTTGCCTGAACGCCTTCCTTTTCTTGGCGTTTTGACTGCGGATAAAATCGATGCATTTGTTTTTTGCAATAGATAAAATCCAGGTAGACAGCTTGGCATTTTGCCTGAATTTGGAAACAGAATTGAAAACTTCGATAAATACCTCCTGGGCAATATCTTCTGCATCATCATTGTTGGGCACAAAGGAAAGGCATAAGTTAAACACCCTCTTTTCGTATCTAGCCAAAAGAGTTGTATAAGCGTCACTTCTACCTTCAACCAGTTCCCTGATAAGTTCTTTTTCTTCCAAAAAAAAATTTTTTTGGCAATAATAACTTAAGAGCAAAACAAACCGGGTAAAATGAGGGTTACAAAAGGTTACAAAATGGTTTTCGGAAGAAAAATTATCCGTAATTAACTTATTATAAGGCAATTGCAATAATTTCCTTCCCTTTAGACGGATACATTTTTGATTTATATCCAACGCTCAGTTGGGCCACTTTTATTACAGAATCTGTAATTTTTTGTTGCGGATGTAATTTCTTTAAACGGATTCATAAACCCATTTCTATTTCGGTCTGGGTCAAAGCAGGAAACCTTTTTTTGGGTTTTGAAATTAATATCAAATAAAACCCGGAAACACCCTGTTCTTATTAAGATGGATATCAAAAACCGAAAAGCATAAAGTTTCCAGCATAGTCACTACGGTATAAATTTGGTTTCATAACTTCCATATACCAAAAAGCCCGGAGGCAGGTCGCTTCCGGGCTTTAAAAACTGTAGCAGTAACTTATTTTTTGATGACCTTGAACGATTCGGAAGTAGCATCTGACGATACTTTAACTACAAAAGTTCCGGCCGGAAAATGGCTCATGTCAATTTGGGCCGAAGCAGCACCCGCTTTGCCTGAAATCAATTTTTGTCCTACCATATTAAAAACTTCCACCTGGGTCAAAACGTCTGTATATTCAATGTGCAGCAGCTCGCTTACCGGATTCGGATAAATCCTGAACTGATTGCGGGCAAAAGCCGGATTGTCCAA
>CAZXRX010000033.1:5094-19783 GCA_964642945.1 uncultured Flavobacterium sp. | reverse complement strand
GCCAATAACAGTCGGGGTAAAGGTCTGCCCAGTCTCGTTGTCAATCGCGGCGTTCGCACACGTAAACCATTGGTAGGTCACTCCAGCTTGGGTAGCCGTCACAATCCCACCACTTTGCGTGACGCCGGCGTCCGGAAGTAGATTGACCGTAACGGTAGTAGCAGCTGATGGTGCTGTGGTACAACTTCCATTGTTTACAGAAACCGTATAGTTTCCGGAAGCCGTAACCGTGATTGATTGGGTCGTCGCGCCGTTAGACCAGATATTTCCGGTGGTTGCAGAGGAAGTCAGCGTAACGCTTCCGCCCTGGCAGAATGTTGTCGCACCCGAAGCTGAAATCGTTGGCGTCGCAGGAAGCGGGTTCACCGCAACGGCTGTA
Organism: uncultured Flavobacterium sp.; assembly: GCA_964642945.1. Taxonomy (GTDB): domain Bacteria; phylum Bacteroidota; class Bacteroidia; order Flavobacteriales; family Flavobacteriaceae; genus Flavobacterium. The sequence goes on along the minus strand of CAZXRX010000033.1, from coordinate 19,404 downwards.
GGAGCAGAAGCAGCCGAAGTACAGCTTCCATTATTTACAGAAACCGTATAGTTTCCGGAAGCCGTAACCGTGATTGATTGGGTCGTCGCGCCGTTAGACCAGATATTTCCGGTGGTTGCAGAGGAAGTCAGCGTAACGCTTCCGCCCTGGCAGAATGTTGTCGCACCCGAAGCTGAAATCGTTGGCGTCGCAGGAAGCGGGTTCACCGCAACGGCTGTAGGAGCAGAAGCAGCCGAAGTACAGCTTCCATTATTTACAGAAACCGTATAGTTTCCGGAAGCCGTAACCGTGATTGATTGCGTCGTCGCACCGTTAGACCAGAGGTTTCCAGTGGTTGCAGAGGAAGTCAGCATAACGCTTCCGCCCTGGCAGAATGTTGTCGCACCAGAAGCCGAGATGGTCGGCGTCGCAGGAAGCGGGTTAACCGTAACCGTTATTGCAGTTGAAGCATCCGAGGTACATATTCCATTGTTTACATAAACCGAATAAGTTCCCGAAGAAGTGACCGTGATGAACTGCGTTGTCGCGCCATTTGACCAGACATTTCCGCTGGCTGCCGATGAGATTAAAATCACGCTTCCGCCCTGACAGAAAGTTGTGGGTCCTGTTGGGGTAATGGTCGGGGTTACCGGAAGTGGATTCACGGTAACCGTAGTGGCAGCCGAAGCGGCCGAAGTACACGTTCCATTATTCACCGACACCGTATAGGTTCCTGAAGCAGTCACGGTAATTGATTGGGTGGTTGCCCCGTTAGACCAAAGGTTTCCTGTGGTTGCAGAGGAAGTCAGGGTAACGTTTCCGCCTTGGCAGAAAGTAGTCGCACCCGAAGCTGAAATCGTTGGTGCTGCAGGAAGCGGGTTCACGGTAACGGTTGTGGCAGCCGATGGGGCTGTGGTACAGCTTCCGTTGTTCACCGAAACCGTATACGAGCCTGCTGTCGAAACCGTGATAGACTGCGTTGTTGCCCCATTCGACCAGATATTTCCGGTTGTTGCAGAGGAAGTCAGCGTAACGCTTCCACCCTGGCAGAAAGTTGTCGCGCCGGAGGCAGCAATAGTAGGCAGGTTTCCGCTAAAGACGGCGCTAATGGTGTGGTTGGCCGATACGTTTGCAAAGGTATAACTAGTGATGGCACCTTGCGAAATCCCGTCAACCAGCACGTCTGATATCGCATAACCGCAATTCGCCGTAATGGTATAGGTTTGGTTAGCATTGTTGAATACCGTCGTGGTACCGGCAGGTGAAATGGTGCCGTTAGCTCCGGCAGAGGCCGAAATCGTATAGCCAATCACATTGACTTCGTCTGCACCCGGGCTTGGGTTGGTAAGGTTTCGGGGTTGGCAGTCAAAGTCAGTTACCACACTTGCAATGGGTGTTCCGATGCCCTCAATGGTTGGATTGCTTCCGGCAACCCGATGGAGGTCGTTGGCTGCGGCAAACACCGGCTGTACCTCAACAGAGTTGGTGTCTTTGCCGGTAGCGGCTGTCCAGCCGGCCAGGGTTGCATAACTGGTTCCCGCGTTGTTGGCAAGGCTGCCCGAGCGGAAACCTCCATCCTGAACCCCGCCGCTGTAAAACACATTGTTATTGGATACCAGATTGTCGAACGTGCTGCTCAGGGTTCCGAAGGCATACGTTTTTAAAAGGCCGCCACCCGTTGCGATCTGCGTGGTTGAAATGATGTTGTTTTTCATCTCCACCGAAGGATCCAGCCCCGAAACTGCGATGCCATAGCTGCACGACTGGTTGGTACGTGCGCCGCGGTCTCCGTATAAGGAAATCGTATTGTAATAGAGTTTGGTTTCTGAAGCGACAGCGCCAACCACCCAAATTCCGGCTACATGGTAGTTGAATTGGGAGAGACCGGATACATTGCTGATCATGTTGTTTTGAATAATATTTGGCGTACCGAACGCAGTTCCTGAAATAGCGATTCCGGCAGTAGAACCACCAAGATCAACCGTGCTCACCACTCCGGTTATCCAGTTGTTGGCGACCAAAGCGCCACTGATTCCGCCGCTGGTCACACTGGGCGAATAGGCTTGTCCGGCACCAATCGCCAGGCCTACCGTTTCGCTCGAATCGGTAGTGGCATTCATGATGTTGACCTTGTTGAAGGTAACCTGCGGATTGGTCTCGTTGGATATGATCACCGCATATTTGGATACCCTATCGGTTCCTGTAGCCGAAATGTCATTTTGATGAATGACCAGTCCGGTGTTGGGGTTGGATGTGGTTGATCCTGAAGAAGAAATGCCGATACCGGCTTTTTTGATTGCACAGTTCTCTATCCGGCTGTTCTGGTTGTTGACCAAAGAAGGAATAGAACTGGAATGCGGGAACACACGGAACATGATACCGTAGCCCGTGCTTGGCGAAGCGCCTACAACGTTGACATTTTTAACGGTGTTGTTATAGGCACCGCTGTTTGAAGACTGGAACAGGAGTGCCACGGTATTGGCGCTCGTGTTATTGATGAACGTTAATTGCCTTAATGAGGCATCGCCACCTATCTGGCAACTTGGTACTGAACCACCCGCAAGTGAGCCGTTGATTGTAATATTGTCGGTGCCTTCAAATCGGATCAGGCCTAAATTCGCGATGCTGTTGCTGATCGACCCGCTTACAGTTCTTGGGCCCCCATAAGGCTGGATCAAAACAGGGTGGCTGCCCGCAATCTCGTTCAGTGCGATAGTTCCCGTTTCACCCGTCAAATCCGAAATGATATTGATGGTCAGTGGTCCTGAAACACCGTCGACCCGCGTGTTGATTGCCTGAAAAATCCCGCCTGCATTGGTCAGTGAGGGGTAGTTTCCGCCTGTCCCTACGGTGTAAGTTCCGGTCATCGGAGGCAAAACATCGGTGATGGATACAACCATCTGATTGCTGCCTGTTATGGTTGTTCCTGAAGGATTTGAAAGCGTAATGTTGATGGTCTCGGCGTCGTCCAGGATAAAATCCGGTAAGGTAGTGAGCGTAAATGTTTTTGGAGCCATGTCACCGTCGGCCCAGGTCAGTGTTCCTGAAGTTGGGGTATAATCGGTTCCGGCAATGGCAGTACCGTCTGATGTGGCGTAATTAACAGAAACCGCTCCGGTCGAACCGCCACTGCGGTTTACGGCAATGGTGTGCGTACGGTTTTCCAGCAGGGAGAGCGCCGTATAATCCCACGAAAGCGTACCAACCGCGCCGGGTGTGTTGTACAAAATCTGGATGTTGGGTTTTGAGTTGGAAACGGTTCCGTTGCTTGGAAATGTTGCTGCAATATTGCTTTGCCAGGTTTGGGTTTGCGTACTTGACGTACCAGACCATCTGAAGGTTTTATCGTTCGTGCCTTGCCCCGGGTCGCTGTCAATATCGGTGGCAACCAAAACTTGTAGGTTATCGCCCGTGTACACAAAAGGTGTCGTCAGCTGAAACGTAATCCATCGACCCGCCGTAACACTAGATCCCTGCAGTAAGCTGGAATGCACGGTTGTGGAGCCAATAAGTGCGCTATTGTATAAGCCCGCCGTATACGAGTTGTTGAACACATTCTTCATGTAGATGGAGACCGGCAAGGTGGCTGGTGCCGAAGCCGTTTGAACGAAATAACGAACGCCGGTGATTGTAGAGCCCGAAGCAATGCCCATTTCGGATGAAGTGTAGATTGATGCCGTACGGTCGTGGCCGTAAAATGCCCCGACTGGTCGGTTACTCGTGGTTGTGTAAGCGTTGTTGGCGGGAATCGTCAACTGCGAAAATAAAGTCTGGCAACCAAAAAGTAGCGCCAAGGTTAAATAAAGGGAAAATTGCAAAAGCGAAAAACTTTGCGGTCTGATAAAATAATACTGTTTCAATTTGGGTAATTTAATGATGGTCATTCTAACGTTTTTTTTAAAATTGGGCAAACCTACGGAAATAATTTAGGGCCAATTGGAGAGATTTATTTTTTTATTTTAAAAAAAAAGGTTACTGATTTTTTAATTCCTCAGCCCTTTTACAACCTATTGGTACAGGTTTTTTCAATGCAATACTAAAGAATAAGGGCGGATAAATTTTTTCGGATGAACGAGCGTAAGTTCCTGAAGGATTACCGTCTGGAAAACCGGGAAAACCGTTTTGCCCTATCTCTTTATCAATGATGGTATTCATACAAAAAGCCCCCCAAGATGGAGGGCTTTACTGATAAGATATTATTATTCGGGATTATCTTTTGACTACCCTCAATGTTTGCGTGTTTTCGCCCTGTGAAAGAACCACATTGTATACGCCCGATGGGAACGAATCACCAAACGATAGGCTGTTGATGTCAGCTGGCGCTACACTCTTGTTTTCCAATTGTCTTCCGATCATATCGTAAACCATTACCTGAATAGGGCTTTCCGATGTGGCTTTCACGTCAAAAAGGAAGCTTTCGGCAAAAGGGTTTGGATAAGCCAGGGCACTGAAACCATTTACTGCAGCAACCGCCTTGGTGATTACCGGGGCAGCACCAGAAGTAGTTACCGTACATCCTGCACTGTAAGGCAGATAAGTTCCGTTCGTATTTTTCAACGCCACTTCCACAAAATAAGTGGTTCCTGCCGTCCTGAACGAAGCCGGTAATTGATTGAAGTTAAACTTGTTCAATCCGTTTGGCGCATCATACACCTGAACCGTGTTGCTTGCCATATTGGTAATCCTGAACCGGTATCCGGTAACCGAAGCGTAATAATCCGCATAAATCCATTGTGCATAAGAGTTTAAGGTAGTACCACATTGCGCCCCGATGGTTGATGTCGGCGCCGGTGTGTTAACCGTACAGGGCGTACCATAATTGGCTCCTCCGTTTACTGAAACCTCTACTTGGTAAGTAGTACCCAATGTAATTCCGGCATAATTTGACAAGGCAAAAGAATTCACCGGCCTGTTAACTACAAACGAAATACCGGTGGTCATGTTGGTAATCCTGAAGGTATAGGCCGTTGCAGCTGTAACCGGAGCCGCAACCACTGTGACAGAAAGACTGCTTACCGTGCCACCACATGAAGTACCTAAGTTGAATGAATTTACCGTAACAGTCAGGTTCAGGGTATTGATTACGGTACAGCCATTGGCATTTACTGTATTAAAAGTGTATGCACCTGATGTGGCATAAGTCAAGCCGCTTACCGGCCAAGTGTAAGCCGTAGATGAGGTGATGTTGGTGGTTGTGGTCAACTGGGCAGGCGCTGTAATCGTTCCCGTTACCGTTGAAGCACAACCCGCAGCATCAGTTACGGTATACGAATACGCTCCTGCTCCTACTGTAAACGTTCCTGTTCCTGTGTAAGGAGCGGTTCCGCCTGTAGCTGAAACAGTTACTGTAGTAGTTCCGCCGTTACAAGTAATGGTTCCAGCTGTAGCAGCAGCCACCAAATTGCTTACAGTTACGGTTTGGGTAGCTGTTGCTGTGTTGCCACTGCCATCAGTTACAGTCCAGGTTACTGTGGTGGTACCTACCGGGAAAGTGGTTGGTGCATTGTTGGTCACAGTGGCTACGGAGCAATTGTCTGCTGTAGCGGGTGTACCCAAATCAATTCCGGTTCCTGAGCAAGCGGTAATAACAGCCGGTGCAGCAGTAATAGCAGATGCAATCATGGATGCCGGATTAAAGAAAGCCAACAATTGCCCCCCTTGCACCACTTCTGTTACATTCGACAAACCGGTTGTATAATGTGCCTGAACATCCAACAAGAACATTCCCGGTCCTAAAATATCCGATACATCGATAATCCCTGAAGACTCTTCATCATTGTTGTATGGGCTGGTAGCCGGTGTAGTTACTGCGCCAACAACATCCCCAAAACGGGCCGGATCATGTTTCCCTACCAATGTTAAAACGTCTGTTGCAATAGTATACTGCCAAACTTTGGCACTGTGCGCCTGGCCTCCCGGATCTTCCTGTAACAGGATGTGTCCAAATTTGTCGATGGTCATGTTGTCCAACATCCGTTGTCCTTCTGAACCGTCCAATACGGCGGTAATGGTTCCGCCTGTTTCCGGGTTAGCGATGTCGTTAAAACGCAATCTCCACAAACGGCTTGGTGCCGTAAACGCATTGGTCGTTACAAAATAGAAATCATTAGGGTTTGATGGGTCAAAGGCACCATCTTCCGGACGTAAGAAATTGGTTACCCCGGCAGTGATGCTGTTGGCATTTAGCGATACGCCTGTACTGTTTTGAACCAATCCGAGGTCTGCCAAGGTAAAGACGGTGTTTGGGGCAGGAATACTACCAGACAATTCATCTGATAAACCAGTCACTTTCACACCCCATAATTTACCGTTGTTCAATCCGGCTTTGTCAATATCCGTTCCGGTATTGGTTTTGGTTCCGATATAGAAATATACCTGTCCGTTTACCGTACTGTCATCCGTTCCGGCAACTACTGTTTTAACTCCTGAAGAAGGACTTGCCACAGCATTTTCCCAGGAGAATTTACCCAAATACGGAAGTTCGTAACTCACCCCTGCTGCTGCACCTGTTAAAATGTGTCCGAAAGCACGGCCTTCTGTTCCTGATTCTTCCCCGTTGATAAAGATACGTTCCTGGGTGCCTAAACCGGTAGTTTTATTGTAGAAAGCGGATGCTGGTGCCAAATCGGCCGAGCAAAAACGGTTGAACTGTGTAGTTCCTTGTACAAAACTGTTAGAAGCAGTATTCCAGGTATAAACCGATTGGATCAAATCGCTGCCGCTTACTACTGATAAATTCGATTTGTTGATGACCCATTTCGATACAAAAGCACCAGTTGCACCGTGGGTACGCACAGTACCTTGTGTATTGCCCAATTCATGGTTCATCAATAAGGTAAAGGTGCCGTTATTGTTGTCGTAAGCGCCCAATCCGTCAGGAATACCTACCATGCGGTACCCTCCAACCACATCGTTAACCGATAAGATGGATGTGAATTTACCACCCGCTGATTGCGATAATAAATATGGACTTTGTGTGGTGGATGGCCCTGTTACCCCTGGCAATACACTTGCTGGCTGGAAGTAAATTGCAGGAGCGGTAGTATCGGTTACGGTTACCGTTTGTGTAGCTGTAAATGTAGTGTTATACAAAGTGGTAGCCGTCCAGGTTACGGTAGTGGTTCCTAATGGGAAAGCCAATGGCGCATTGTTGGTTACACTGATTATCGTACAGCCTGAGGTTACAATAGGCATTCCTAAATTGATTCCGGTTGCCGTGCATCCGTTGTTGGTACTTACCGTCAAACTGTTTGGAGCTGTAATCGATACTGCACAGTTTGAAGTAACAATAGTTCCCGGAGAACCAATTTCTGTCGGGCTGTTGGTCGCCACAAAGGCGCCGTTCACTCCTACTGCGCTCATTTGTGCAATGGGCGTCACCAAACTATTGCGTCCGATAGCATTATCAAAAGTAGTATAGGGCCCAGTTGGAGATGTACCGAAAAGCACACTCGTTTGCAACACGCTATTGTTGTTGTATAAATTCACCTGATCCCCACCGGTACCCAAACCAATACCGCTGCCAGTGTAGTTTCCGATACGTACAGCTGTCGGATTCGTTCCGAACCAGTTGTTTAAGAACGCAGTCGTTTTACCAGGCAAATCATTGGTTTCGATAAAGATTACCGATTCTCCCGGATTGATGCTGGTGATTCCGTTTAAGGCTACGGCCGCGACAGGAGATTGGGAGTTGTCATCGACTTTCCATCCGGTAATATCCACTGCTACCGCTTTGGTATTGGTTACTTCAAACCAATCGGCTGCCACTGGGCTGTTACCGCTTGACCAAGGCGCTACTTCGGAGATGAACAAACGGCCTACAGAACCTGGTGAACCAATTTCAAGCGCATCGTTAACCGCTGCAAAAGCATCGTTTACCCCAATTTCACTGAGTAAGGCTATAGTAGTGTTATTAAGACCGGCTGCATTGTTGAATGTTTTGAACAAATTGGTTGGGGACGCCCCAAAAGCCACATTGGCCTGCAGCGTACCCGTTGCATCATATAAATTCACGGCATCGCCACCAGTACTCAACCCGATTCCTGAACCTTGGTACGTTCCAACCTGTAAACCAGCCGGTACATTGGCGCCAAACCAAAGCGACTTGAAATTGGCAATCACAGTAGCAGCAGGATTAGACGCTGAACTTTCAAGGAAAATTACCGATTCACCAGGAGCAATACTGGTAATTCCGGTTAAGGCAATAGCTGCGGCAAATGAATTGGAATTGTCATCCACCTTCCATCCGCTGATGTTAAGCACTGTGGCCCCGTTGTTGGTTACTTCAAACCAATCGGCAGCTGCCGGGCTGTTTCCACTTCCCCAAGGCGCTACTTCTGAAATGGTAACTGTTGGAAGTTGGGGTGTTTCATTCACCAAATCAGTAACTGATAAGGTAAAGTTTACTGACGCGTCAGGGGTACCCCCTATTGTGGCATCGTCAACATTTACAGTAACGGTATAGGTTGTTTTGGTTTCAAAATCAAGAACCGTTCCCGGTTTGATGAATAAACTTGATCCTGTAACTTGAAAGGATACCGCATCAGCTCCTGATAACGAATAGGTGTTGGTACCCAAACCGTCATCGGTAACGACAATATCAGCCACCCTGATTGCCGGGGTAGTCACTGAATTTTCAATAATGCTCGGAACAGTATTGGTCAAGGCAATAGCAGTGGGTGCCGAATTCGTTCCGTTGGATGGGGCATATACCCATAGTTGCGGATGATTAATATCACCACCGCCATTTTCGTTTACGATATAAATAACACCATTGTTGTCCATGGTAATTCCTTCATGTTGCTGGGCGCTAACGCTCAATGTATCGGACGGATCGGAAACGATGCTAAGTGAACTGGCAATATTTCCGTTTCGGTCAATGTTGACCACCTTGGCATTTTCCTGGCTCAATACCAACAAATTCGGTGATGTGGACTGTGAAGGCAGGTTGGCCAATACAAATACATCGGCAACGTCGGTAAATCCTAACAAGGCCGGATCAAAAAGGTTTATTGAATTGACTGTAGTTGGTGAACCGTTGGTAGCCGTTCCGGCAGCAAAATCTACATTGGTTTGGAAAATCCCGATAGGATCGATTTCCTTCAGGCAGATAAACCCTCCGGTAATGGGGTCATAACAAAGTCCTTCAGTTCCGGTATTGGGTACAAAAGTTCCTATTTTCACTGTTTGGGTATTGGCCCGGGTAAGGGTGGTACCCGCAGCATAGGTAAATTTAACCAATTGCCTGTCGCGCTCTTCGCTCATAATGAACTGACCGTTACCGATATAAGTAAGCCCTTCGGTATCGTAAAAATCAGTTCCCTGCGGACTGCTGCCTTGGGCCATGGTCATGGTATCAATCAGTTGTCCTGTTTTTGAAACTTGGGTAACCGAAGTACTACCGTCAGCCGTGATGAATAAGGTATCCGTATCCCAGTTATAAGCTACTGCCGAAGCTTCCTGACACAATAAGTTATTGGCTGGTGCTGTTGCAGTTAATGGTTCCGGTAAATTATAACGGGCTACCCTGACATAGGTAGATAAATCGATGCCTGACGCAGATGGATTTGCAGTAGTAAAACTGGCAGATTGGGTAGTCGTAACCGCATTGTCACTGGTGTCTTCAATGGTATTCGGAAGCAATGCAACATAATACAATTGGTTGTTATTCAACATTGAGGTAGGAGTTATAGTAATGGTGTTTGAGGAAAAGGTAGCATCAAAAGGCACTAAAGTTCCTGAAGCGTTGTTCAAACGTACTTCCACCACGGCATCTACATTGGTGTTGGTAATGGTACTATTGTCTAGTAACCGTACATTTTCGTTAAAGCTAAGTGTCGGATGTATCCCAGCAGTTACATTGATTGCCCCATTAATCGGAAGAAAAGCAACCGTTGGGGCCGTTGTATCGCCACCTCCTGTAAAAACAGTTCCCTGAACGGTAAAATTATCAAAGCGGTTGTTCCCTACATTACCGCCCGGAGCCAGTTGAAACTCCACTTTCAGCTTAAAATTCGGATTGTTGTCTGTAGCTGGCAAACTTGAAAAATCCAAGGTCGCCAAGGCAGGATCACCATTATTTGGAATTACGTTACTGAAAAACGTAAAATTCGTCCCATCAGTGGAATACGACCAAACCTGTGTTCCGGCACCTGAGCCTGAACGACGTGTGGCAAATTTTACGATGGCATTTTCATAACCCGTGGTGGGCAATGAAAAAACCAGCGCACTGCCGATAGGGTCGTTGAAACGCAAATGCGTTCCCGAAGCATCCCCGTTTTGGGCATTCAGGTTCAGGATGCTGAAATTTTGCCCGGTTCCTCCGGCAAAATCAATGGCACTGATTCCGCTGATGTTGGCCGTGATGGCAGCTCCCGGAATGATTGTCACCGATGGGGCTGTAATTGCCGCAACCGAAGCATTGTTGTTGAAATTCCAATAATGCAATAGGGTTTGCCCCTGCATAAAGGAACAAAACAGCAACATTATTCCCAATGTTGTTGATTTGAAGTACATTTTTTTCATGTGGTGATAGTTTACTTGTTTGAGCTCCAAAAGTAAATCTGCCTCTTTAACAGAAGTCGACATGAATACTATATAAACATTAATAAATAGGCTCCGCAATGTTAGTTCAGGTGAAATTTATTAATGTTTATGTAATAAAATAATAACCGTAAATTCAGCCTGTGTTAACATGACAGAAACAAGTGTTTTCACACCCTAACGGATTTGTCGGTTCACACTTTTACTGACTTAAAAACGACCGGAATAAACCGCTTGATTGCCCATGTTCCAATAAGTTATACAAGATTTGTATTAAGGAAGGTTTTTCGCCCTTTAAAATAGGGTGTTTTTCCTGTTTATTTTTGTTTTATATTACTCTATATTCGTTTGTTGGTAATTGCCGATACACTATATTTTTGAAAATATTGGCCTGTTTTTTCGAATGAAAGGATATGATTTTGGGTTGATTAAACCGACATTAATTGATCCGTTTTTTATAATTGTATTGGCTTGGATAAGTTTTGGGAAAATAAAGGAATAGCGTTTACAGCTAATTTTTGTGTGCTTTTGAATGGATGATTTCTTTATATTTCAATAGCTGTACTATGTATTTATATAAAAAAATCCGGAAAAAAAATACTGACGGTTGGCTTTTAAAAACAACATTTAATACCAATTTGATGATTTTCTTTTTTAATCATTTGATTATTTAAACAAGGGTATTATCAATTGCTAAACCTCAAGAAAACAAACTTTCAGATCTTGTTAAAATGATTCAAAAATCATTAAGTTTTAATTTATTTTTTACAAAATGTTTAAAATAATTACTTATTTTACAACTAAAACACACTTAATTATACATGGAACTTGAAAAATATTATTTTGATCGATTTGATGAGAAATACCTTGACTATCTTATTTGGATATTTAGTAAAGAGGGTGAAGAGCAGCTGAAATCAACCGCAGAATATAAAAAGGATAAAAAATACCATATAATTAATATTGATTTTTCAGGGTTTGCCTGCAATACTTTATTGGGAGCTGATTTGTCACATGCGGCTATTCCGGATGAGTTAAAAAACAAGAGAAGATTGGTATCAAAAACATTTGAGAAATTTGTCAGTAAGAAAAATTTAGATGATTTAAAAATTCAGGGGTATGGGGTTAAAATACGCCTGTGTTTCAGTTATATCTATTCAGATTATCCGATATGTCTTGTCAGAGCTGAAAATGAGGTGAAGTGGAGAAATGAATCTGTAGACTCTTATTATGATTTTGATGAGGCCAATTCCGCCTTAAACAGTGATCAATTGCTTAACTCAACTTTGGTAGGTTCTCAGAAATATTCATTAACGAGAATAGCTAGTATGATAAACAAGAACAGTAATTTAATTATTACAGAAGGTAAAAATAAATACGACAATATGCACACCATGCAGGTACGGTTTGCCTGTATACCTGTAGGCCCCTGTACGTTGCGGATTAATGATACTTTCTTTTGTGATTCTTATTTATATGCAAGCATACCGGAAGAAAAAGTGCTGTCTGTTCACTATCCATTGTGTACTATAAAAAACAATGAAGAGCAATCAAAACAATTTACCAGTGTAAAAGATAATTTTGAGTATTTATGGAAACATGACTTAACACTTTTTTGTGGTGATGTTACCAATTTTACCCATAATAATCATATTGGTCTTGCTACAATCAACGAACCTTTTAAAGAAGATACCATAACTCCCAATATCAATTGGAATCACAAAATTGAAGTTATTATTGATAAAAAACTCGAAAAAATAAAGAGTGGAAAGCTAAAAAAATATCCCAAAGACATCACAAAAAAAGAATTACTGATACAATTAGAGCCAACAATTAAAATATGGAAGGCGAATTTGAACGAGCGACTTCATATGTGTACAAGGAAGTTAAAGTCTAAAATCAATAAAGTTAAAGAAGAGCATAAAGCATTTGTAATAATGAGTTTGAGCAAAACCCAGGATGCTGTTTTTAACACCATTGAAAAGCAACTTATTACTAAAGGATTTACTGTCATCAGAATTAAAGAGGAAGATGAAGACTCTAAAACAATAATACCTTATAAAATACGAAATGAAATTGAAGAAAGTGACATAGTGGTTGCCGAGTTAACCATAGGCACACCCAATTGCTATTTTGAAGTTGGATATGCCATTGCAAATAACAAAAAATTAATATTGCTTGCCAATGAAAAATCCAGAAAAAAAATACATTATGATTTGAAGTTGAATGGATTCAGGTTTTGGAAAGATTTAATTGATTTAGAAAGTCAATTAAAACAGCGGTTGGATAAGGTATTTATTTAATTTGGATGTTTTTATTAATAAAAATTAGAAATTTTGAATTGTACAGCTATTTTACTTCCTTTTTCAGGATGTGGTTTATTTTGCCGTTATCACTCTACATGATTTGATTTTGATAATTCAATTTTACTACTTTCAGAAGTAAAGCTACAATTGTAAAACCCACAATTTTTAAACCACTCTGCCCTTACCAAACCATCAAATCTGCAATCATAAAAATTTATATCCTGAAAACTAACCATATAATCTTGAGCAAAATTTAAATCAACTTCTGGCTCTACAGGATTCGAATTTGATATGATACAGTCTTTAAATGAAGTGAATTTGTTTAAATCAATATCTGACCCATCTTCCGGGGGCAAGGAAAGAAATTTTACTTTAAAAAAATTTGTGGTGTTTAAAATAACATTATTAAACTTGCATGCTGTGAAGGTCACATCTGATGCCTGATTAGAATAAAAATTAACTGTATTGAAAAAGCATTTACTAAATTTCACCTTTGAAAAAATTACTCCTTTAGATTCTGAATTCCCATAAAATGAAACGTTGTCAAGATTTATTTTTGAGAGCGTTACATCATTTAGATGTCCTTGCTTGACAATTATGTTGTTTAAATAATTATTTTCCATTTTAGAATTGGACCATTCTAAATTTTCAACTTTAAAAGGTGATGATAATTTATATGAAGTTGGTATATAGCCGGATAAAATTTTGGCATTCATTCTGGCCATATCTGAATCTTTGCTATTCACTTGTATCAGATACAATTGTGAAAGCACCTCATCATCGTTATTAAATTTTGACTTGATAAAATCTATTTCACTTGAAGTAAGGATTTTTTCAGCGCTTTTTATCTGACTTATTAATTCCTTTCTATCATTGTTATATTTAATACTGTTTATATTATTTATGCCATAATAAACAATTAAGGATAGACCGGCTGTTATGATAAGGGCATAAGTTATTAATTTAAAAACTCTTTGAAATGCCTTTTTTCTAATATCCTTTAACTTGTTTTCAATCTTTATTAGGGCCTTTTCAGAATTTGAAGGGTCTTCGACCAAATAATAATTAATATCTTTTTCAATATAGTTTAATGGAAAATCTTTTTCATTTTCTATACCTTTTAGCTTCAAAGGAATGATAGTTTTTTTGTAAAAATGAGCATAATAAGACTCTAATTTGCACCATTCACTTTTTATGGAAAAATCGGAAACAATGATTATGATTCCATCGGTTTTTTTAAGTTCTGAAACTATTCTTTTTGGAAAAACATCTCCGATTTCAATAGATTCTTCATCAAAGAAAACAACATAATTTTTCTTTAATAAGGATTCTTTGATTGCTGTTGCGAATTTAAAATCTTCCCTGGAATAACTAATAAATATTCGTGGTTTTGAAATCATATTAATTAGTAAATAATAGTTAATCTAAGATTTTAAAAATTCAATTCTTCTATTTTAAATTTAGTTAAAGCGCAATGATTGGT
>CAZXRX010000033.1:0-5084 GCA_964642945.1 uncultured Flavobacterium sp. | reverse complement strand
TATAAATTAGTAAATAAAAAGCAAATAATTCTAATCCGGGTAAGAATAAGAAAGAAGTGCATCGTTATTGATAAGCCAACCCATTGAATTAATTTAATCAAAATGTGATGGTAAAACAGCTTTTGATGCAGCCTCGCCTATTTTATAGAGTTCCTGCCTGTTTTGGGCATTGCTCATTTCAATTAAACTCTCTACCTGCTCTTTAGTAAACGTTTTCCCCAATCCCAGACCATTCAATTCATTTTCAGTTATAGGGAAATTGTAACGCAAGTACTTTATTAAAGGCTTTCCCCCTATGAAATCATCTTTTAAAGTTTCTATTTCCATGTCAATGTAATGGGCAGTTTGGGAGTTAGAGAGCCATTGCAAAATTATTTGGTTTTGCCAACTGGAATCCTGCATTAACATATCGGGAACATTTTGTGCCCAGGTTTTCATCCATGCTTCTTCAATGTCACCCGTCTGTTTTTTAAATACACTATAGCCAGTACCAACTGAAACTATGGTCAATTTATCCTCACCTGTTTCCCATCTGAAAGGAAAGCCTTTCAACGTGGCCACCATCAACAAAGTTAAAGCGGGATTATTAGCCATACTTACGCCTCCATCTACAAAAGCGGCATGTTGCCCATCACCAACATCAATCATCTGTGGGGCAAAGTAAGTGGGGGCTGCACTACTGGCTCTTACGGCCTGCCACAAGGGTATGTTCTTGTTTTTACCAAGCATAGTATCATAAAATTTTCCTTGCGGATGATTGATAAGCGGCCAC
This sequence comes from uncultured Flavobacterium sp., assembly GCA_964642945.1. Lineage (GTDB taxonomy): Bacteria > Bacteroidota > Bacteroidia > Flavobacteriales > Flavobacteriaceae > Flavobacterium. Next base: position 4,312 of record CAZXRX010000033.1, on the reverse strand, counting down.
ACACTATTCGTATCTGCTCTTTTAGCCACTATGCAAAGTCCCGTTTTAATTTCGTCGCTTCCAAGCGTTAGTGTTCCAAAAGCATTTTTCAAACTTTCTTCTAAAACCAGATAATCGTATTCTGCTTTTAAAAATTTCCATGTTTCCAGAGGATTCCACCAATTCCGTTTTTTACCAAATATTTTTCCTCCCAAATCCATATAAAGATCTTTAATTTCATCCACTGTTTTTCCTGTTGCTACAGCAGCGGCAATGATTGAGCCTGTTGAAGTTCCTCCAATCAAATCAAAATGGTCACAGAGTAAATAATCCTTACCGTACTTATCTTGCAAAATGGTTTCAATTTTTTTTAAGTAGCCAAGGGTTAAGGCGCCTCTAATTCCTCCACCATCTAAAGAAAGTATGTTTTTTGGACCTGTGCTTGGGTCAAGGTGTTGTTGCAGTGATTTTTTCATTGATTTATTTACATTTTGATTGTTTTCCGATTACTCTTGTTTGAATTCTTCTTTGATTGGGGTTCCTATAGATTTTACCCTAATCTTAATTACATCAATTTCACCATAATCTCTTTTATTTTTTGCTTTTGATCTTCATAAGATTTTTTAGCAAAGGCTTGGTCGGTTTTTTCGGCAAAAGCAAAAGCTTTGTTTTCGTATTCTTTCATTTTTGTTGCATCCATTTTATAATTGTATGCTTCTGCAATTGTAAAAAGTACCCAAACATCATTTTTATTATCAGTGGCAAAACCAGCTGTGTTTTCTAATGCGAGTGCTATTTTTAAAACCTTATTCCTAATGGAATCCGCTTCTGTTTTTGACTCTTCAAAGTCATCATCGTTTTTCTGTTTTTGGATACTTGCTTTTTTATATAACATATAGGCTGCATTAATGCCATTGTAGTAATCCTGTTTTTGGAAAAAACCCCTTGAATAAAAGTCAATTGCTTTTTCAAGACTTTCATCGTCATTATTCACTTCGTTTAACCTTTTCTGAATTGCGCCACTTAATCCCAATACTTCTACATCTAAGGTGTTGTTGGGGTTTAATTCCTCTAAAATTGTAAACGCATTTTGTAAGTTTTCTGAATTGGCTTCATCGTCTTTATAGGTACACAAAGCGATCCGACTAATTATTAAAGACAAATTATCTCTCAAGGTCATATTATTTGCTGCAATTACTTTAGCATTTTCGAATAATTCAATTGCCTCCGAAAATCTTTTTTGGTCTTTTAATTTTTCGGCTTTTTGCATTAAATTAATGAATGAGCCCGCTTGATTTCCTACATTCAATGCGGCGGTATTTAAATCTAAAAATGTATAAACAGGATTATCAGGTTGAGGATGCTGACTCAGCATTTTTTGAACAATTTCTTTAAGGTAAGGGATAAAACGAATGACTTCCTTGTTCGGAATCCCATCTTCTGTATGCGCATATTCATGAATAATAAAATGGTTAATATCAAAAGGAACTGATTTCATTTGTTCTTTTTCACAAATCATTAGGGTATGGAAGGGTTTTAACGCATGTCTTACACCAAGTTCCCACATTACGTTTGCATTAAGCGTAGAAATATCTGCTAATACAATTTCTGCATTTTTGATTTCTTCAAGCATTAGCTTGTCGATACTACCGTTTATATTTTTATCAATGGCCCTGTAACAATTAATCTCAAGAGAATCAAAAACAGGTTTGATCAGGGTGGTAAAAGTTTCATCTAAATCTAAAATTCGGGCTTTCCCATCGGCATAACTTGTTTTTTTACCAAAGCCAATTATAACGAAGCAGTTCATTCTTTCTTCCATTTTCTGAGGTTATATTGATTAATTTATTTTTATTGAAAGTTTATTAATTAACATGCAGACTACCACTATTGCTGCCTGCATAGATTCCGCATAGGAACTTAAAAAGCATCACATATAAAAAATTTACATTTAATCTGTACATAAATGATTGAAAATCCATAAGTTAAAACTCACTTAAACAAATGTATAATTCTAATTTATTTAAAAAAAGGGTGAAAACACCCTTTTTTTAAATAAATTAGAATTATACCCAGGCCCATTGCAGCGTTTTTATACAAATGCGCCTGAATTAAAAATTTATTTACATTTAAATTGACCAAGCAAAGTTTATCCAAAAGCTCACTTAAAGAAAACCATTTAATGAACTTTACAGTTAGTGTCCACAATACAAAACGCTATAAAACATTAGTTTTACAGCGTTTTGTATAAATTTAACTTTCGGCTGGCGGAGAAAGAAGGATTACCTGCGGTGTTCCCGGGTGGGAATCCTGGCCAAAGAAAAACCCAAAGGCCTTGTGGGCCTTTTTGCTTTTTTTGTTTCCGTCCGCTCCCGAAAGTAAACTTTCGTCACGGCCTGAAACAAAAAAACCGAAAGCCATGCTTTCGGTTTTTCTTTGCGGAGAAAGAGGGATTCGAACCTCGTTCTGTATGCTAGTATTATAAGGTATTCGCTGTAATGGTGGTCGGCAGGTCACTAAATAGGTCACTGTCTCGGGTGTGATAGAGAACGTAAAATTGTTAATCAAATATACGGCGTTTCTCCCATATATACAAGGATAAGTTCATTTTTTATACTGCTTATTGAACTGGTTCGTTTAGGTTTTAGGAAGGCTGTAAACGACTAATTTACTTTTCACAACCCTACAACATACAACGCTGCACTTCTTCGATTGGGAGACCGGTATATTTACAAAACTCTTCTACTGATATATACTGGTGATCTTCTTTGTTAAGATGCTCCTTAATCTTCTTTAAATATCTTCTGGCCTGGGTATATTCTTTACCCATGATTCGTTGAACGTCTTTCGGGTACATGCACACTCTAACGCTGCTTGCTCCCATTTCTCAAATTTGATACTTTAACTATGCCTTTGATATACCGAAAGCATAACTCAACTATAATGTAAATCTATAATATTTCCTGGATTGGCAATAGGTCATTTTTGGTACTTATAGTCAATTATGGTTTACTAGCGACATACACCCTTTGAAATGTCGCGCCAATACTGGAATCTTTGATTATTCATTCACGAAAATGTTGCAACGATTGACGAAATGAAGTGAGTTGTGAAAATGAGTATTAATCAAAAGTTTTAGAAATTATGGCAAGACAGAAAGGCATAATTAAACTAAAAGGTACTATCGGAGGTATTACCTTTTACAAGACTTCGCAAGACGGGCATCTTGCCCGCGAGAAAGGAGGTATCGAAAAAAGTAGGATTGAAAGTGATCCTGCGTTTCAAAGAACACGTGAAAATGGTTCTGAGTTTGGACGGGCTGGGAAGGCCGGAAAATTGCTTAGAACTGCACTGAGAGCTTTATTGTTGAATTCTGCCGATGGTAGAATGGTTAGCAGGCTAACCCGGGAAATGGTAAAAGTGATTCAGGCTGATTTAGTCAGTGAGCGTGGTTTGAGGAACGTAATTGATGGTGAAGCGGAATTGCTTGTTGGATTTGAATTCAACATCAGGGGTAAATTAGGCACAAGCCTTTACGCTCCGTTTACAAGCGCAATTGACCGTGTGACAGGAGAAATAACAGTGGATATTCCGCCGTTTGTTCCGGTTAACATGATTGCAGCGCCATCAGGAACTACTCACTTTAAGATTATTTCTGGAGGTGCCGAAATTGATTTTGAGGCTGAAACATTTATTGTAGAAACCTCAGAAACTGCAATTTTACCTTGGAATGCCGTGGCAACTGTTGCCATCGCGCAAATGAACCAGGTAACAGCAGCGAGTACCAAACCTCTTTTCCTTGCATTAGGTATTGAGTTCTATCAGGAAGTCAATGGTCAGATGTATCCACTTAAAAACGGTGCATTTAATCCATTGTCAATCTCAAAAGTTGACAGTGGCGTTTAACGGTTATTATTAACCAAAAGTAAAATCCTAAAACGTTTTTTAGGTCAGTTGTAAATCGGAAACAGTTGGGCCCACTGTCCGATAACTGGAATTCAATTTTTATCAATTTTTAATTTTTATTAATCATGAAAACAAATTTTATATCAAATGTGAAACGCGTGGCGTTTCTTGCTCTCGCCGTTTTCGGCACATTCGTTGGCTACTCACAGTTACCGCAAAATCCATCAATTGGAGGTAGTAAAACTCCAAGTACAGATCCGTTTGGAGATTTCCTTTTAAATATTGGCGGTAGTCAAGGTACACCTCGTGATACAAGCGGTGGAATGATTGCACTTTCACTGGACACTAAGATGCAATGTATATTTGCTTATCCAAATGATATCGGAGGCGGTGGAAAAGGAACTAGTACCGGCGGAGACACTGGACA
>CAZXRX010000032.1:0-27644 GCA_964642945.1 uncultured Flavobacterium sp. | reverse complement strand
GTTTTTTCCAAGGCCACAGCCGGATCGAGCCTGATGAAATATTTCATCCAAGGGTTGGTATAGGCATTGAGTTGTTCGGTGATAAATTCGTCTTCTGTCATGCCATCCATAAAGGATTTGTCGGTAGTTTCAGCTATATATTTTTTGCAGTAGGCAGTAAGGTCGGCAGTAAGTTTTTCATCATTGGCTGAAGTCAGTACCATGTTGAGCATCTTGGCATTCATAGCCTTGTTTTTTTGAAGTGTTTCCTCATTGGCTCCATAGGCCTTGGCAATGAGTTCCTGTTGCAACAACAACAATTGGTCTCCCCTGAGCCCGGTTCCTGCCAACAACACAATAAAACTGATGTTTTTTGATTGACTGGCCACCATGGGCGCAATCACGCCGCCTTCACTGTGCCCCATCAGTCCGATTTTCTTTTTATTGATTTCCTTACGGGTCAACAAATAATTTACGGCTGCCTCTGTATCTGTGGCAAGGTTAAGGGTAGTGGCGGTCGCATAGTTTCCGGTAGATTCCCCGGTTCCGCGGTCATCGTAACGCAATACGCCAATGCCGTTCCGGGTTAGGAAATCAGCCAACACCAAAAAGGGTTTATGGCCCAGTAATGCTTCGTCCCGGTTCTGGGCCCCGCTGCCGCTGATGAGTACCACTACCGGAAAGCTGCCTTCTTTGGTGGGTAAGGTCAACGTGCCGGACAGCGTATTGCCACTTTTGGTGTTTGCAAAAACAACGTCTTCTGAATAGTAAGGATACGGTTTTTTGGGTTCCTGCGGTCTTACCAATGCCGTTTTTTCTACTTTTTCCCTTGTGAAATCCAAAGCAAATGTCTGCCCTGATTGGGTAAAATTGCCGGAGAATTTATGGTCTTTCAAGCTGCCTTCATAGGCCATGGCTGCCGCCGGGAAGGAAAATTTCATTACCCCGTTTTCAAAGGTTGTGGTGGTTAGGGGCATGCCAAACGCCTTCTGGTCTGGGCTGTCCATGGTCGCAGTATAGCCGGTATCTGTTTTACTCACATGGATTATGAGTGGCAATTGCCCTCCCGGAACAGTTAATATACCGTTCCATTGGCCGGTGATGTCCTGACCGAAAAGTGTGGAACTTATAAGCGTAAAAAGGGCGATGAGTGTGATTTTTTTCATGGTTTAGGAATTTAGTGTTGCAATCAATATTTTAGAAATAATTTCTGCCAATAGCAGTGCGGCTATCAATAGCAGGTTGTGTTTGATGCCTTTTGAATTAACGGCTGTCCGGAATCCGTTGAAGAGCAATATAATGGTCCAGACCAGGAAAAACAGGCTGATTACAGAAAATACGATGATGACACCCAAATCGGTAAACTTTAGCTCCGGACTGCCTCCTTTTGAAAGGCCCGACACCAATTTCCCGGTAGCATCATAGATGAGGTTGTTCCCATTGGCAAACACCAACAGGTAGCAGGGTATTTTGGCAATCAATGCGGTAGAAAGGATGTCTGCCAGGCGTGTTTTTTTGTTGAGGTATTTCCCCAAGGCAAACAAAAGCAGCACCAGCGTGGCAACCACAAGGAGAATGTCTGTAAAGACTTGCGTGACGGTTACGTTTTCAGCAAAGTGCAGATCGATTACACCATCAAACCGCGCGTTGAATTGCGCAGCCAGCCAACCAGCGGCCAAGGCACAAAGTAAACCAACTGCAAGGAGTTGTTTTTCAGAAAATTTTTCAAAGGGATTGATGAGCGTTTTCATTGTTGTTTGGTTTTGAGTTGGTTGATTTTTTGAATGATGTCGTCGAGTTTATTCCTGACAGTAGGGTAGCTGTTGCCCATTTGGGAAGCCATTTCCTTGAGGCTGCCGCTGGTAAGGAAAAACTGCAGGATAAAGTTTTGTTCCTCTTCACTGATTTGAAGCAACAAGGGCAAAGGATAATTTCCGGACACGGCGGTGGTGCAATTCGTACAACTCAGTTGGGTCACCAAAAGGGAATGGGCACAACTGGGGCAATGGATGGGAAGTTTTGGTTGCATACTATTACAGTTTAAATATGCAACAAATATATAAAAGTTTAATTAAAAATAAATAATATTAAAAATAATATTAATATTATTAATTATTTATTTTAAAAAATGTAGGTATGTTTTACTTTTGGGTATAAAAAAACTCCTGTTACCCAGGAGTATTGGTTTTAGTCAAATTTGTTTTTTATGTAGTATTTCCCTTCCAGATCATCATCAAAATCATCTATGACGGGTTTGGGCTTGGGTTTACTGCCCATGACCTTCTTTTTCCACATCTCGAAGTTGTCTTTTGACAGGCGTTTCCGCATGATTTCGGTTACTTCATTTTCGGTTATCCCGAACTCTTCCTTCAACACTTCAAAAGGTTTTTTTTCCTCTTGGGCCATACTGACAACGCGCTCCAACTGCTCATTGTCAAGTTCTACTCTTTTACTTTTTTTCATTAGTTGAAAAGCACAATGGTTACTATCTTTTTTATCGGTCAAACAGTATACCAATATTAATAAAAAAAATAATTACTTTTTAAAAACCATCAAGATTTTTATCCTGGTCAGGGCTTCGCAATTTTTGGAACGGAATTTTGAGTAAATTCCCCAATCGGTTGTTTTCAACGGCAAGCATATGGGTATCAACCCCATAAATGATGTCTTCCCTTTCCATATAACGCAAGGTGCCGAAAAGCCGGTCCCATACCGAAAAAATGTTGCCGTAGTTGCTGTCGGTATAGGGCAGTTTGTAATGGTGGTGTATTTTGTGCATATCGGGCGAAACAATCAGGAAACCCAACCAATAATCCAGTTTTTTCGGCAGTTTGATGTTGGCGTGGTTGAACTGCGAAAACACCACCGAAAGCGATTGGTACATAAAAACCATCCACATCGGGGCACCAACAAGGAGTACGCCGAGGGCAGTAAATACAAACCGGATGACACTTTCCCCAGGATGGTGGCGGTTGGCCGACGTGGTATCAATCCAGGTATCGGTATGGTGGATGAGGTGGAACCGCCAGAAAAGCTTGACCTTATGTTCGACATAATGGGGCAGGTAGGCGCCTATCAAATCCAATAGCAACAAGCCAGTCAATGTATAAACGTAAATATTCATTTGTGGCAGCCACTGCAAGATGCCGAATTGGTGCTTGACCCCAAAATCGGCGGCGCTCAGCAGGATAAAGGCCAGCAGGAAATTGACCACTATGGTGGTTACCGTAAAGAAAATGTTGATGCCCGCGTGGTGCCATTTGTTGTATTTGAACCTGAAAAACGGGAAGGTGTTTTCAATCAGCCAAAATACCGTGATTCCTCCCGAAATGAGGGCAGCACGGTGCGAGGAAGGAATGGTGGCAAAATAATCTATCAGTGTTTCCATAACATAAATTTACCCAAATATACCCAAATAATTATTTGATGCTACGGAAAGTAAGGTTAATTCTGGGGCCGATGGGTTTGGCCGTTTTCGGAATCTGGTGTTTCCAGAAATGTTGGGTTGTACCACCCATCAGCAGCAGGCTTCCGTGTTCGAGGACGATTTTTTGTTTGGCTTCCTTTATCGAATTGTGTTGCAGGTGAAACACCCGTTCCGCCCCAAAACTGACCGAAGCGATTACCGGGTTTCTTCCCAACTCCCTTTCATTGTCGGCATGCCAGCCATTGCTGTCTTTTCCGTCGCGGTATAAATTGAGCAATACGGTCGTGAATTTTTCGCCACAGGCCGCTTCGACTTCTTCTTTTATAAAAGTCAGGATGGCGTTCCACGGATGGGGCTGCATCACAATGTTGGAATAGGAATAAGGTTTGCCTTCATTCCCGAACAGGGCAGTCAGGCGGGGCTGCGGATGGTTCTTGCCGAAAACAGTGATGTCATCCTGTTGCCATGGTATTTCCCGATAGAGTTTTTCAAACAGCAAATGGGCTTTCTGTGCCTCAAACAATTCCGGAAAATAGACAACTGAAGCGTCAGGCAGGTCAAACGTGATTTTTTCGGGAGGGAACAAGGAATCCATGATTCAAAAATAAAAAAAAGCGGTGATTTTTGGTCGCCGCTTTTGTAGTTTGTTGGTTTTATTTTATTCGTCGCTTTTCTGCAACAGCAATTTGTAGATGTAACCACCTGCAAAAGCACCGGCAATGGGCGCTACCCAAAACAACCACACTTGCTGTAAGGGTTCACCCTGTGTGAAAAGGGCCTGTGACAACGAACGTGCCGGGTTTACTGAAGTGTTCGTAATCGGGATGCTGATCAGGTGAATGAGGGTCAACCCCAAACCTATGGCGATGCCCGCAAATTTACCGTTGGCCAGTTTGTCAGTGGCACCCAGAATTATAATCAGGAAGAACAGCGTCAAAACAAATTCAGCCGCAAAAGCCGCTTCTACAGAGAACCCGTCAGGGGAAAAACTCCCATAACCGTTCGAGGCAAATGCGCCTGCTTTGGTATTGTCAATCAGGTTGCCTTCCTTGCCTGTCCAGATGAAATACAAGGTTCCGGCCGCCGCTATGGCACCCAGGCATTGGGAGACAATATAGGGCAAAAGGTCTTTGGCAGAAAAACGTCCGCCGGCCCACAAACCCACAGAAACCGCAGGGTTGAAATGTCCGCCCGAAATGTGTCCGACTGCGTAAGCCATCGTTAGTACAGTAAGTCCGAAAGCGAGTGATACGCCTACAAATCCAATTCCTATTTCGGGGTAGCCCGCAGCAAAAAGGGCGCTGCCACAACCGCCGAATACAAGCCAATAGGTTCCAAAAAATTCAGCAAATAGTTTTTTCATGATAATCTGGTTTTGGTTAAACATCAGCAACACCAAGGGATGTGTTGCCCTACAAGCTAAAGTACACAATAACTCACAGCAATTTAACCAACTATTTACTACTTATCAGCATATTGCTGTTAATTACTTTTTGGTTTTGACATTCATGATGATGATGGCAAAAAGGATTAGTGCGATACCCAGCCATTGCGAAAGGATGACCGTCTCATTAAGTATGACGAAGGCCATGGTGACGGAAACCGGTAATTCCAATGAAGAGACAATACTGCCCAGACCAATCCCGGTTTTCGGGAAACCTGCGTTCAGTAACAGTGGCGGGATGATGGTTCCGAACAGGGCCACAAAAAGACCCCATTTAAGGAAAATTTCCCAATTGAAAGGGGTAACCTGCGTAACCAAGGCAAAAATAAACACGATAATGGCACCACCAAAAAGCATGTACAAACTGCGTTGTGCCGATGAAATGTGCAGGGCGGTTTTGTTGGCCGTAGCCATGGTTGTAGTGAAAGAAGCCGCTGCCAGCATCCCCCAGAAAATCCCCCTCCAATCAATTTGTATGGTGTTTTTAAGGATGTTGGTCGCCATCACGGTACCGATAAGAACCAAGATTACCGACATGATTTTTTTGGGCGAGGGCGTTTTTTTATCGAGTAACCATTCGAGCAATACACCCATCCAAACGGTCTGCATGAGCAAGACAATGGCAATCGATACGTTGATGTACCGCACGCACAAATAATAAAATATACTGGTGAACCCCAATGAAGTACCGGCCAGCATCAGTTGCAGGATGCTTTTTTGGTTGGCTTTGACCACTTCTTCTGAGGAAGTCTTCTTTTTGAACAGGTTGATGAGCAATACGCCCAAAATACCCAATACAAATTGTGATACCGTGACTTCGGCTGTGGTGTAGTTTTCCTTATAGGCCAATTTTACAAAAGTGGCCAGCATTCCGTAACTTGTGGCACCCAAAGCCACCAAAAACACCCCTTTCAATACTTCGTTTTTCGACATTTGTTCCTTTTTAAAAAGCCGACAAAGATAAGGCTTTGTTTAAAGTTTTGTGGTTATAAAATAAATATTCTCAATTGTAGTTATTGTTTTTAACCAACCACCAACCCAAAACCGATGAAACCACTATTGCTTTTTGCCATCATGGGGCTAATTTGTTGCAGCCATACGAAAGAAACACCCCCAAAGGATTATTCTGCCAAACATACTGAAGCCTTGCAGTTTTGCCAAAAAAATGATTACAACCAGGATTATTATTTTTTGGTAGACTTGGGCATCCATCCGGGTAAAAACCGGTTTTTTGTTTACGATTTCAACGATAAAAAAATTACCGATAAAAATTTGGTTACCCACGGCAGTTGTGACCATTTTCAGCTCAATCCTGATAAATGGGAAAAGGCAAAATTCAGTGACAAAACCAACAGCCACTGTTCGATGAAAGGCAAATTCAAAATAGGCAAGCGCGATTACAGCAGTTGGGGAATCCATGTGAAATACTGGCTACATGGTTTGGAAAGCAGCAATCAGACGGCGGTAGATAGGGTCGTAGTACTGCATTCTTGGAGTGCCGTTTCGGATGAAGAAATTTACCCCAACACGAGCCCATTGAGTTGGGGCTGCCCGGCTGTTTCGGATAATTTCATGAAAAAACTCGATGCCAAACTGAAAGTCAGTAAAAAATCGGTACTGCTCTGGATTGTTGAGTAAAAGGCATAAAAAAACCTGTAAAATCATTTTACAGGTTTTTGGTTTGTTATTGAAGCAATCAGTTTTTGAGCTTCATCAGCAAATAAGTGTAATACAACGCATTGAATTTAGCCCTTTGCTCATTGGTTGACGAACCGCCGTGGCCGCCTTCCGTATTTTCATAGTAGTATATTTTATAACCCATATCGACCATTTTGGCTGCCATTTTTCTGGCATGACCCGGATGTACCCGGTCGTCACGCGTAGAGGTCATGAAAAACACCTCCGGATAATCGGAGCCTGGCCTCACGTTTTGGTAAGGGGAGTATTTTTGGATGTATTCCCATTCTTTAGGAATGTCAGGATTACCGTATTCACCCATCCAGCTGGCACCCGCCAATAATTTATTGTAGCGCTTCATATCCAATAAGGGTACCTGGCAGACCACTGCATTGAATAAATCCGGCCGTTGGGTAAAGGCAACACCTACCAGCAAGCCGCCATTGCTGCCACCCTGTATGCCCAGGTGTTGGCTGGAAGTAATATTCTTTGCCATCAGGTCTTCGGCTACAGCATAAAAATCATTGTAGATGTTCTGTCTTTTTTCCTTGAGTCCGGCTTGGTGCCATTTGGGCCCGAATTCGCCGCCACCACGCAGGTTGGCCAATACATAAATACCGCCTTTTTCAAGCCATGACCGTCCCATGACGCCAGAGTAAAAAGGTTCTTCAGATGATTCAAACCCGCCATAACCATAAAGCAGGGTAGGGTTCTGTCCGTTAGAGGGCCTGTTTTTGGGGCCTATCACGAAGTAAGGTATTTTTTCCCCATCTTTTGAAGTGGCCCGGAATTGTTCTACCTTGTATTTGCTGCTGTCAAAATAATCCGGAAGGCTTTTCACGACTTTCATGGTATTGGTTTTGGCATTGGCCGTATACAGTGAAGTGGGCGTGAGGAAGTTCTGGAAAGTGAAAAAATAATTGTCCGAAAACATTTCCGTATCAGTGATGCCGATGGTTCCCATATCTGGGGCTTTTACTTTTGTTTTTAGCCAGGCACCGTTACTGAAGGCATAGGTATACAGTTCGCTTTTTACATTGTTGAGCAGGTTCAGGATCAAAAAATTCTTGGTCGGACTGATTTGCGAAATGGCACTGAAGGCATCGGGCTCATAAATTTTCAGGATATTTTTTTCTCCTTTCAAAAGTGAGGTAAAGTTCAGGCTGATCAGGCTTCCCTGTTTGTATGTAATGTCGTTGACTTTCCAGTCAGACTTGAGATTGACAATCAATTGGTTGTTTAGGATAGAGCGCATGTCAGCATCCTCAGGAATGGCAATGGGTGTCAGCTTGTTGTTTTCCCATACCCACGCTTTTGAGGTATAAAAAGTAGGTGTTCGGCCAACGACCAGGTATTTTTTGTCACCGTCACGCAGCACATATCCTGCTGAAGCCACGTCAGATGCTTCTCCTTCAAAAATTAATTGTGCACTTTTCAACGGCGTACCCCTTTTCCAGATTTTAACCTGGCGCGCATAACCCGATGTGGTCATGGTGCCCGGTCCGAAATCAGAAGATACAATCAGGGTATTTTCATCCCAGTAACTGGCACTGCCTTTGGCTTCATCGATAGAAAACCCATCGGGAATGAAGGTTTTGCTGATGGCATCAAATTCCCTGATGACCACGGCATCGCCGCCGCCTTTGGAGAGGTTGATCATAAAACGCTGGTATTTCGGATACAAACCGACAGCGCCTTTGAATACCCATTTTATATTGTCGTTTTTGCTCATGGCATCGAGATCCAGCACGGTTTCCCAGGTAGGGTTTCCGGTATCATAACTTTCCCTTGAGGTTCTTCTCCAGATGCCTCTTTCATGGGCTTTGTCTTGCCAAAAATTATATACGTAGCCTCCCATTACACTCGGATAGGCTATCCTTTCGGTGCCGTTGAGTACAGCAAGTCCTTTCTCATATAGGTCTTGGTAGTCTTTTTGACTGGTAAGTTGGTCAAGGGTGGCCTTGTTTTGTTTTTCGACGAATTCGAGTGATTTTTTGCTGTCTACCTCTTCAAGCCATTGGTAAGCATCTTCTTGCGCCATGAGTCTATAAAAATTGGAAAATAAAAATAAGAGAACAATGACTTTCTGTTTCATCGGTTGTTTTTTTTGGTTAGCTGGTTTCAAATTTAGTAAAAATATGCAAAGCAATGGCTCAATGTTCCAAGAGTTGCAGTAGTGCCCCTATTTTTTCTTTCAGATGGGCAGCGTGCCAAGGGGTGATTTTTCCTTTGGCATCTTCCAGGCATCCCAGCGCATCAATGATCAGTTCAATGTTGTACAATTCGGCTTTTTTCTTGCCAAACGAGCCATATTTGGCGCGGGTTTCAAGGTAAGAAGCTGCAAGTTGCTCCCAATTTTCTTCTTTTTTGGCTTCGGCTTCATCCAAAAACATCAGCGATAAATCGATGCCGCAATTGTCTGAACTGTCCCAATAGTCCATGTTCAGGAACAAATTCTGTATGGACAGTTTCCGCTCTTTCAATTCGGTTATCCATTTTCTTTTTTCGGCAGCAGTAACCGGATTACCCATAAAACCGGCTATGCACCTGAACACAATGTAATTGTTCAGCGGGTACATTTTTTTTTCGTTTTCGTAGGCATCTAAATAATTTTCATAGGTCTTGATATAATTTTCTTTTTTGGCTTCAGGGTCATTGACTGTTACATAAGCCAGTCTTTTGTAACAGCTGGCCAACAGGCTCAGGCGTTCAGAAGTAGGTTTGATATCAATCAGCGTCTTAAGCAGTTTTATGGCCTCATCCAGCTCTTTGCTTTCCTTGATAGTAAGGGCCTTTTTCACCTTGAATACCTCGAAGCAATTGTACCCGATGGTGTTGCAGTATTTTTCCATGACATCAAAAGTGAAAGTACCGTTGTTTTTGTCTTTCAGTTGTTTCAACTTGTTGAATGCCTTGGCATATTCGCCGAGTTCATAATAGATGTAGGCTTCTGTTTCGGTGATTTTCGGACTGTCTATCCCTGCCTTGTTCTTGGTGGTAATAATTTGATTAAGCTGTTCTTCGATACTTTGTTTTTTATTGCCTCTTACATCGAGTTTGTTGAGCAGGTTGTTGAGGTCAATTTCCACTTCACTTTCAAGGGTGTATTCCAATTCGACCTTGGGCGTTTTGTTTTCCAGTTTATAAAAAGGGTCACCATAACATTGGTAGGCGCCCCAGGTATTGTTGCCGTTTTCGCGGTATATGGCGTTACGCGCTTTTTTTATGGCATTGCCGAAGGTTTCGCCGGCTATCATGTTTTCATAAAAGGTTTTGGCGAAAATTTCTGCCTCTTCATCGCCTACCTGCCAGCCGGTGGTAATCACTACTTTGGCCCCATTATCAATGAATTCCGTGCCGATGTTGGCCGCCAATTGAAAACGGTTCTGGTACAGCTGCTCGGCTTCGCCTTCAATCCGGCCCAGGTGACAGCAGTTGATGAATACCATTTCTGGCATGTTGTTGGCCATCTGCCTGATGTTGGCTGAGGTCAGGAATTGGTTGTCGCCGATTACCATGCCTGAATTTTCCCTATTGGCGGGGTCGTAAATGCCATGCCCGGCCAGGTGCAGTATTTTGTATTTGTTCGGGAAAAGTTCCCGGGTGATGTCTGAAGCGGAAGCATTCAACAGCAGTTCATTTTTGTACCCGTTCCGGTCCATGATTTCCCGTATGCTGTTGCCTTCCCTGACTGCCCCGCTGAGTTGGTTGATAAAGCCATTCAGTTCGGGGTCGGCGATAATCAGTGCTTTCTCCTGAAGCGGACTTACTTTGTTGGTTTTATAATTGCGGGTTTTGAGTTGCCTTACCATTCCGGAATCTACGCAAAGGGGCTTGGCGTTTCTTGAATTGTCCTGCAAAATTTCCCACGGATAATAGGCACTTTCCTTGTCTATAATCCAAATGATATTCCCTTTTCGTTTGAGGCTTTCCTTGAAATCGTTTGGAATCAGTATCTCAAACAGGGTTTGTGCGGTTTCCCTGGTCCAGTGGTTGCCTACAGAAATGTCATGAATGAACCGGTCGGCTATTGAAGAGGCCGTGAAGAGTTCATTTTCCTCTTGTCGGGCATCACCCGTGTAGAGGCCGAATACCAAACTTTTGGTTTTGTTGTCATTCGAGGCAGAAATCCGGGTTTCGACATTAATCCTGTTCCACCATTCTTCATAATTATCGATGGGCAATTTCTTTTTGGAGCCGAACAATTTCTTTATTGAATAATCTTCCACCCTGATATTAAAAACCTCGTTTTCCCGGTTGATGATTTTTTTGAGGGAATAGATGCCCGCTATGGTATTGGAATCATAAAGTTCGATAAACTCAATATGGCCGATGGTACAATAGGCTTTTTTGTTATAGCTGACGATGTTCCTGTTGGCATTGTTTACGCCGTTGATGATGGCCTTCATTGAAGTTTCGATGGTCAATCCACCAAAATTACTGGCAATCAGCAAGGAGGATATCCCGATGCTTTGAATCGAATTGTAGCTATTGGATAGGTTGAGCAGGTAATTGGTTACGCCGATTTCCACTGATTGTGATAACAGGAAAGCAGTCAATTTGCCCGGTTCGCCCAACCCGACAATAATGGCCCCTTCAAAAAAACCATGTTTCTTGATAATGTCAAAAGTACCGATTGGCCCCGGATAACCTCCAATTTCATTTTTTTGCGTCAATACATAATCTACATTGTAATCAATGGCCTTTTCCGCATAAAGTATGGCGTCGTTGTTGAAATGACCGGCCAAAATCGGAAAAGAAGCATAGGACAAATCACCATGGCTGATTGAAACCGTAATCGGGTTTTGGTTGACCAGCATTTCCTTCTCACTGGAAATACCGAATATGGCATTGGCCAGCCCATTTTCTGAATAATCAAAGTCTATGGTATCTTTTGAACGGTATTCGACCACTTTTGATGTTACAGGCTTGTTCTGGCCCAGTTTGTCGGTTTTCCCTTTAGACAAAATATCTTCGATGGCATTAAACAATTTGGGGTCGTTCGCCAATTCGCCATGGGTCACATCAGAATAATAGACCTGGTTTTTGTCGAGGATTCCTTTCGGGATACCAGATTCCCAGGTTACGCTCTGGTCGCCCTCGGCAGTATAGCCAAATTTCAGGACACCATCCTTGATCAGATGGGCGCAGGGTGTTTCTTTGTCCTGCCCGGCAATATAAAACATGTTCGAATAATCGAACCCATTGCTCACCGCCTTGGCAACGGCATCGCGGTAATTGCCGAAATCGGTCAGCAATTTCTGGCTTGGGATGGGCCAGTTGCCTTGTGCCTTGCTCATGGTTTTCCAGGTTTTTACATCGGCATAATTGTCTTCGGTACCCGTAGTGAAAGGCAGCAGTGATAAAATTCCGGGAAGCTGGGTGAATATTTCAATCAATTCTTTCTTCGAATGTTTCATGTCGAGAAAGCTGAGTTTGTTGATGATGCCGTCTTTCCCGAACAACACGCTCAGTATGCGGTGCGACCCTTTCAACGGCGAACCGAGAAACAACAGTTTGAAATCTTTGGAGGCATTGAGCTTGCTCCAGGTGGCCGGATGGAAAACGATAAAGTCACGCACCAATACGCCTCCCATGGAATGTCCGATGATTTTGATGGGCTGGTTGTAGGGCAGCAACGATTGTATTTTGTCATTGAATTCCCTTGCAGAAACTTCCATGGGCTTCCTCCAGTCGAACGGATGCAGCACCACATCATATTTATAAGACAACTGGTTGTTCAGTTTGTTGTAAGAACTTTTGATAACCGATTTTGCCTTGTCGTTGGTGTCGGAAAAAATGGCCATTTGCTCAAGGCCGCCCCTGACGATATTCCAGTAGTGCAGCCACATTCTTTTTTCTTCTTCCTCATTATAGATGTTTGACCCCATGATGCCCGGAAGCAGTACGACAATGGGTTTTTTGCCTGATGGCGGATTGGTGGCAGGAAACAATTCGCCGCCGTCCAGGCCCAATATGCCGCGGTCGCTGGCAGGGATTTCATATTGCGGGATGCTTTTGTAACCCGGTATGTTTTCGCCCGGATTGGTTTTCAGGGCATTGAGTACGGCATCCTGTGTTTTTTTGTTGTCGAAATAATGCACATGGTCTACGTTGGTGCCTTCGTCAAAAAAATACTGGATGTTGTCTTTCCGGCGCACCCCGAGGTACATCGAATCGGTATTGACCACGAGGTCATTGCGTTTGGTGTAAAACAGTTTGCCGAGTATGACCAGCAACCCATGGAAGTTCACGCTGGTTTTCCCGTTTCCGGAAATGACCATAAGCGGTTTGCCGTCTATCTGGCTTTCCTCACTTTTGTAGTTGAGTACCTTGATGAAAGGGGAGGCCGGGTTCATGGCTTCGAGCCCAGGCAGTACCTTGGTGTCGTTTTTCTTTTGCAGGAGGGTACCAATCAGGTCATGGGTGAGTTCAGCGATGGGCCCTGTTTTGTCGAGAAAATTAAAGAATACGTTGAAAATATGGTCCATCCGTTCAGAAGCCAGTATGGTTCCGGCAGAAGGCGAGGCCACACGCACAAATTTTTCAATGTGGATTTTTTTGGTTTTGAAAATGGCGTCAAGGGCTGCAATTTGTTTGAGGTCTTCGGTCCGTTCTTCTTTTTTGAGGAGTTCAATTTGCTCTTTCAGGAACCCTTTCTTTGGGTTGTCATTCTGGCTGGCATATTTGCACAGGATTTCCCCTACCAATCCACCCCTTGAATGGCTGACGAGGTGCAGGGTACAATTGTTGGGCAAGGCTTCGGCCAGATCAACGGCGTTTTTTAACGGACTTTGGGTGAGGGTACGGTGCTGGAAAGCAAGTAGGTTATCGCCATACAATTTATGGATGGCTGCATAAGTGTCATTTTTTTTGAGCCCTTCAAAAGCGCCAATGGTATCAGAATTGGTCCCGTGGATGAAAAGCAGGTAAGGTTTGTTGGATACTTTTTTACTCTTGTTATAGCGTGTCAGTTCAAATTGGGCATTCAGGCTGTTGAGGCCTTCTTTTTTGTCGAGGTGTTTGTCTTCGAGTTTTTTGGCCACATCATTGACCAGTTGGTCTTCGGCCGGTTTGGTAAAAACATGGATCAGGCGCAACACTGCTTTGGTCACAAATCCGCGGTCACCGTTGGGGTTTTCAAGTACCAACGGAAGTTCGGTTACCTCTTTTCCGTCCCGGTTGCTTTTGGCGGCCACAGGGTACAGTTCCTGGAGTGTATCTGAATCAGAAAACCAACTCGTATTGTCATCGTAGACCAATTGGTACATTTCTTTTTTGTCCCTGCCGATTTCCCCAAAGGCTGTTGTGCCCCTGTCAGACGTACCGATGACATACGTTTTTTTCGGGGTGGTTGCCGAAGTCTCCGGTTGGTTGATGATTTCTTTTACCGGAAATATGTATTTTGGATTTTCCATCTGAAGCGCTTTTAAGGGTTGTTGTAATTACCTGACTCAAAATAAAGCAATTAAACCTAACCATAAAAGGGGAAAAACCCCTATTTTTTGTTCAGCATTAAAATCCGGGCAAAAAAGAAACCTGCAAGCAGGTACTTACAGGTTTCAGACAATCTAACTTTAATTAACCTAACTATTATTATTTAATCAATTCGAAACTGCGTTTGACAAAAGCTGTAAGTTCTTCGCCTTTTAACAGGCCTTGTGAAATTTTCGCCAAATCGAGGGCCTGTTTCACCAAACTTTCCTGTACTGTTTTGTCTTCGGTGGTCAATATGGTCGAAGCCAGGTCAGAATTGGTATTCACCGTGAGGTTGTACATTTCCGGGAAATTCCCCATTCCGAACATGCCTCCGCCACCCGTCTGGCTCATTTCTTTCATCCTACGCATAAATTCGGGTTGGGTAATGATGAATGGGGCGGCACTGCTGTCCATTGGTTCCAATTGTACAGAATAATTGCCTTTTGGTACAATTTCTTCCACCACTGTTTTCAGTTTGGTGGCTTCGTCTTCAGATAGCTTTGAAATCTGGGTATCGTCTTTCTGGATTAATTTGTCAATGTGATCGGCATCTACCCTTACAAAAGTCAGGTTCTCGTTGTCTGACTCCAATTTCTGGATGAGGTGCGATACAATCGGGCTGTCGAGCAACAATACCTGATAGCCTTTTTCTTTGGCAATTTCAATATAACCGTGTTGGGCCTCTTTGTTAGAAGCATACAACACCACCAGTTTGCCGTTTTTGTCGGTTTGGTTGTCCTTGAGGGCTTCTTTCAGTTCGTCAAGGATGTAGTATTGGTCATCGACCGTCGGATACAATACAAAATCGCCTGCTTTCTCATAGAATTTGGGTTCAGACAACATCCCGTATTCCAAAACAATCTTGATGTCGTTCCATTTCTTTTCGAAATCTTCGCGGTTTTCGGTAAACAATGATTTGAGTTTGTCGGCCACCTTACGGGTGATGTAGTTCGAAATTTTCTTCACATTCCCATCAGCCTGAAGGTACGAACGCGACACATTCAAAGGAATATCCGGCGAATCAATCACGCCTTTCAGCATGCCCAAAAATTCAGGCACAATCCCTTCTACATTATCGGTCACATATACCTGGTTCTGGTACAATTGTATTTTGTCTTTCTGCATCTGCAAATCGGCAGACATTTTCGGGAAGTACAAAATCCCGGTCAGGTTGAACGGATAATCGACATTCAGGTGGATGTGGAACAAAGGCTCGTCAAACTGCATCGGATAGAGTTCGCGGTAGAAATTTTTATAGTCTTCATCGGTCAGATCAACCGGCTGTTTGGTCCAGGCCGGGTTCGGGTTGTTGATGATGGTATCGACTTCTACTTCTTCTGCCTTAAAATCTTCAGGGGCATCTTCCGGAGTGGGAAGGGTTTCCTTATGGGTGCCGAATTTAATCGGGATGGGCATGAATTTGTTGTATTTGTTCAGCAATTCCCTGATTTTATACTCTTCGAGGAATTCCAAGGAATCTTCTGCGATGTGCAAAACGATTTCAGTTCCACGGCTGGTTTTATCGGAAGGTTCCAAAGTAAATTCCGGGCTTCCGTCACAGGTCCAGTGGGCTGCCGGTTCGTCTTTGTATGATTTGGTGATGATTTCCACTTTTTCCGCCACCATAAAGGCAGAATAAAACCCAAGGCCGAAATGCCCGATGATGCCCGAATCTTTTGAGGTGTCTTTGTATTTTTCCAAAAATTCCTCTGCACCCGAAAACGCAATCTGGTTGATGTACTTTTCAACCTCTTCAGCCGTCATCCCGAGACCTTGGTCAATGATGTGTAGTTTTTTGCCCTCCTTGTCAATCTTCACTTCAATCATGGGGTTGCCATATTCTACCTTGGCTTCTCCGATGCTGGTGAGGTGCTTGAGTTTGAGGGTGGCGTCAGTGGCGTTGGAAACCAATTCCCTTAGGAAGATTTCGTGGTCACTGTATAAAAATTTCTTGATTAAGGGAAAGATGTTTTCAACCGAAACATTGATTTTTCCTGTTGTCATGGTATAATAGGTTTAAATTAAACTTGTTTTCCAATCCTTGTCAAATAAGATACCAATATGGTTGGGCCTGACAAAATGGCAATGAAATTATGTAAGATTTGAAGTTAAAAGTGTAACCTGCCTGCGCGCCGGTAAATCTAAATTTGTACTATCAAACCTTAAAATCAAAATCAAATGAAAAAGTATTTAGTCCTGGTCCTGATGGCACTCGCCTTCACCAGTTGTAAACCAAAGGAACAGGTGGCCAGCACCAAGCTAGACAACAAATCAGAACGTGAAATCAAGGGTAACTGGATGATTTCGTCTGTCACTTATCCAGGGTCAGAATACATCAAACTGACTTCGTTCGACATTGCCGATTCAAAATGTTTTATTGGCAGTAACTGGAAATTTGTATCCAACAACAACAAAGGGACTATGGCCCTGAGCAATGCGAACTGTGCCGGATACAGTTCAGACATTACCTGGTACATCAACAAAGACGGCAATTTTGTCATGAAATTCCTGAATGAAAACAAAGCCAAAAAAATGGCCGATGGCTACATCCTCAATGTGCGCAACCAGACCGAGAGTTCTTTCCAACTCGTCGATAAAATCAATGTAGGCGGAAAAATAACCGATGTCGTTTACCAATTCCAAAGAAACTAACCTTAAAAAAACACGATTATGAAAAAGTATGCAATCTATATAGCGACAGCCGTGCTGTCTACCAGTATTTTACTCACCGGATGTGAAGCCGTGAAAAACACCAATAAAACCCAAAGGGGTGCCGCCATTGGTACCGTTGCGGGTGGGGTGCTCGGGGCTGTAATCGGCAACAATGTCGGAAAAGGCGGAAACGGGGCACTCGGAGCAGTACTCGGGGGTGTAGTCGGCGGCGTGGCCGGAGGCGTCATCGGAAACAAAATGGACAAACAAGCCCGTGAAATCAAGACAGCCTTACCAGGAGCCCAGGTAGAAAGGGTGGGGGAAGGCATCCGTTTGGTATTGGGCGAAAATGCCGTGAGGTTTGATACCAACAAATCTACACTTACTCCAAACGCGCAGGCAAACCTTGACAAAATCATCCCGGTTTTGAAAGAGTACGCCGATACCGACATCACCATTTATGGTTTTACCGACAATACGGGTGCTGTGGCTTACAACCAGACCTTATCTGAACAAAGGGCCGCTTCAGTAAAAAGTTACCTGGCCTCCAAAGGATTGAGTACCTCGCGTATAAATACTACCGGAATGGGAATCAACGATCCTGTAGCTACCAATGACACAGCTGATGGCAGAAGCCAGAACAGAAGGGTGGAATTTACCATTGTGGCCAACGAAAAAATGATACAGGAAGCCAAAAAAGAGGCTGGAAACTAAAATATACATTTGAAACATATGCAAAGCGTCCATGTAGAATGGGCGCTTTTTTTATTTCCGATAAGGCCAAAATAAATTTAACAAAAGTTTTTGTTTAATTTTTTATCAAAATGATTAAACATTTGTAATTTTACAGTAAATAAAAAAATTATGGAAGCAGTTAAAAAAAGTCCGCCTAAAAAGAAAGTCACCGATGCCACTACCATCATTTCCAAATACATGGAGGATGTGCTTGATAAAGGCGCCGTACCCAAAAGCATTTATAGCTTTTGCAAGGAGCATAAAATTACGGAAACCGATTTTTACAATCATTTTGGCTCTTTTGAAATCCTTCGTCAGGAAATATGGGTGCAACTTTTTGAAAATGCCCACGCTGCCATCAAAAAAGAACCGTCATTTGAAAGTTATCCCGACAAAGACAAACTGCTCACCTTATATTTTACGTTGTTTGAGCTGCTCACCTTAAACCGGAGTTATGTGCTATTTTCGTTGAAAGAGAACAAGGAAGGGCTCAAAAATTTGCGCGACCTGAAACTGTTCAGGAAACATTTCAAGCAATTCATTTCGGGCATCACCGAGTCAAATACCGATAAAAACGAAAGAGTAGCCAAATTTACCACGCCGGTGTTTTCTGAAGGCGCCTGGGTTCAGTTCCTGTTTTTACTGAAATTCTGGATGGACGATTCTTCCAAAGGATTTGAAAAAACAGATGTGCTGATTGAAAAATCAGTCAATACCGTAGTAAGCCTCCTTGATACCAAACCCTTGGAAAGTTTAATAGATTTGGGAAAATTCCTCTGGAAAGAAAAAAGCAATTCATGAAAACACTCGACAGAATTCCGACAGGAAAGATTGAACGCGCCAGCCAACTGGTTAAAACCGGTATCAAGGTCGGTGGCAATTATGTCGCCTACTATGGCGAAAAAATAGTCAACCCCTCGCTCAACAAAGACAAACTGAACGAAAACAATGCTGAAGACATTTATGACGGCCTGAAAAACCTCAAAGGCAGTGCCTTGAAAGTAGCCCAGATGCTCAGCATGGACAAAAGTATCATGCCGCAACAATACGTAGATAAATTTTCGTTGTCACAATTTTCGGTCCCGCCATTATCAGCCCCTTTGGTCAGGAAAACCTTCAAAAAATACCTGGGCCAATATCCGGAAAATTTATTCGATACTTTTTCGCCCGATGCCGTCAATGCCGCCAGTATCGGACAGGTACACAAAGCCACCAAGAATGGGAAAAACCTTGCTGTGAAAATTCAATATCCGGGTGTGGCCGAAAGTATCAGTTCCGATTTGGCATTGGTGAAACCTTTTGCCATCAGGATGTTCAACATCAAAGGAAAGGATTCTGACAAATATTTCAGGGAAGTGGAAGACAAACTACTTGAAGAAACCGATTACATCCTTGAACTGAAGCAAAGTCAGGAAGTTTCAGCCTGGTGTTCTTCTATTGAAAATTTGCGTTTCCCGGAATATTATCCGGAATTGTCTTCCGAAAAAATCCTGACCATGGAATGGATTGAGGGGGAACACCTGTCGGAATTTGCCGCCCACAACACTGACCGCAAAAAAGGCGATGCGCTCGGGCAGGCACTTTGGGACTTTTATATGTACCAAATCCACCACCTGAAACAAGTACACGCTGATCCGCATCCGGGGAATTTCCTGATAGACAAAAACGACCAACTTGTAGCCATAGATTTTGGTTGTATCAAGCAGGTACCTCTGGAATTTTATGTGCCTTATTTTGAATTGGCAGACCCAAAAGTGATTGACAATCCGGAAGTATTCCATAAAAAATTGTTTGAACTGGAAATTTTACGATCAGATGATTCCAAGGAAGAAGTCGCCTTTTTCACAGCGCTTTTCCACGATTTGTTAAGCTTGTTTACCAAGCCTTTCCACGGTGATTTTTTTGATTTTTCAGACAACGACTTTTTCGGGGCCATTGCCGCCATGGGAGAAGAATTTTCTAAAGACACCCAATTGCGCAAAATGAACGGCAACCGGGGTTCGAAACACTTCCTGTACATCAACCGCACCTTTTTTGGATTGTACAATTTATTGCACGACCTGAAAGCCAGGGTCAATACCAAAAATTACGAAAAATATATAAAATAAGTTTTAGTTTGTTAGGTTGTTGTTTAGTTAAAAGCGTCTGCTGCGGTGGGCGCTTTTATTTTTCAGACAAATCTATTTTTCGTTCAATCTGTTTCTGGATTTGCTCGAGTTTTTCGAGTTTTTCCGTAATCGATGTTTTCAGCGTTTCAAAATCCTTGTTTTCAGCTTTCAGTTCCTCGATGGCGGTATTTTGCTTTTCGATGATTTTTTGCTGCTCCTGGATGGCTTTTACCAATACCGGGATGACCCCGCTGTAGTTCATCAACAAGGTGTTCATTTCATCATCCGAAACCATCACCAATTCAGGTAATATTTCCTTTATTTCCTGTGCAATAAAGCCCAGATCTTTACGGTCATTGTCTTTCCAGGTATAATTTACCGGACGCAGCTGCATCACTTCCTTCAAACCGTATTGGGTGGTTTTGATGTCTTTCTTCAACCGGAAATCAGAGCCGTTGAAAGCATTCCGCGTACACCATACATCGGCCCAACGCAAGGCTGTTGAACCCAAATCATAGGTGTTGTTGGTCAAAGGAATCATATCGGAAGCCACATTTCCGGCCAAAATAAGGTCGCCATTCCCAATCCTTACATCGCCTAAAAAGTATCCGGCAAAACTTGCCGCTTTTTGCACATTGGAATAAACCCCATAATGGGTACCACCTGCCCCTGTTGAAATGAAGGAAAAGCTACCATATTTATTCCCGGTTCCTGTTGCAGTAGCACTGATGTCGTTGTAGTTGCCGTACATGATTCCGTTTCCTGTACAGTCGATGTCATTCCGAAAGCCGAATATAATCCCGTCGTTGGCCCCGCTAAAGGAATTCTGCACCCCATAGCGCCCTCCACCGCCAAGGTTGGTAAAAGTATTGTAAACACCCCTAGAGTCACTGGTACTGGTTCCTGAAAAGGAATTGAAATTGGCATATTTGTTACCCGTTCCGGTACCTGTCATGTCATTGTACACGCCAAAATGGTTGCTGTTTCCTGTGTTGGAAAGAGTATTCAATATACCGTACTGTTGGCCGGTTCCGGCTCCACTCAAGATGTTGTTGGTACCATAATGGACGCCGCTTCCGGTACCTGTCATGTCATTGTACACACCAAAATGGGTGTTGTTCCCTGAGTTGGAAACGGTGTTCATTGTACCGTATTGTTGGCCGGTACCCGCTCCAGCCAAAAAGCTGCTTACCCCATAATGGCTGCCGCTTCCAGTTCCTGTTAAACTGTTGTTCACCCCTGTATGGGAGTTGTTGGCTGAATTTGAGATGATATTGTTGACACCGGTCTGTAAACCGGTTCCCGCACCCGACAAAGAGTTGTTCACGCCATAATGAATGCCAGTTCCCGAGTTGGAGATGGCAGTATTGGTTCCGTACATAATACCATTACCAGCACCGGTAAGGAAATTACTTGTGCCGGTATGGTCACCATCGCCATCACCAGAGATACTGTTGCCGGTACCCGTGTGGGGACCATCTCCTGGGCTGGAGATTTGCGTAAAGTCTCCTGTCTTGATACCATTTCCGGTACCACTTATGATAGTGTAATTGCCATAATGGTTTCCGGTTCCTGAACCTGATAAGGTACTGCTGATTCCATAATGGACACCATTTCCTGAGTTGTCAAGATCAATATCGATTCCGGTTTGCATGCCGGTTCCGGTTCCGGTCAATGACAGCGAGGCTCCGAAATGGTTTCCTGTACCACTTCCGGAAAGGATATTGTTGGTGCCCACATGCATCCCATTTCCTGAATTGGTAATGGAAGTGTTTTCACCATATACCAAACCACCACCTGTTCCGCCCATCGAATTGTTTACGCCATAATGGTTTCCGGCACCATTTCCTGAAACGGTGTTGTTTACCCCGTAGTGAATGCCGCTTCCGCTGTTGGTCAACGTATTTACCACGCCGCTTTGTATGCCGGTTCCTGTACCACCAATCACATTGTAGCTGCCGTAATGACTTCCGGTTCCGGTTCCGGTCAAATCATTTCTATTACCATAATGGCCGTTGTTACCGGAATTGGTGATTGCGGTGTACGTTCCATACTGCTCTCCTGTTCCTGCACCGGAAAGTGTATTCGATACGGCGGTATGGGTACCCAAACCTCCTCCGAATAAGGAGTTTTCAACGCCGTAATGATTGCCATCCCCATTCCCGGAAAGGGTATTTCCTGTACCTGTAATTTTTTGATCGCTTGGGCTGAGTATACTGACCAGGTTGCCGCTCTGCAAACCAGTGCCGCCACTCATTAACGTAAGACTTCCCATGTGGTGTCCGCTACCTGTTCCTGACAACCACTTGTAGGAGCCATAATGAACAGCATCAGAAGTATTGTTTATGTTGATGTAATCACCATATTGCACCCCTGTACCGGTTCCGCTTAAGGTAGTATTGACCCCATAATGGTTGCCCGTTCCGCTTCCTGACAGGGAATTGTTCATTCCGTAGTGAATACCATTGCCAGAATTGGCCAAACTGTTGAATACCCCAAAGTGTTCACCCGATCCTGTTCCGAAAACACTGTTGTAAACCCCGTAGTGATTTCCCGAACCCACTCCGTTGAGCAGGTTTTGAATGGTATAATGGTTGGCATTGCCAGTGTTGGATATCTGGTTGATGTGCCCGTATTGGTCTGCGGTACCGATTCCTGATAACATCGTTTGATTGCCAATATGAAAACCAGAACCAGAGCCTGAAAGAGAGACTTGATTGCCGTAATGAACGCCATTACCAGTACCTGAAACTACAGTTACATTGCCAAAGCGAAATCCGTCACCATTACCCAAAAGGCTGTTGTAGTTGGCATAGTGGTCGCCGGAACCGCTTTTGGTCACACTGTTATGATTTGCAAAGAAAGTACCGTTACCGGTACCTGAGGCGGTAGTGTAATTGCCAACATGAATGCCTGCACCGGTTCCGAGAAGTTCGTTGTAGTTGGCATACTGGTTGTTGTCGGAGCTTGCACTGAGCGTATTGTAATTGGCCATGTGGTTTCCGGTGCCGGTGCCCGACAGGATGTTTCGGGTGGAATAATGTTCGCCTGTTCCGTTGCCCGTCAGGTTGTTCATCACACCAAAGTGTATGCCATTTCCTGAGTTCGACACGCTGTTGCGGATACCAAACTGGGCATCACCCGTGGTTCCTGAAATGGTGTTTTCTATCCCGAGTTTATCTCCGGCAATGGCTGCGCTCATGGTGTTGTTGATTCCTTTAAGTACCGATGTGGTCTGGATATCGAGCTGATAATCGGCCGTATTTTTTCCGATGGCTACCTTACCGGTATGGAACATATCATCAGTGATGGCATTGGGCGGGGTAGTGGTGCCTTCTTCATACCAAGCATCATCAGCTGTTTCCACAGATGAAGCATCTGCCCAGCTTATGTTACCGCTTCCGTCAGACACCATGATTTGGTTATTGCTTCCCCTTGAAGGAGGAAATGTATACAGGTTTCCTGCAGTAGTTCCTATTCCGACATTTCCCAAAAAATAACCGGCAAAATTGGTTGCTCCGGCCTTTAAAACTTCTGAATAAACCCCATAATGGGTGCCACCTGCCGTACTATTGATGAAATTGTAATTGGCAAATTTTATTCCGGTGCCCGAGCCGCTCAAAGTATTCAAGTTGCCGTAATGCGTTCCGTTACCGGAATTGCTGATTTGCGCACGATAGCCTGTTTGTATGCCACTACCAGTGCCATATAAGTTGGATTCAATTCCGGAATGTTGCCCTGTACCACTTCCGTTAAGGTCATTCAACATACCGTAATGTGAAGCGTTCCCGGAATTGTTTATCTGGTTGTAAGATCCGAACTGTGCGCCTGTACCGGTGCCGCCAATAAGACTGTAATTGGCATAATGATTTCCCGAACCTGACCCAAACAGATAATGGTAAGAGCCGTAATGGTTGGCATTTCCACTGTTAAGGATTTGGTTGTATAGCCCATATTGTTCGCCAGTACCTGCCCCTGCTAAAGCGTTATAATTTCCATAATGGTCACCTGTACCGCCCCCATTGAGAAGGGTATTGTTGCCGTAGTGAATGCCGTTTCCGCTGCCCTGCATGACAATACTGCTGCCGTAATGCGTGTTGGTTCCGGTATTGTTGAGCACTATCATTTGCCCATATTGAAAGCCATTCCCGGAGCCGGATAAACGGCTGTATTTGCCTATATGCATCCCATTGCCATTGCCGAACAGCTCATCATAAGTGCCATAATTGAAGCCGTTGCCACTTGTCCCAATGTTATTGTAAACCCCGTAATTGTCACCTGTTGCTGCTCCGGCCAAGCCGTTGAAGATGCCATAGTGCGTTCCTGTACCCGAATTCGAAATGAGGTTCGACAAACCACGTATCTCGTTGTTTGATGTGCCGCCAATCGTGTTTTGGATATTTATAGCGGCGGTATTGGTATTGTTCTCTATTTCGAGTGGGTATGCGGCTGTATTTTTTCCGATGGCCACATTACCCATATGGAACATACTGTCATTGATGTCATTTGGCGGGGTCGTGGTACCTTCTTCATACCAATCTTTATCGCCGTTTGCAGTGGTGGAAATGCCAATCCAATCTGCGGTGGCATTGTTCCAGTAGTAAAAACCGGGCGGTCTTGATGTAGCCAGGAAAGTGGTAGCTGTGGTTAGGTAAAGCAACATCCCTTGTTGGGAAAATGTTGGATTGGTGGCCGGAAAAGTATCCACTTTCGGAATCAGGATTCCGTCATTGTTGGCCGGGGCTGCCTGGTTGCTTGACCGGACATCCAATTGGGAGGCCGGGTTGGTGGTGCCGATGCCTATCTGTGCGTGGTTTATCTGGAAAAAAAATACGATAAAAAGTAGTGCGTAATGTTTTGCTTTCATAAGCGTTGAGGTTTAAGTAACTAAACAGTAATGGTTTACGAAAATAAAAATTTAACATTTTCCCCTAAACAATAGTCGACGAATGGTTATAAATTCTCGTTGAAAGGAGTTTGTATTTTTTGGATTTTTAATTTTTTGCAGATTGCCAAATTATGACCAACTTTGTACTTCATTCACACCCAACATGCTGTCAGTCAAAAATATTTCTTTTTCCTATGCCGAAAAACCTACCATACATGCGATAGGTTTCGAAGTGCAAACCGGAAAAACCCTTGCCATCATTGGCGAAAGCGGCTGCGGAAAAAGCACTTTATTGCAACTTATTTACGGCCTGCATGATTTGGATGAAGGACGTATTTTCTGGCATGAAAAAGAAGTGCTGGGCCCTAAATTCCATCTGATTCCCGGAATGGAATTCATGAAATATCTCGCGCAGGATTTTGACCTGATGCCCTTTATTACTGTGGCTGAAAATGTAGGGAAATACCTGTCGAATGTGAACCAGCAGGCGAAAAAACAGCGCATAACCGAATTGCTCGATATTGTTGAAATGACGGCTTATGCCGACATCAAAGCCCAATATTTAAGTGGCGGACAGATGCAGCGCGTCGCTCTCGCCCGGGTTTTGGCGCTTGAACCGGAAGTTTTGTTGTTGGATGAACCCTTCAGTCATATTGACAATTTCAGGAAAAACAGCCTGAGAAGGAAACTGTTTGCTTACCTCAAGGAAAAACAAATTACGACTTTGGTGGCCACCCATGACAGTACCGATGTTTTGTCTTTTGCCGATGAAGTCCTGGTGATGAAGGAAGGAAAAATTATCCGTCAGGGCCCGCCAAAAAGTATTTATGAAAATCCGGAAGAGGCCTACACCGCTTCCCTTTTTGGGGATGTGAATGTCATCGATGACGAAGGGAAGACCTCATACATTTATCCGCACCAACTGGAAGTGACCCAAAAATCAGCCTGGAAAGTAACGGTTTTGAATTCCTATTTCAGGGGCAGTCATTATTTGGTGGAAGCGGAAGACAATGGTCAGCCTATTTTCTTTGAGAGCCATACTGATTTCCCGAAAAACACCACGGTTTATATCAAAAAAAAAGACTCCCGAATGTAGCATCCGGGAGTCTTTTTTTTTTTTTTTTTTATTAATTTTTCAGGTATTTTTCCAAAAACTGGTCCTGTTCCCAAAGCAGGTGCAGGATATTGTCTTTGGCGGCATAACCGTGACTTTCTTTAGGCAGCAACACCAAACGTACTGGTGCACCCAAACCTTTCAATGCCTGGAAATAACGCTCTGACTGCAGGGTAAAAGTTCCCGGATTGTTGTCGGCATCGCCATGCACCAAAAGCAATGGTGTTTTCATTTTGTCGGCATTCATGAACGGCGACATGTCGTTGTATACTTTCGGCACATCCCAATAGTTGCGTTGTTCGCTCTGGAAACCAAATGGGGTCAGGGTTCTGTTGTAGGCACCGCTTCTGGCAATACCACAGGCAAACAAATTGGTGTGTGTGAGTAGATTGGCTGTCATGAACGCCCCATAGGAATGTCCGCCCACGGCCACTTTTTTGCGGTTGATATAGCCCAGTTGATCTACGGCGTTGATGGCAGCTTCGGCATCATCTACCAATTGCGTGATAAAGGTATCGTTGGGTTCAGTGGTGCCTTCGCCGATAATCGGGAAGGAAGCGTCGTCCAATACGGCATAGCCGCGGGTTACCCAATACACAAACGAACCGTAATTCGGGAAAGTGAATTCATTTGGGTTTTTGTCGCTTTGTCCGGCAGAATTCTTGTCTTTGAACTCGGCAGGATAGGCCCAGATCAACAGAGGAAGTTTTTCTTTTTTGTTGCGGTCATAACCGGCCGGAAGGTAAAGTGTTCCTGACAAATCTACCCCGTCCTTGCGTTTGTATTTGATGACTTCCTTATAAACGTCCTTGATGCTTTCGAACGGATTTTTGAATGTGGTAATGGGCGTCAGTTTGCCCGATTTGATGTTCCTGAAATAATAGTTCGGATAATCGTTTTTAGATTGTATCATCACCAAAACGTCCCCTTTTTTGAAATCTTCAATCGAATACAGATCTTCCTTTTTACCGTTCATTTTTGAGGTATAAAGGCGTTTGTTTTTGAGGGTCTTGAAATTGAATTCATCAATAAACGGAAATTGTCCGTCTTTGGTGTTTCCGTCGCCAATCAGGTAGGC
The DNA here is from genome assembly GCA_964642945.1 of uncultured Flavobacterium sp. Taxonomy (GTDB): domain Bacteria; phylum Bacteroidota; class Bacteroidia; order Flavobacteriales; family Flavobacteriaceae; genus Flavobacterium. The sequence continues at coordinate 1,063 of CAZXRX010000032.1, read as the reverse complement.
GGTGTCACCTTCCATCGCCAATACATAACGGTTGTATTGGTTTTTTTTCATTTCAAAATTGCCCGGGTCTGAATAAATATCCTGCGAATTCCGATCAGAAAATATTTTCGGTTCCTGGTTGGGGTTGGACGGATTAATCAGGTAATCTTTCGTGTTCCTCGTGTCATACCAACTGTCTGAAACCACCGCTATGTTGTCATTCCCCCAAAGAATGCCGCCGTAACGTTGTTTGGTCTTGGCCAGAGAGGTCGGTGCTGCCGTAAACGGGGCTTCCCACAGAAAAATTTCATCCCGGAAATCGGCTTTGTTTGCCTGGTCGCCTTCATCCAAGGCCACCACATAAGCCAATGTGGCCGGTTTGTCTGCACGCCAGTTCATGCTGCGTTTGCCTTTTCTTACAGACGAAAAACCCTTGGGCATGATTTCGGTGAGTGGTACTTCATTGACCAGCTTGACTTCTTTCCCGGAAAGGTCGTAAACAATCGTTTTTTGCGGAAAACGGCTCAATGGCACGATGTATGAAAATGGTTTTTGGATGGTGGTGAGCATGATGTAATTGCCATCAGGCGAGAAATTTTCCCCGGCATACATGGCTGCGGTTTTGAACAATTGGGATTGGCCCGACAATGAAATTTTATAGAGTTCTGAGGTGACGAGGTTTTCGAAATTCTGCTCGTCAGTTTTGTTTTTGAGCAAATCAGGATAGGTACGGTTTTGCGATTTCGCCCCGTCACTCACCGATACGGTAGGTCCTTTCGGCATTTCCTTGTTTACATCAACCAGAGCCGGACGGTTTTTGGGCAATACTTTTACGAGAAAAGTTTCATTGTCATTCATCCAGCTGAATGGGTTACCGAGGTTCGCATTGAGGTTGTCCTGGGTGATTTTTTTTGCAGATGCGGAAGCGACATCCAGTACCCACAACTCCACACCGGTAGCTGTAGTATTGGTAAAGGCAATTTTCTTTTCGTTGGGTGACCAAGCCACATTGGTGATTTTTGGGTTTTGCGGCAAGCCACTCACCTGAATCTCTTGCTTATCACTGATTTTCCTGACCTTAAGG
>CAZXRX010000031.1:0-27847 GCA_964642945.1 uncultured Flavobacterium sp. | reverse complement strand
AACCCAGGACCCCATCATTAAAAGTGATGTGCTCTACCAACTGAGCTATCGAGTCAATGACTCAAGAAATGAAATGTATTAATAATTTTGTGACCCGACTGGGGCTCGAACCCAGGACCCCATCATTAAAAGTGATGTGCTCTACCAACTGAGCTATCGAGTCATTTTCATTTCTTCAATGCGGGTGCAAATATAAGGCCTTATTATTTATTTTTCAAAGCTATTTTATTTTAAATTTACCTTTTTTTAATAAATGGTGTTAATGCCTTAATTTATAAGGATTTATTTGTCTGATGAAAGTAATTTTGATAGGATATATGGGTAGCGGTAAGTCGGTTATAGCACAAAAGTTGGCTGCCGCGCTTCAAATTCCTGTCGTCGAACTCGACGATTTGATAGAAAAAATTGCCGGAATGACCATTGAAAATATTTTTTCTGCAAAAGGTGAAATTTACTTCCGCAAACTGGAACACGAACTTTTTTTGGAGTACCTGCAATCAGCCCAAGATTTTGTAATGAGTACCGGTGGCGGCACTCCTTGTTATTACAACCACCACGAACTACTCAAAGGCCCAAGCTGTGTTTCGGTGTATCTGAAAGCTTCTGTCGATACTTTAACCAAACGTCTGAGGCAAAGCAAAACCAAACGGCCGCTCATTGCCCATCTGCAAACGGAAGAATTGAAAGAATACATTGCCAAACACCTTTTTGACCGCAATTATTACTACCATCAGGCGCAATTCACGGTTGTGGTAGACGATAAAAGTATCCCTGAAATTGTTTCGGAAATCGAAAATATCCTAGCTTAAATACGCATAACCTTCATTTCCTTCAAAAACCACTGAAACGTGCTCAAGTGAAGAGGTAGACAGTGAAATGCCCTTGAAATCTACTTTTACCGGATATTTTTTATGGTTCCGGTCTATCAAAACAGCGGTCTTGAATTTTTTGATGGGCACTTCAAGGAAGTGTTTCACCCCATAAATAAGGGTGGTTCCGGAGTTCAGCACGTCATCTACCAACACCAATCCGTTGTTTTGGTATACTTCGGAAGGTACAGAAGTAGTAATGGGCAGGTTCGGGTTTTGCTTGTTAAGGACTACTTCGCACAAAATCACTTTGATGGGGGCAATTTTTTCGAGTTCAGCCGCAATCTTGGTGGCAAAAACATAACCGTTGGAAGCTATCCCGGCAATGACAATTTGTTGCTCATCGACAAAAGTTTCGTATATCTGGTAGGCAATACGTTTGATTTTGTGCTGGATTTCCTGATTGGTTAAAATGATGTTCTGGCTCATGGGGCTTATTTTTTGGTAAAGATAAAAAAGAGTTCGTTCCCTTGCCGGGGTTTGATGGAATTATGTGCCGTTTCCAAGACGTTGATGGTAAAATCTTTTTCAAAAAGCGACAGGTATTCTGGTTTGGAACCCCCAAACGGTGGCCCGGCTTCGGTAAGCGGAAATTGAAACAGCAACCCAACCACTTTGCCGCCGGGTTTGAGCAAGGAGGTCATTTTTGTGACATAGTCACCACGCAGTTGTGGGTCGAGTGCGCAAAAAAAAGTTTGTTCCACCACAAGATCATAAACGCCTTTGTGTTCAAAAAAATCAGCCTCAATGAGCTGTTTTCCATAAGCATTCCCATGTCTTTTATTGATGTTTTCCAACGGCTGGCGTGCAAAATCAAGCACAAACACCTTTTCAAAACCCTTGTCGATTAAATAATCAAACTCATAGCTGTTGCCGGCACCCGGAATCAGGATTTTGAGTTTTTTGTTGGTCAGCTGGTCAAAATAATCTTTCAAAGGCGTCGTGATGGCGCCGGCGTCCCAGCCAAAATCATTCGTGGCGTAGCGGTTTTCCCAATAGTCTTTATTCAGTTTCATCAAATTCATTATGGAATTCTATGTCGTCAATGTCGCGTCGGTCTTTTTTGGTCGGCCTTCCGGAGCCGGTTTTGCGGTAATGTTCTTTTGATAATTTCAACATTTCGAGATGGGCGAAGGCTTCCGGCGGGGTATCGTCGGTACGGTAAATGTCGACCAATTTGGCCCCAACGCGGTTTTGGGGGATGTCCAATACGGTTAGGCTGTGTACTATCTGGTCTTTCCGGAAGGTGATTTTATCGGTAGGAAAAACCTCTTTGGAAGGTTTGGCCACCTGCCCATTTACGGTAATGTGGTTTTTTTTACAGGCTTCCGTGACCATGTTCCTGGTTTTATAGTATCGCACGCACCACAAGTATTTGTCTACCCTCATATTTTTTTCTAAAAACCTAGTTAAATAATTTACAAAAATAAATCAATATTGTATCTTGCGCCAAATTTAATTAGCTTGAAAATAGTGTTTCCTGCAATTAAATCCAATAAAAATCCACCTATGAAAAACTTTTTTAAAGTTACGTTATTATTTGTTATCGCCGGCTTGGCTTTAAGTTGTAACAAAGATGACGGAAATGATGTAGCCCCACTCCGGGACTATGCCGAACAGTATGCTACCGATTTGGCTACCATCAAGACTTTCCTGAAAACCCACTCGATGTCAACCCCTTTAAACCATCCCGGATTGCCCGATGACCAGGATGTAACCTTTACCTCTGTACCGGAATTGGATCCGTCTTCTATCTGGGGTACTGATCCCAATACCCATAATGCCAATGTGTTGGAGTGGCCAGTTGTGAAAGACGGCTTTACCTATATCATTTATTATATACAATTGCGTCAGGGTTCAGGACCGAACAGCATTTCGCCCTGTAATTATGACAGTATACTCGCCGCTTACACCGGCTGGCTGGTGGAAGATACCACCAACCCCTTTCAAACCAATAATTTTCCAAATGAACCTTTTGCCTTAACGGGTGTTATCAGGGCTTGGAGCGAAATTTTCCCGAAATTCAAGACTGGGACCAGGGTAAGTAATTCAGACGGTACTGTCGGTTACTATAATTTTGGTGCCGGTGTGATGTTTGTCCCATCAGGGTTGGCTTATTATGCGAACCCACCGTCAGGGAACATTCCTTCGTATTCCCCACTGATTTTCAATTTCAAGTTGTATACCGTACAAAGGAATGACAATGACGGAGACGGAATTTATTCTTATGAGGAAGACCTTAACAATGACGGTTACATCAGGGACTATGATATCACTGGAAGCTATGAAGACGATACCGACCATGACGGAGTTCCTAATGCCCTTGATATTGATGATGATGGCGACGGAACGATTACAAAAAATGAAATCAAGTATACCTTGTCGGGTAATACTTATTATTACCCTTTTAACGGGGCTTTGGTTGATGATCCGGCCACTCCGCAAGACGAAACCAAAGGGGTGCCAAGAGCTTTTACCGGACCATTAGCCCCTGTTACTGTTCCTCCATCAACTACTCCTGTAATGCTGCCTTCACCTGGTGCTGGCGATTACACGGATCCTTTAAGGTTAAGAAGATATTTGGACCCTAATGCAAAACCACCGTATTACGATCAGCATTAATATAAAAATCCCATCTGCCGCGGCAGATGGGATTTTTTTTAAAAGATTATTCTTTATTTATTTTCTTTTTATCACTTTTTCCACAGCTTCAAAAATCGCCTGATGGTTAAGTTTGTATTTTTCCATCAATTGTTCGGGTGTGCCACTCTCTCCGAATGAATCCTGAACGGCAACAAACTCTTGTGGTTTAGGATTGTTCAAGGCCAAAGTCCTGGCCACGCTTTCGCCCAATCCGCCCAGAATGTTGTGCTCCTCGGCTGTCACGACGCAGCCTGTTTTGGCTACTGATTTCAGGATGGCTTCTTCATCCAAAGGTTTGATGGTGTGTATGTTGATGACTTCAGCCGAGATGCCTTTCGCTTCCAAAGCTTCTGCAGCGACCAAGGCTTCCCAAACCAAATGGCCGGTGGCTATAATGGTCACATCGCTTCCTTCATTCAGCAGTATGGCTTTGCCAATCACAAATGGTTCGTCAGCAGGCATGAAATTGGGCACTACCGGACGTCCGAAACGCAAATACGCCGGGCCGTGGTGATCGGCAAGGGCAATAGTGGCCGCTTTGGTCTGGTTGTAATCGCAGGTATTGATGACCGTCATGCCGGGCAGCATTTTCATGAGTCCGATGTCTTCCAGGATTTGGTGGGTAGCTCCATCTTCCCCCAAAGTCAATCCGGCGTGGGAGGCGCAAATTTTTACATTTTTATCAGAATAGGCTACAGATTGCCTGATTTGGTCGTAAACCCTACCGGTAGAAAAGTTGGCAAAAGTTCCGGTAAAGGGAATTTTTCCGCCTATAGTCAATCCGGCGGCGATGCCTATCATGTTGGCCTCTGCTATCCCAATCTGGAAAAAGCGCTCCGGATGGTTTTTCTTGAAGTCGTCAAATTTCAGTGAGCCAATCAAGTCGGCACAAAGGGCGACCACATTTTCGTTTTTCAGACCCAATTCGGTCATTCCGGCACCAAACCCCGAACGGGTGTCTTTGCTGCCTGTGTTGGTGTATTTTTTCATTATTTGTATTTTTTTTGTTCTTTGCTCAATGAAAGTTGGGCATTGACCATTTTTCGATTGCTTAAATTTGTTGTTGATGTAGAACCATCAGCGTACTCAAACCGCAGATAAAGCGGTAATTTATGAGGCGGAACCAAGAGTTTTCTCGAGTCAAAAAAATTTTGGCCGAAAAAGCCGGGATGTGGATGGAATATAGAATCACGGTTATCATATACCAACTCGCATTTGCCTAAGCTGTGCCTGCCTTTGTTTATTTTATTTTTTTCGATTGTAATTTTGGTTTTAATACTGTCAGTGGCCATGGCGGAATATTCATATTGTACTTTTCTTTCCTTTACGACTTTGTTGCCGCCTTTTACCCGGCATGATTTGTCATAGGTAAAAACAACGGAATTGGCTTCGTTTTTAAGTTCATAGAAATGAAATTCCCTGGTTTTGTAATCGACGATATGGCCAAAAAGACCTTCATGTATAGCCCTGCCGATGAAAATATAATTGCTGTCTTTCGAGTTGATGAAGAAAAATTGGGTGTTGCCATCCTTATTGTATTCATAATAATAGTCAAACTTATATTCCTGTGAAAAACTGCCTTGGGAAAGGAAAGTCAAAAAGAACAGGCAATATATTATTTTTCTCATGAACCTGACCGTTAGTAATCTTGTTCGTCCGGTGAATAATTCTGTTCCAAAGCCAAAGCCAATTGGTCGTCGTTGGGTGCTTTTCCGTGCCAGGCGTGGGTGTTCATCATGAAATCGACCCCGTTGCCCATTTCAGTGTGCAGCAAAATACAAACCGGTTTTCCTTTACCCGTCCGGGATTTGGCTTCGTTCAGACCGGCAATGATGGCTTCCAGGTTATTTCCTTCTGCAATTTCGAGCACGTCCCAATCAAAGGCTTCAAACTTGGCTTTCAGGCTTCCCATGTTCAATACTTCGTCGGTGGTCCCGTCGATTTGTTTGCCGTTCACATCTATGGTGGCAATGAGGTTGTCGACTTTTTTGGCAGAAGCATACATGATGGCTTCCCAATTCTGGCCTTCCTGCAGTTCGCCGTCACCATGCAATGAAAAAATAAGGTGCGCGTCGTTGTTTAGCTTTTTGGCCTGGGCCGCCCCAATGGCTACCGACAAGCCTTGTCCCAATGAACCTGAGGCCATACGGATACCCGGTAACCCTTCATGCGTGGTTGGGTGCCCCTGTAGCCTTGAATTGAGTTTCCTGAAAGTGGCCAATTCGGCAACCGGGAAGTAACCGCTGCGGGCCAGAACGCTGTAAAAAACAGGGGAGATGTGGCCGTTGGAAAGGAAAAACAAATCTTCCTCGATACCGTCCATATCAAAGCCCGGTTTGCGCCTCATAATGTTTTGGTAGAGTGCCACGAAAAATTCGGTACAGCCCAAAGAACCCCCGGGATGCCCCGAATTTACGGCGTGTACCATACGAAGGATGTCCCTTCGCACCTGAATGGTAAGGTGTTGTAGTTGTTGTGTGTCTGACATGTTGTGTAGTTAAAATTGATGCTTCAAAAGTAAGCCTAATTTTAAAGGAGGGCAAAACATTTTATTACAAGTTATCAAATGTTTTTTACTTTTGGTTTTCCTGTTAAAATAACCTTTAAATGCTCAGGCGTAAAACCGAAATAATTTATCTTTGCCGTCCATAAATGACCAAATGAAATTCGATTTACTACAAAAAGACCCCAATTCCAAAGCCCGGGCAGGCAAAATAACCACAGACCACGGCGTGATTGAAACGCCTATTTTTATGCCTGTGGGTACAGTGGCTTCGGTAAAAGGCGTACACCAGCGCGAACTGAAGGAGGAAATCAACCCGGATATCATTTTGGGCAATACCTATCATTTGTACCTGCGTCCGCAAACCCAGATTCTGGAACAGGCGGGTGGCCTGCACAAGTTCATGAACTGGGACCGCAACATCCTTACCGATTCGGGCGGTTATCAGGTCTATTCGCTTTCGGCCAACCGCAAAATCAAGGAAGAAGGGGTGAAGTTCAAATCGCACATTGATGGCTCCTACCATGTTTTTACGCCCGAAAACGTGATGGAAATCCAGCGTACTATCGGGGCCGACATCATCATGGCTTTTGACGAATGTACGCCGTACCCATGCGATTACCGCTATGCACAGCGTTCGATGTACATGACACACCGTTGGCTCGACCGTTGTATCAACCACCTGGAAAAACTACCATTCAAATACGGCTACGAACAAGCCTTTTTCCCGATTGTACAGGGAAGTACTTATAAAGATTTACGACAGCAATCGGCAGAATATATTGCCAATTCAGGGCAGGTGGGCAATGCCATCGGCGGTTTGTCGGTAGGGGAGCCCGCCGAGGAAATGTATGCCATGACCGAAGTGGTGTGTGACATCCTACCGGAAGACAAACCACGTTACCTGATGGGCGTGGGTACCCCAATCAACATCCTCGAAAACATCGCATTGGGAGTTGACATGTTTGATTGTGTGATGCCCACACGTAATGCCAGGAACGGGATGCTGTTTACTTCGCAGGGTACCATCAATATCAAGAACAAGAAATGGGAAGCTGATTTTTCCCCTTTGGATGAGATGGGCCATACTTTTGTTGATACGGAATACACCAAGGCTTACCTGCGCCACCTGTTTGCTGCAAACGAATACCTCGGAAAACAAATTGCCACCATACACAACCTAGGATTTTATATGTGGTTGGTCCGTGAAGCAAGAAAGCATATCTTAGCAGGCGATTTCCGTATCTGGAAAGACATGATGGTCAAACAAATGAGTCAAAGGCTTTAGCATATGCTGAAAATAATCGACAAATATATTTTAAAGCGTTACCTCGTTACTTTCACGGTGATGATCCTGATGTTTATCCCCATTGGGATTATCGTTGATGTTTCTGAGAAAGTCAATAAAATGATAGAAAACAAGGTGCCTTTCAAGGAAATTGCCTTGTATTATGTTGATTTTACGATTTATTTCGCGAACATACTTTTTCCGATTTTCCTGTTTTTGTCTATTATCTGGTTTACTTCCAAACTGGCCAACAATACCGAAATCATTGCCATATTGAGTTCGGGCATCTCGTTTACCCGTTTTCTCCGTCCTTACATTATCGGGGCGACTTGTGTATCTTTATTTGCACTGCTTATGGGGTTTTTCCTGGTACCGAAAGCCAGTGCGGGTTTCAAGACCTTCCGTTATATGTACCTGATTGGAAACGGCCGTAATGAAATGCGTGACAACTCTGATATTTACCGTCAGATTGGTGATAATGATTACATTTATGCAAGTAGTTTCCAGCCGGTTTCCAAGATGGCATTTAATTTTTCACTGGAGCACTTCAGTAAATCGGACAGCCTCGAATACAAGATTACGGCCGATCGGATCAAATTCAACGAAAAAGACAGCAGCTATACCCTGTTCAATTACAAAAAAAGAAAAATCGGGAAGTTGAATGATGTGCTTGAATCTGCCGAAAGGAAGGATACTGTTTATAATTTCGACCTGGAAGATTTAACGCCTGTGGTCTATATTGCCGAAACGCTTTCTTACACAGACCTTACCAAATTCATTGAAAAAGAGCGTGCCAAAGGCTCCAAAAACATCAACACCTATTTGGTGGTGTTGTATAAAAAATACAGTATCCCTGTGGCCGCTTTCATCCTGACCATCATCGCAGTGGCCGTTTCCTCCATGAAAAGACGTGGCGGTATGGGGGTAAACCTCGCTATAGGAATTTTGCTGGCCTTTGCCTTCGTTTTCCTCGACAAGATATTTGGCGTTTTGGCCGAAAAATCGAGTGCGCCGCCTATTATTGCGGTCTGGATTCCGAATCTGGTTTTCGGGATATTGGCCATTTACCTGCTGCGCAATGCCAAGCGATAACATCAAAAGCCACCTCCACCTTCACCTGATTGTTTTCATTTGGGGTTTTACCGCCATACTGGGTAAACTCATTACTTTGCAGGCCCTTGATTTAGTCTGGTTCCGGATGTTTTTTGCCGTTTTGTTTCTTTTCGGCTTTGTTTTTTTTCAAAAGAATACCCTTCGGATACCTCCAAGAACGCTCATGGCGTTTATGGTTCTGGGTATCGTCATTGCGGCACATTGGTTTACTTTTTACCAGGCCATTAAGGTGTCGAACATTTCCATTACTTTGGCCTGTTTGTCGACGGGTGCTTTTTTTACATCCTTTCTCGAACCACTTTTTTACAACCGGAAAATCATTTGGTATGAAGTGTTTTTCGGCCTTCTGGTAATTGCTGGCCTCATTATCATTTTCAATGTGGAATCCCAATTTAAAAACGGGATGCTCCTAGCCTTGCTGTCAGCTTTTCTTTCTGCCTTGTTTTCTGTAGTGAACAGCAAATTTGCCAAACAATACCACGCCAATGTCATTTCTGTTTATGAATTGGGTAGTGGGGTTTTCTTCCTGACTTTGTATTTATTATTCACCCAAAAAATGACCTCTGCTTTTTTCAGCATCGGGCTGGAAGATTTTTTGTGGTTGCTGCTGCTGTCTTCTGTTTGCACGGCCTATGCTTTTTCGGCTTCGGTCAAAGTGATGAAATTCTTAAGTCCTTATACCGTAATGCTTACCATCAACCTGGAACCCATTTACGGGATTATCCTGGCGCTTTTGATTTTCAAGGACACCGAAAACATGAACCCGATGTTTTATGTAGGGGCACTCATTATTCTGGGAACCGTAATCACCAACGGCCTTATCAAAAGCAAAAAAGTGAATAACTAATGATACAAATGCTGGAAAATTTGGCTTATTGTTTTATATTTGTCGTTCCGAAATTCCGGAATTTGTAAATTAAAACAGCAAATAAAATATGGAATATTTAGATTTCGAACTTCCCATAAAAGAGCTTGAGGACCAATTGGACAAATGCCAGATCATTGGCCAGGAATCTGATGTAGACGTGACCAACACCTGCAAACAGATTGAAAAAAAATTAGAGGAAACCAAACGCAAAATATACAAAAACCTGACTGCCTGGCAACGGGTACAACTGTCAAGGCACCCAAACAGGCCCTATACGATGGACCACGTCAAAGCCTTATGTGGCGATACCTTCCTGGAGCTTTTCGGAGACAGGGGTTTCAAAGACGACAAGGCCATGATTGGCGGATTGGGCAAGATAGACGGGCAGTCGTTCATGATTGTCGGACAGCAAAAAGGATACAATACCAAAACGCGCCAGTACCGTAATTTTGGTATGGCCAACCCTGAAGGATACCGTAAAGCTTTGCGGTTGATGAAAATGGCCGAAAAATTTGGTATTCCTGTCGTAACTTTTATTGATACCCCAGGAGCCTACCCGGGTCTGGAAGCAGAAGAAAGAGGGCAGGGGGAAGCCATTGCCAGGAACATTCTTGAAATGTGCCGTTTGAAAGTGCCGATTATCTGCGTCATTGTAGGTGAAGGGGCATCAGGAGGTGCTTTGGGAATCGGCGTGGGCGACCGCGTTTTGATGATGGAAAACACCTGGTATTCGGTAATTTCCCCAGAATCCTGTTCTTCCATCTTATGGAAAAGCTGGGAGTACAAAGAGCAGGCTGCCGAAGCTTTGAAGCTGACTTCCACCGATATGAAGAAACAAAAACTGGTAGATGACGTAATCCCGGAACCATTGGGCGGGGCGCATTATGACCGCGAAACCACCTTCAAAACGGTACAGCAATACATCACCAAAGCCTATAATGAATTAAAAGATTTATCAACAACCGAACTGGTTTCGCAAAGAATGGATAAATACAGCAAGATGGGCGAATATAAAGAATAAGTGTATTTTTACTACAAATATTTAATCTAATCCGAAGCCCAACAGTTTCGGATTATTTTTTGCTTGTTAACAAAGAACCATTATTTATAAACAATATATTGTAATAACTAAAGTTTAAAAAAAGTACGGAATAAGTTACTTTCGCTTCATGGAAAATCTCAGAAACATCAACCCCGTCAAAGTCGATAAAACGACCATCATCAACCTGGAAAAAGGCAAATTGCCACCACAAGCCCTTGATCTTGAGGAAGCCGTGTTGGGCGCCATGATGATTGATAAAAAAGGGGTAGATGAGGTGATTGATATTTTGCAGTCAGATGCATTTTACAAAGACGCTCACAAGCACATTTTTGAAGCGATTTTCCAGTTGTTTACCGATTCTCAACCCATCGATTTGCTGACCGTTTCTTCCCAATTGAAGAAAAATGCCAAACTCGATTTGGCAGGTGGTGATTTTTACCTGATACAGCTCACGCAGAAAATATCATCTTCGGCACACATCGAATTCCACTCGAGGATTATCCTCCAGAAATACATCCAGCGAAGCCTCATCAAAATATCCTCTGAAATCATCGAGGATTCCTACGACGAAACCACCGACGTGTTTGATTTGCTCGACAAGGCCGAATCGAAATTATACGAAGTGACCCAGGGCAACATCAAAAGAAGTTCAGAAACTGCCCAAAGTCTCGTTATCCAGGCCAAAAAAAGAATTGAGGAAATCGCCAATAAGGAAGGACTCAGCGGAATCGCCACCGGTTTTGAAAAACTCGACAAAATCACTTCGGGCTGGCAACCTTCCGATCTGATTATCATAGCGGCCCGTCCGGGTATGGGTAAAACGGCTTTTGTATTGTCTATGGCCCGGAACATCGCCATCGATTTTGGCCATCCGGTAGCCTTGTTTTCCCTTGAGATGTCTTCGGTACAGCTCATTACCCGTCTGATTTCGTCCGAAACCGGCCTGTCTTCTGAAAAACTCAGGACCGGAAAACTCGAAAAACACGAATGGGAACAATTGAGCATCAAGGTTAAAAACCTCGAAAAAGCCCCTTTGTATATTGACGATACCCCATCGCTGTCCATCTTCGATTTGCGTGCCAAGGCGCGGCGTTTGTCTTCCCAGCACGGCATCAAACTGATTATTGTAGATTACCTGCAATTGATGACCGCAGGTGGCAGCAACGGCAAAGGTATGGGGAACCGCGAACAGGAAATTTCAACCATCTCCCGTAACCTGAAAGCCCTCGCCAAGGAATTGGAAGTACCTGTAATTGCTTTGTCACAGTTGTCGCGTGCTGTGGAAACCCGTGGATCGAGCAAAAGACCTTTGCTTTCCGACCTGCGTGAATCGGGTGCGATTGAGCAGGATGCCGACATCGTGTCGTTCATTTACCGCCCCGAATACTACAAAATTGAGGAATGGGATGACGATGAACAATCGCCCACCGAAGGACAAGCCGAGTTCATTATTGCCAAGCACCGGAACGGTTCCCTTGAAAACATCCGCCTGAAGTTTATCGGCAACCTGGGTAAATTCGATAACCTGGAAGAATATTCCGGTAGTTATGACGATTTGCCTTCCAAGATGAACCACGATGACAACCCGTTCCTGACCAAAAACCTCCCTTCAGCCCATGATGCTTTCGGCAGCAGTGCCAATGACAATGACAACAGTGATGTACCATTTTGATAAAGGGTTTTAGGTTATTTCTTACTTTTCAGAAAAAAAACACAGGTATTTTTACGTGATTTTTTGTCAGAATTTTTGGAGTTAATTTTTTTTCAGTTACATTTAAAAATTATTAACCTTAACCAAAAAAATTATGGCAACAGTTACAAACACTATTCCTTTGGCAACTGCTCAATCTTGGGCGGCAAAATGGCGCAATGACCCGCAAAACATCGTGAAAGCTTATCTTATTCCACAGGCCGACATTACCGAACTCATGGGTGAAGATAATGTACAGGATGTTCGCGCTTATTGCGGTATTGATGACAACGGAGAATATAAATTGATGCTGGTAGGTGTTGATAAAAATGGTAATGATTTGATTGATGATGCAGCCGGAGCCTATATCTACGATTTTACGCATCCCTGCCCCAATGTGTGTGATGTCAATAGCCCGCTTTATACACTGAAATAGTTTTGGATACAGACATATTCGCCTATATTGGGGATGTAATCTTGCTGATCAATACCGTGATGTTTTTTATCCGGACAAAGCAAAATGGAAAGGCATATAAAATGTTTGGTTTTTATTGCCTCTCGATGTTGATTGTCCAGATTGCTTCAGTAATTTTCAGGAAATTAGGCTATTACAATTTATTTTTGTCGCATTTCTATTTTATAATGCAGTTTGTTTTTTTGAGTCTTTTTTATATACAGTTATTAAAAGAACCTCTACAGAGAAAGATTGTAAAAATTAATTTGATTATATGCCCCATTATATTGGCGTTACAATATGCCATAAAACCGGACTTGTTTTTCAGGTTTAACTATTTTGAAATATTTATCACTTCAATTACCCTAATCATTTATGCTACTTTCCATTTATACAATATGTTGAATGTGGCGAGGCATTTTTATTATGTTAATTTGGGAATTTTGATATACCTTTTCGGAAGCACTGTAGTCTTTTTGGTGGGCAACCTATCTGTGGCATTGAATTCAAAAAGTTCATTCAGTGCTATTTGGGACCTGAACATATACTTGTATGTGATTTACCAGTTATTCCTTACTTATGAATGGACCAAAAACTATAAAATCAGCAATTCTAAATAAGTAAGCCATGAATTCAGCGACAATCCAACATGATGAAATCATAAGCAGTGTATTTTACACCTTCCTGGCTTTTTTGATTATGGCCACCGTGTTGATTTTGTTTTTTTATTTTTCACGGAAAAAAATTATCAGGCAGGAAATAGAGAAAAAAAACCTCGAAATCAGTTACCAGAAAGACTTGCTCCATGCCGTCATCATCACCCAGGAAGAAGAACGCCAGCGCATTGCCCAGGATTTGCACGATGACATCAGTTCTAAGTTGAATATTGTCTCGCTGAACAGCCACATGCTCAAGGCAGAGAACCTGACGCATGCCGAAATGGACGAAATTACCACCAACATCATCAGCCTGAATGCAAAAGCACTCGAAAACTCCAGACGGATTGCCCATGATTTGCTGCCCCCGGTACTCGAAAAATTTGGACTGAATGCCGGAATAGCCGAATTGGCTGCCGAGTTCAACAGCAGTAAGGCCGTGCAGGTAAATTATGAAAGCCATGTCAATTTTGACAGCATTGATCGTCAGAAACACCTTCATGTTTTCAGGATTTTGCAGGAATTGATGAACAATTCCCTCCGACACGGAAAAGCTACCGAAATTTCGATTATTTTTGAATCGTTGCACGGAAAAACAACCTGCAATTATACCGATAACGGAAAAGGGTTTGAGGTAGACAGCGAAAAAAACAAAAAAGGACTTGGGATGAAAAATATTGAAGGTAGGGTGAATTTCATCAATGGCTCCATGAAGATTACTTCGGGTTTGAACAAAGGCACACAGGTTAGTTTTAATTTTTAATTATGTCCAGATCAATCAATATAATTCTCGCAGATGATGAAGAACTTTTCCGCAAAGGGATTGCTTTCCTGCTCAAAAGGGAAAAGAACATCAACATCGTTTTTGAGGCTTCCAACGGGAGTGAATTGGTCAATTATCTGAGTTCGGATGCCAACAAAGAATTGCCCGACATCATCCTGATGGATCTCAAAATGCCTTTCCTCAACGGGGTCGAAGCCACCAAAATCATCCATACTACTTTTCCCGACATCAAAATCATAGCCCTAACGAGCTACAATACTGATTCGTTTATTGCCAATATGATACAGGTAGGGGCATCTTCCTATCTGGTAAAAAATGCCACACCCATCGAAATGCTGCACACCATTAATGAAGTGTTTGAAAAAGGGTTTTACTACAATGACAATGTGTTGAAGGTAATCCATGAAGGGATTTTACCGGCCAATTCAAAAGCCCGGAAAAGTTTGGGAGATGACCATCTTACAGGCAGGGAAAAAGAAGTTTTGCAACTCATCTGTCAGCAATACAACACCAATGAAATCGGCGACAGCCTCTGCATCAGTCCAAGAACTGTGGAAGGGCACAGGAACAACCTGCTGCTAAAAACCGAATCGAAAAACATAGCTGGTTTGGTGGTCTATGCCATCCAAAACAAGATTATTGATATAGACTACCTCTCGCTGTAATCAGCTAATCAGGAATTTTATTGACAGGAAAAGATACAAAATCATGGCGGCGGCCAACAGCAAAAGACACATTTTCCTGAAGAAAGACATTTTTTTTGAGGATAAATTTTTTTGGGACAGATTGTTGCTCTCCATAATTTTTGTGCTAGTAGGATGGTTCAAAGTTAAAGAGTTGGTTTTATCCTGATATACGTATTTCTACGTGTTTTGGATTAAATTAACTTTATTTTAGCGAAAAATCAGCTGGCCAATCCCTATAAAATAGTATCTTCGATAAAATTATTTTGAAAAATGAAAGCTTTAAGAGCCATTTTCCTTTACTCCCTTTTTTTATTACTTGGCACGGTGCATTGTTTTGGCAATTTCATCCTGCTGCCCATGGACGAGGTATCGCAGAAAAACCACCTGAAAGCTTATGGCATCACCTATTGGTGCCTTGACAAGCAATACAAGGCCAGTTGGTTGCTCAATTATCGCGGCGGCTCCTTTTTACTGCCCGATGCCCCGGAAATCAGGAAAGAATGCCAAATCAGAGGGGTCAGTTTTGAGGTGCTTTCTGATGGGGAAGCCAACCAGATACTCGAAGAAATTTCGAGCCCGTCCCAAAATATGGAAACCGTCGTGCTTGAAAAAGCCCCCAAGATTGCCGTTTATACGCCCAAAGGCAAACAGCCCTGGGATGATGCCGTGACGATGGTCTTGAAATACGCCGAAATCCCTTACAAGGAAGTCTATGACGAAGAAGTGTTGTCAGACCAATTGTTGCTTTATGATTGGCTGCACCTGCACCACGAAGACTTTACCGGACAATATGGTAAATTTTACGGTGCCTACCGCAATGCCCCATGGTATATAGAACAAAAGAAAGAAGCCGAAGCACTCGCCAAGAAACTGGGTTATGCCAAGGTCTCTGAAGAAAAACTGGCCGTAGCCAAAAAAATACGCGATTTTGTCATTGGCGGTGGATTCATGTTTGCCATGTGTTCGGCCACCGACAGTTTTGACATTGCCTTGTCGGCGGAAGGCCATGACATCTGTGAGCCGATGTTTGACGGAGATGACAGTGAGGCCAATTACCAATCCAAAATCGATTATTCCAAAACTTTTGCCTTTAAGGATTTCATTCTCGACCGCAAACCCGACCACTATGAATTTTCAGACATCGATATGACCGAAAAAAGGCGTATCATGATGGACAAGGATTATTTCACCTTGATGGAATTTTCGGCAAAATGGGATCCTATACCCAGTATGTTGTGCCAGAACCATACCCAATTGGTCAAAGGGTTTATGGGACAGACCACCTCATTTGACAGTGAGCTGATCAAATCGAATGTACTGATTCTCGGTCAAAATGAACTCAATAGTGAAGCGCGCTACATTCACGGACAAAAAGGAAAAGGAATGTTCACCTTTTATGGTGGCCACGACCCGGAAGATTACCAACACCGGGTGGGTGATGAACCTACCGTGCTTGACCTGCATCCGAATTCCCCTGGCTTCCGCTTGATATTGAACAATGTCTTGTTCCCGGCAGCCCGGAAGAAAAAACAGAAAACGTAGAAAGTACCTTAGTGCGAAGAGTCTGAGTGCGTGAGTTTTCTAAGTTAGTGTATAAAAAAATCCGCTTATTTGGCGGATTTTTTTATTTCAGGAATTTTAGATTTGCACTCAGGCACTATTTGTTATTGTCAATAATATAATTCAACACCTTGGTCATCAAATGCACGCGGTCTTTGCCGATTACATTGTGTTTGTGCATCGGGTAGGCGAAGAAATCTATTTGCTTGCCTGCTTCGACAAATTTCTTCACCAACGCAAAATTCTGCTGCATCACCACTACGTCATCACTGGTGCCGTGAATCAGGAGTAATTTGCCTTTGAGGTCTTTTACATAATTCAGCGTGCTGGCTTCGTCAAACCCTTTCTGGTTTTCTGTCGGCGTGTCCATATAACGTTCCCCATACATGATTTCGTAGTATTTCCAATCGGTAACCGGTCCTCCGGCAACGCCTACCTTAAACGCATCCGGCTTGCGCAGCATTAGTGAAGTAGTCATGAAGCCACCAAAGCTCCAACCATGCACAGCCAAACGATTGCCGTCTACATAGGGCAATGATTTGAGGTACTCCACGCCTTTCAACTGGTCTTCCATTTCGTTAACGCCCAGACGGCCGTGAATCACGCTTTCAAAGGCAAAGCCCCTGTTGTCAGAACCACGGTTGTCTAAGGTAAACACCAGATAGCCTTGCTCTGCCATCCAATACATCCAAAGGTTGGCGCCATCCAAATAAGAATTGGTTACCATCTGCGCGTGTGGACCACCGTAGACATAGACCAAAACCGGATATTTTTTGGATGGGTCAAAGTTACTTGGTTTGATGAGTCGGGTATATAAATCAGTAGTGCCATCAGCGGCCTTGATGGTTTTTACTTCAGCGGTTCCCATCTCATAGCCGTCGTATTTGTTTTTGCTTTCCAACAAGGTAACTGCTTTTCCTTTTTTGTCATACAGCAACGATTTCGATGGGGTGGAGTGGTTTGAATACTCGTCAAAAACCCAATTCCCATCAGAGGAAACACTCACATTGTGTACTCCAAAATCCTTGGTGATAAGGGTTTGTTTTCCCTTTAAGTCAACTTTATACACCAGCATGTTGGTGCCGTTTTCGCCCGTTGCCTTAAAATAAATTTCGGTTCCGGCAGGGTTGCTTCCGATGATTTCGCGGGCCGGGAATTTGTTTGCAGTGAGTTGTTTGATGAGTTTTCCCTCAATCGAATAATAGTATAAATTGTGAAAGCCGTCTTTTTCGCTGAACCAGATAAAGTTATTCGAAGCCGCATTCGGAAAATACGCATCGTGTTCCGGCTCTACCCATTTGGGGTTGGTTTCATTCAGGATGGTCCTTACAAAATTACCTGTCGCTGCTTCGTATACATTGAGGTGCATGTCGTTTTGCCCACGGTTCAGTTCGGCAATGAGAAGGTATTTTTCATCCGGTGACCAGCTTAGGTTGGTCAGGTAATCTTCGGGGTTGTTCTTCGGATTGATGAAAACTGTTTTTCCGGTAGCAAAATTATAAATACCCACCCTCGGTTTTTCAGATTTTTGCCCGGCCATCGGATATTTTATCGATACCAATTTTCCGGGTGTTTCGTTTACGTCCAATAACGGATAATCGGCCACATTGCTCTCATCCTTTTGGTAAAAAGCCAACAATGATGCTTTTGGCGACCAGAAAATACCACCGCTGATGCCAAATTCACTTCTTGAAATGGTTTGGCCCGAAACGATGTTTTTGTCGGCATTGCTGGTGATCGCCACTTTACCCATTTTGCTGTTATAGTAATACAGGTTGTTTGCTTCAGTAAAAGCCAGGTGTTGTTTCGACTTGTCAAAAGTCATGTTTTCGGCTTCGTCGGAAGCTTGTTGTGTGAGCTGGCCCGTTTTGGTGGTTACATTGTAGGTGTAATATTTACTTCCTTCACCCACCATAATAGTATTGGCATCCAGCCATTCGGCGCCAAAAAAGTTTTTGAGTTTGGTGCCCAGGGCGGTGTTGATGTCGGCCAATGTAACCATTTCGGTGGCCTTGGCATTAGCTGTGGAAGCTGTCATCATCTTGGTCCAGGTATCGGCATAATAGACGTACCTGTTGGTGTTCGGAATCCATTGGAACCCCGTCAGTTTGTCGGCCCCGAACTTACGTCCTTGTTGCAAAACGCCGTCTTCCAAAGTGATTTTTTTTAACTGTGCATTGCCCGACAAGGAAAGGAGGAATGCAACTAAAAGAATGATTTTTTTATTCATGATTAATGATTTTAATGCCGTAAATGTATGAAAAAAGGACAACGTTTGGTTAGTGTATTAACTTTACTCTTTGTTACAGGTTTTGTTTTTTGTGAGCAGGCAATTAGTTTTTTTATTGGGTTCTTGTCCCGCCATCCGTGGTATCTTTTTTGATTTTCGCTGCGCAATCAAAAAAGGATGCTGCTGCTGTCGGGGCTATAAAAGACGTTTTCGTTTTCTTTTGTCGCCTTAAAAGACAGAATTCCATAATATTTACATCAAATTCCGTAAAAAGTACTGCGCCCTTTACAGGTAACTTTACGTTATAAAAAACACTATCATGGAAAACACAAACCGGGATACAGCAACCCATGCTGCCCCACAACAAGATGGGCAAAATGCCGAAAAAAATGTATCGGTAACTGCCGATGCAAACACACAAAACGATGCAAGAAGTAGTGTCGAAGCCAACGGTTACGGCATGGATGCGACTGATGACCAACGCTTGTCTCCTAAGAATGACACGGAGGACAAAGAAGAAAATGAAGTGGAAGAAGATGACGAAAAAGGAGATTGGGGGCATGTAGATCCTGCCGAAAGCAACAGTCCTTTTCCCGACAGCAATGATCCAAGCAGCCCGGGAAGCGCAGTTTAGTTCTCCCCACCATAAAAAGGCATAAGAAATAAGTTTCCTATGCCTTTTTTTGTGTTTTATAGAAGATGGATTACTTCGTATTGGTTCCTCTTCGGGTTCCGTTTGTCCCGTTTGAAATATTAAGGTTCGGAAGCGTTGTGGTCTGGCGGTTTGTGTTTACTGCCTTGGGGGTTTTTTTGATTGGGGCCCCTGTAGTGTTTGGTGCCGTTCCACTCGTTCCGGCACCACCAATATTGTCAGGACTTTGCTGGTCGGGTACATTTTGCTCCCTGACGTTGAAATCCTCAACCTTGTTTGTCCCAGGATTGGGAACTGTGGCGGTATTGTTTTCGATAGGTGCTGTTGGAACTGTCTTGGCGGTATTCAGGTTGACAGCTGGTGCCAAAGGCAGCTCCTGTGCCTTGACCTGTTCGTTGCGTTGGCGCTCAATTTGTTGTTGTGGTGTCAATTTGGGATTTTGCGCGTTGAGTGTGGTTTGAAGTAACAAACCGCAAATCAAAAGGGATATTTTTTTCATGCTAGTTGTATTTAAGAAGAATTTATACTGCTAAGTTAGCCCATGCAGTTTCTCAAAAAATTACAACCTAAGCCGATAACATTCTACAATTTACGCCCACCAGTTGCGGTTTTGCCCTATTCTCCCAACAAAAAAAGGGACAACCGAAGTCATCCCTTTACTAATATCAAATCATTCGGTTATATATTCCCTTCTTCACTTTCTTTATCCAGGTATTCCTGTACGATACCAATCGCATTGGTCACCACATCGCTCAGTGCAGTAATGAAGCTGCCTTCCTCGGCATTGTCAATGGCATGCTTGATGGCTTCCACTTCTTTCTTGATGATTTCGGTGGTTACCTGCCTTCCGGAAGCTGCAATCCCATCCATAATCAGGCCGATGATTTCTTCTTCGGTACGGCCGCGCAGGTGCTTTTCCTGACGGATGATGATGTGGTCAAACATACGGGCCGCGATGGTCGCACATTCCTTGATATCTTCATCACGACGGTCACCCACACCGGCAATGATACCGATTTTTTTGGTGGCTTCCACACTGGATAAAAACTCTTCTACCCCTTTGTAGCCAGCCGGGTTGTGTGCAAAATCAATCAGTACCTTGAATTTCCTGAATTCGAAAATATTCATCCTGCCCGGGGTCTGTGCCGCGCTCGGGATGAAGGTCTGTAGCGACAAACTGATGTCTTCGGTCTTGAAGCCCTGGAGGTAAGCGGCCAAAGTGGCTGCCAAAACGTTGGCAATCATGAAACGGGCTTTTCCACCCATGGTCAATGGCACGTGTGTGGCACGCTCGACCCTGATTTTCCATTCGCCTTTTTTGATAGTGATGAAACCTTCTTCATACACGGCGACAATTTTTCCTTCCTTGGCAAATTCCTTGGCTTTCGGATGGTTCTCATCCATTGCAAAATAGGCAATGTTGCAACTGAGTTCCTTGGCAATTTTCAAACATTGTTCATCTTCTGCATTCAGGATGGCCCAGCCGTCTTTTTTAACGCTTTTGACTACAGTCGCTTTTACGCGCGCCAAATCGTCTAAGGTATGGATGTCAGACAAACCGAGGTGGTCTTCCTGTATGTTGGTGATAATGGCAATGTCGCAACGGCTGAAACCCAATCCGGAGCGCAAAATACCACCCCGTGCAGTTTCGAGTACGGCAAATTCCACCGTAGGGTCTTTGAGGATGTATTCGGCAGAAACCGGTCCGGTCGTGTCGCCTTTTTCCATCATGTGGTTTTGTACATAAATACCGTCAGAAGTTGTAAAACCTACTTTATACCCATTGTTTTTTACGATATGGGCCAGTAATCGCGTGGTAGTGGTTTTTCCGTTGGTTCCGGTTACCGCAATAATCGGGATGCGGCTGGGTTTTCCGGGCGGATACAACATGTCGATTACAGGGGCAGCTACATTCCTTGGCAAACCTTCAGAAGGTGCGAGGTGCATACGGAATCCCGGTGCGGCATTCACTTCGAGGATGCAGCCTCCGTTTTCTTTCAGCGGTTGGGTCAGGTTTTCGGCCATGATATCCACCCCGCACACATCAAGACCGATTACACGCGAAATGCGTTCGCAAAGGAAAATGTTTTCCGGGTGCATCATGTCAGTCACGTCTACGGAAGTTCCGCCCGTACTTAAATTGGCCGTTGATTTTAAATAAACCACTTCGTCTTTCCGTGGGACGGTTTCGAGGGTATAATTGAGTTTTTCCAGCAGGTCGAGCGTATCGCGGTCTACGTCAATCTGGGTGAGTACGTTTTCATGCCCGTAACCCCTTTTTGGGTCAAGGTTCGTTTCTTCTATCAATTGCTGTATGGTTTGTTTACCGTCTCCCTTTACGTGGGCAGGCTCCCTTTTGGCAGCGGCGACCAGTTTGTTGTCGATGATAAGTACCCTGAAATCATATCCGGTAATGAATTTTTCTACAATCACACGGTGGCTGTATTTTTTGGCATAGGTCAATCCGTCAACGGCATCTTCCCATTTTTTTACATTGATGGAGGCTCCTTTTCCGTGGTTGCCGTCGAGCGGCTTGATTACAATAGGATAGCCGATTTTATCAACGACTGCTTTTAAATCTTCTTCATCCACACAAATGCCGCCACTGGCTACGGGAATCGAAGCCGCGTCGAGCATTTTTTTGGTTTGTTCCTTGTTGCAGGCAATGTCTACGGCAATGTTACTGGTTTTACAGGTAATGGTTGCCTGGAAACGCATCTGGTTGATGCCATAACCCAATTGCACGAGCGAATTGGTGCCCAGACGGATCCAAGGGATGTCACGGGCCACGGCTTCTTCCACGATACTTCCGGTAGAAGGCCCAAGGCGCACGCGCTCCCTGATTTCACGCATTTTCTGGATGTCGGCTTCTACATCATAATCGGTGCCGTCTATAAGTGCCTGGGCAATATTTACGGCACTTTCGGCAGCAAACATCCCGACATTTTCTTCGGTATAGCTGAAAACCACATTATACACACCAGGTGTCTTGGTTTCACGGGTACGCCCGAAACCGGTTTCCATTCCGGCCAGGGTTTGTATTTCGAGTGCGATATGTTCAATGACATGGCCCATCCAAGTGCCTTTGTCAACACGCATGAAAAAACCGCCACGGCAGCCTTCAGAGCAACGGTGCTCAATCATGGTGGGGAACATTGCTTCAATCCGTTCGCGGAAGCCTTCTATTTTATTGGTCGGGCGCTCTTCCATTTCCTCGAGGTCGAGCCGCATCTGTATTAATTTTTTCCGTTGTACACTCCAGATGTTTGGCCCACGTAACGCTTGAATTTTATCGATTTTCATAGGGTATGTTTATAAAAATAAAGGTTTGTTTGATTTGATAAGATGGTAATGAATTTGTTAAAAATAAAAAATATTTGTTATTCTGGAACATTTTGCCTGATAAAAAGTTGGTTTTTTATTCGTTTGGCTGATTGGGTATTGATTTTAAGATTGTTAGGTGGGTCAGGGTGTAGGCAGGAATAGCTGTTTTGGGCTTCCGGAGCTTCTACAACGGCCGATTGATTGTTGAAAACTGCACAATAAGTTTTGCTCCAAAAACTTAAAATAGATTTGCGTAGTTTTAAGAAATCGTTATTTTTACCACATGAACATACGAGGAAAATTAATCATAATAGGTGGGGCTGTCGACAAAGGCAGTTTTACCGAAACCGATCTGGACAGGAATGCCCCCCAAAACCTGAACTTTTTTGAGGAAGGCATCCTGAAGCGCCTGATCAAGGAATCGAAATTAAAGGAATTGTCAAGGGTAGAAGTGGTTACTACTGCTTCAAAAATCCCAAAAGAAATAGGGGCCGAATATGTAAAAGCCTTCAGTTATCTGGGGGCGAATAATGTAGACGTCATGAACATTGAGCGTCGCGAGCAGGCCATGGATCCTGAAATGCTGGAACGCCTTAAAGTGGCCGATGTGGTTATGTTTACCGGTGGCGACCAACTGCGGTTGACTTCCATCCTGGGCGGAACCCCATTCCAGGACATCATTCTGGACAAATACAAAAACGAAGAATTTATTTATGCCGGGACTTCTGCCGGTGCCGCCGCCGCTTCCAACAACATGATTTACCAAGGAAGCAGCTCGGAAGCCTTGCTCAAAGGGGAAGTTAAAATTACCTCCGGGCTGGGCCTGATAGACGACGTAATCATCGATACCCATTTTGTACAACGTGGCCGTATCGGACGTTTGTTCCAGGCTGTGGTGGGTAACCCCAAAGTGCTCGGCATCGGGCTTGGGGAAGATACCGGTTTGCTGATTTTGAACGGCAGGCAGATGGAAGCCATTGGCTCCGGACTTGTGATTTTGGTAGACGGACGCGAAATCAAGGATACCAACCTCACCCAGGTAGAATTGGGCAAACCTATTTCCATCAACCACCTGGTGACCCATGTGATGAGCAAGCACGATACGTTTGACCTGGATACCTTCAAGATGAGCATCCATTCGTCGCAATATGTTTAAAAAGAAACGCTTCGCTGTAGAAACGCTTCGCTTCAGAATATAAACAGGAACAGGACTAACAATAGGAAATCTATAGGCAGAGGTCGTTTCAATAGCGCGCAGCGCGTTTCAGTAGGCGCAGCCGTTTCTAAAAATCTAAAAAATGAAAATCATCATCCACGGCGGTTTTTTTTCAGAATCTTCCACCAACCACGAAACGAAGGTAGCCAAGCAAAATGCCCTGTTGCGCATTGTGAGGGATTCGTATGCCTATATGCAGACCCATTCTGCACTGGAAACCGTAGTGTATGCGGTTTCGTTATTGGAGGACGATGCCCTGTTCAATGCGGGGATTGGTTCGCAAATACAGGCCGACGGCAAAATCAGGATGAGTGCTTCACTTATGGATGGCGAAACCCAGAAAATGAGTGGGGTCATCAATATAGAAGAAGTCAAAAACCCCATTCAGGTCGCGCAAATCCTAATGAATGTTGATGACCGGATTTTGGGCGGAAGTGGGGCTACCCAATTTGCACGCCAACACGGATTTGAACCATTTTCAACTGAAATTCCGCAACGGAGGTCAGAATACGAAGCCAAACTGGCGGCAACAGGAGTAGGTACCGTGGGCTGTGTGGCCCTCGACGCCCATGGAAAACTGGCTGCCGCAACTTCTACCGGCGGCAAGGGCTTTGAAATTCCCGGACGCATCTCAGATTCGGCTACCGTAGCCGGAAATTACGCCAACGGTTTTTGTGCCGTAAGCCTTACCGGTGTGGGTGAAGATATCGTGAGCAATGCGACGGCGGCCAAGATAGTGACGCGTGTAACCGATGGGTTTCAGTTGGAAAAAGCGTTTGAAAAAACCTTTAACGAATTGTTGCCTTATGATGGTTTTGCCGGAGCCATTGCCATTGACAATCACGGCAACATCTTCCACCAGGATTCCCATCCGAGTATGGTTTTTGCCAGTTTTGATGGCGAAAAAGAGGAAGTTTTTGGTTGATTATTTTTTCAATCGGTACCGTTCCACTGCCAGCACCATTATAATTCCTGCCACATAACACAATAGGTCTTCCCAGGAAAAGGAAGTACCGACAACCGTGCGGGCCAGTTTTGAGTTTTGCCAGCCAAGCCGCTCAACCACATTCCAAAACTGAAGAAATTCAATCGTGAAAGCAAACAGCAAGACCAAAATGGCTGCCGTCAATACCTTGATTTTTACAAAAGCCTTTAAAAAACAGTAAATCAGGATGACTACCAAAACATCCCCGAAATATGGCCGGATAAAGCGGTCGTGAATATACAGCGCAATCAACACCTCGAGGCAAAAAACCAAAACCGCCAAACCAAAATAGTTTTTGTTGAATAGGAGCATCTTTTCAGGAATCACGGGCTATAGGTAGTAGGGCTGCACTGGGCGAATTTGGTAGGTGCTGTCAATGCAAATTGATAATCCCTGATGAACAGTTGGAGTAATTGTTTAAAGGTTTCCTGTTGGTTATCGGAAGGTTTTTCTTCCGGTTTTCCGAGGAAATTGAACAAAAAATAATCGATGGTGCCATCTGCACTGAAATAAATCCTGTTGTAACATTTGGTTTTTCTTTCCCATTTGAAATCGTGCGCGGAAAGGAATTTTCCGAAGTCCTGCAAAAGTTTGATATAGGCCTGTTGCAGGTTTTGTTGTTCTTTTTCGGTTTTGAAAACGGCTTTTGAAGCATCGGTATGCACGGCACTCGTGTAAAGACTGTCCAGATGCGGAATGGAAATATTTTGCAACCTCGCTTCCTGGAACGTCATTCCGAGGTGTTGTCCGAATGAAGACGGAGAAACAGCCAATAGCAAATAGGACAGAAGCAGTATTCTTTTCATCAGGGTTAAATCGTTTTTTTTAGATAACGCAGTCTTATTCCGGATATTTTGAGAGTTGGCCTACTTTCTTTTGGTAATCCTGTTTTTCAACGGAACCGCTGCCGGCTTGGGCAAACTCGCTTCCTCTGTTTTACTGGACGGGGCAATCAATTGGTTGAGTTGTGCTATTTCATCATCGGTAAGCTCACGGTAACGCCCCGCGGGTACATCCAATGAAATATTGATAATGCGTATCCTTTTGAGTGCCGTCACTTCATAGTCGAGGTATTCGCACATGCGGCGGATCTGGCGGTTCAGCCCTTGGGTGAGGATAATCTTAAAGACGAATTTACTCACTTGTTCGACTTTACATTTGCGGGTTACGGTATCCAATATCGGGATGCCGCTTCCCATTTTTTGGATAAACCGCTCGGTAATGGGACGGTTGACGGTAACGATATATTCCTTTTCGTGGTTGTTTCGGGCCCGTAGGATTTTGTTGACAATATCGCCGTCATTGGTCATGAAAATCAGGCCTTCACTGGCTTTGTCCAGTCTTCCGATAGGGAAAATGCGCTCCGGATAATCGATATAATCTACGATGTTGTTGCGTACTTCCTGGTTGGTGGTACATTCAATCCCGACCGGTTTGTTGAAGGCAAGGTAAACCGGTTTGTTGGTGTTTTCACGGATGAGTTTTCCGTCTACGCGGATTTCATCCTGATGGGAAATTTTGGTGCCCATTTCAGGAACCACGCCATTGATGGTCACGCGTTGTTGTTCGATGAGTTTGTCGGCTTCGCGCCTGGAGCAGAAACCACTTTCTGATAAAAATTTATTGATGCGCACCCATTTGTCTTCCATGAGGCAAAGATAGGAATTTTGGAACGAAGGTTTATGCTTCGAGGAAATCAATGATTTTTTGGTACAAAGCGGTATCGTGCATACTGTGTCCCAAACCTTTGGTGGCGATGAATTCGGCAGTTTTCCAGCTGGCGGCGAGTTTTTCCCCTTCAGAATAACTTACTGCATCGTCCTCTTGGTCATGGGCAATAATGCCCGGAATGACGGTATTTTCGAGAAATTTGGCTGCCGAAAAATCTTCGACGTTAATCCGGAAACGTTCCTTGGTATAGTCTTTTATATAACGGTGTATTTTGGAGTTGAGCCCCAAAATGTTGATGTAGTTCTGCAAAATGATACTGAAATCACAGGGTGCACCAAGCAATACCATTTTTTGTATCGGATGGTCGGGATACAGGTATTGGTAATAAGCTGCCGCCGTACCGCCAATGGAATGTCCGATTAAAAAATGGGGCCGGTTTTTTTGTGCTATTACATGGAGGAATTCGGCATACAGCGGCACGTTGAATTCTTTTCCGTCAGAAAGTCCATGGGCCGGGCCGTCAATGGCAATGACTGTTTTTCCTGTGGGTAGTAGTTGCCTTAGCAGGTACCGCCAACGGTTGGCATTGCTCTCCCAGCCATGAACGAGCAAAACCGTTTCTGCATTCCCTGGCCAGGTATAGGTCTGGAATTGTTGTCGGTTGTACACATGGGTTTCGTGCAGAGCCTGTTGCAATATTTCGGGTAATTTTTCCTTGAGGAGCTTTCCTTTGCGGGGTTGGCTGAAAAAGGCATACGCGAGGGAATATCCCCTTTGCGGGCGCACGTGGCTCAAAAGGTTGAGGTACAGGCCAAGGCCTTTCACAATGATATTCCTGGTAATTCGTGGCATAAAAAAATCCCGGAAAAACCGGGATTTGAAGGTATTACATTTTTGCGAATAATTCGTCCATTTTTTCCCTTTCTTCATTGGCCAGGGAGGCATCGACCAAAATCCTTCCGGAATGTTCGTCGGTGATGATTTTTTTTCTTGCCGCAATTTCCACCTGGGTTTGTGGTGGAATGGTAAAGAAGGAACCTGCAGAAGCACCACGCTCGATAGATACAACAGCCAAGCCATTCCTTACGCTGGAACGGATTCTTTTGTAGGCGGCCAACAAACGATCTTCAATCTGGGCTTCAAATTCAGCTGATTTTTCAGTCAGGAAGCTTTCTTCCTTCTGGGTTTCCGCCATGATGTCGTTCAACTCAGATTTTTTGTGTTTCAGGTGCAATGTTTTTTGCTCCAATTTGTCTTTGGAATTGTTGATGACTTCTTTTTTGTGTTCGATAGAAGCCTTCATTTCCTTGATTTGCTTTTCGGCCAATTGGATTTCCAATTCCTGGAATTCGATTTCCTTGGTCAACGAATTGAACTCGCGGTTGTTGCGTACATTCTTTTGTTGTTCGGTATATTTCTTGATGGCAGTCTGGTGGTCTTCAATACCATTTTTCTTGGTCTTGATTTGCTCCTCGATGGTGGTCAGGTCGCTTTGCAGTTTTTCCAAACGGGTAGTAAGTCCGGCTACTTCATCTTCCAAATCTTCAACTTCCAAAGGCAATTCGCCCCTTACGTTCCTGATTTCGTCAATTCTGGTATCAATAATCTGTAAA
>CAZXRX010000030.1:0-29093 GCA_964642945.1 uncultured Flavobacterium sp. | reverse complement strand
AGATTTTGTTGATAATTTCGAGGGTATTGGGTTTCATCAGTATGAAATAAGGCATGGAGGTCATCATCATCGCATGTAAGGTCAGCGCTTCACTTTCGACAATTTTGATGAAGCTGTCGAGGTCGCCGTTTTCTAAAACGCTTTTGATAGCCGATAAATTGTGGTGGGCCTGCAAAAAACGTTCTTGGGCAAAAGGATGGTCGTGCATGAGCTCATGGCCCACGGTGCTGGACACTTGCTTTTCACCCTTGTCTACCAATAATATGGTGTCTTGGTAATTCTTAAAGTTTGGATGGATAGCCGATGGAAAGGGCACCCCAAATATATCAGAGCTGCATTCAATTTCAGCATGGTATCCCCAAACCACTACTTCACCTTTGATACTCCGACAGGCACTCCCGGAACCCAAACGTGCCAAAAACGAGGCTTTTTTGTAAAAGAATTCGTCGGTCATGGACGGGTTGAGTAGTTTTTCAAGGCTCATGAGGTTCATCGACAAGGCAGCCATTCCGGAAGCGGAAGACGCAATGCCCGAACTGTGCGGAAACGTATTTTCTGTGTTGATGGTAAAATGATACCCGCCCAGGTAGGGACAATAAGTGGCAATCCGTTCGAAGAATTTCAGGATTTTTGGCCTGAATTCCACTTTGGGTTTTCCTTCAAACAACAAATCAAATGAAAAAGGATCCTGGTTTTCCTTTTTGGAAAATGCCAGGCTGGTGATGGTTTTGCAGTGGTTTAATGTAAAACTGACCGATGGATTGGCCGGAAGCTGTGGTTCTTTTTTCCCCCAATATTTTACCAAGGCGATATTGCTTGGGGCGCTCCAGGTAAAACTTCCTGATTGGGGTTGGGCAGTGCCGTGGCTGAAAATAAAATCCTTTTCGGCATTCATATCATGTAAAATTTAAGCAAATATACGTAAAAATTATCTGCTGGTATTCGTTACATTTGTGCGAAAACCCCGAGATTATGCAAAAGATTATAAGAATTTTTTTGGTTGTAGCCACTTGTGTAGTGGTTGGTTATTTGTCCGGAATGGTAACCCGTGAAAGTGTCGTGACCTGGTATCCGACTTTGATTAAACCCGTTTTCAATCCGCCAAGTTGGATTTTTGCCCCCGTATGGACATTGCTGTACATCATGATGGGCGTGGCCGGAGGGATGATTTGGAACCAGATCGAAACCCATCCGAAGGAAGTAAAAAAGGCCTTTGCGTTTTTTATTGTCCAATTGGCCTTGAATGCTTTGTGGTCGTACTTGTTTTTTGGGCTTCACAATCCCCTTTTGGCCCTGATAGAAATCGTATTGCTGTGGCTCATGATTTATGAAACCTACAGCCAATTCAAGCTTATCAATAAAACGGCGGCCTATCTGTTGGTTCCTTATCTGGCCTGGGTAACTTTTGCTACTGTACTGAATGCCAGCATCTGGTGGCTGAATTCATAAAAAAACCGCCTCTTAAAGGCGGTTTTAATTTTTATTGTACGATCAATTTCTTTATGGTTTTGAGGCTGCTGCCCGAGGTAATTTCGACCAGATACATTCCTTTTGACAATCCGGAAATGTCTACCACAATCTCATCAGACATATTCCCTTTAATGGTTTTTACCGTTTTACCCAAAACATCAGTTAAGGTAATGCGGTCTATTTTTTCCTCCTGACTACTGAAAGTAACTTCATGGGATGCCGGGTTCGGATACATCAGGAAGCCATCAAGGGCATATTCGTTGGAATTCAGCACTGCGGCTATGAATTTGGTGTTGAAAGTATTGGTTACAATCGCCGGATTGGTGTCAAACAAAATGGAGGCGCTGTTCGGGATGATGTCACCCACCACAAAGCCTGGTTTTAGTTTTACCTTGAAATTCACAAAGCCCGTACTCAATTCAGGACTTACCGATGACGGAACCAGTTGGATGTTATCAAAATGCCAGGCCAACGCATTATTGATTCTTGTCATGGTATAATTGCCATGACTGGCGCTGACCATCCTGACGCTGGTTTCGTCAATTTTTGCGTTCAATACATCCTGTATGTCGACATCAATCGCATTGGCCGTACCGAGGTTCTGGAAACGTACGGTATAAAACAAATAGTCATTTACGGTAAACTGGTTGATTGGAATTTTATCACCATGTGCTTCAATTTTGCTGTTGGGGTCATAAGAATTTACCACAATCTGAGACAATGATGCGTTGTTATTGAGCAAATCAATATCGTTCGCCGGCGCACTCACCGAAGCTGAAGCAGTCAACAATGTATTGGCTGTAACTGTGTTAGGAATACTTAGTGTGATGTTGATAATCCGGGTTTCATTGGGCAACAAATTGTTGAAGGTATAAGTAAAGCCATTTGTTGTCGTCACGGTGCCAGACTGACTGATATTGGTTATGGCTGCCTGAGTAGGTTTAATAAAGGTAAGCGTGCCTGAAGTTACCGCCTGTCCGCCATTTTTGTATATAATTTTGTTGATGTAGGTCAGCCCAGGTCTTGGTTGGCTTACCGGTACAATTGAAACCGAGACATCGTTATATGTTAATGTTTGAATGATAGGGAAGTACAATACGTTCATACCGCTTCCTGAAGGAATGGTTACATCATTATAGGCTGTGGTTCCGGCGCTGTAATAAGGCGCATATTCGCCTTGAAGCTGGTAACTGAAATCGTAGGAATTGGTTGTGATTGGGTCGGTCAATATATAGCGTCCTACAGGTGAATACGCATTGACAATGTCTCCTGAATTATTGATTTGGTATTGGAAGGAGCCGTGTGGAAAAAAACTTTCATTTACCTCTTTTATTCCGTTGTTGTTCTGGTCAACAAAAGCGAGCAGTACAATCTTGTCTTCACCCGGGCCGCAAGTCACGCTCGCAATCCATCCCGGAGTATTTGTGGTGGCATCGCTCCTGAACCTGAAAGTCAGGCAACCAGATGGATCTGATGACGTAAACGGCCCCGGAATGGTATTGCCCCAATAGCCACCTGGCACACCACCTGGCACATTTCCTGATGGATTGCTGCTTGCTATTTGGGGAGAAGAAAGCGAATTGCCGTCAAAAACATACAGGGCATCTGCGTTGGTTTCCAAATCAAATGACGAGAAAGTTACCGTAACCACATCGCCTGCATTCACCGGGCAAATGCTTACGGTTTGATCAGAATTGGGTAAATAAGGCGCATTTACGCCACCATTGTCTTTGTAACTTCCACCGCAAGCCGGCGGAATGGTCAGGGTGGTAAATGTAACCGGGTTAGACCAGATACTCATGTCGGTACCGGAACAAATGGCCCTTACAAACAAATTGTAACAGGTGGAAGAAGCCAAACCGGTAAGGGTAAATACGGTTGATGAAGTAATGGTTCCTGTAGTGCTTGCTGTCGGAAAGGTATTGCAAGGTAGCGCGACTATTTCAAAACTGGTAGCGGTACTGTTGTTGGTCCATGATAATATCACCGAATTCACAGTAGCTCCTGAAGCAATCAGGTAGGTGGGTTTGGGGCAGGTAGGAGGCGGAACACAGGTTATATTGGCAATCCACCCAGTTCTTGTGGCCGTGTTGTCGCTCCTGAACCTGAAAGTCAGGCAACCACTGTCGTGCGTGGAAGTGAATGGTCCAATCAGCGCGGTTCCCCAATAACCACCGGCCAATCCGCCGGGTACATTTCCTGCCGGGTTGGTGCTGGCAATTTGGGGAGAAGTGATGGAATTGCCATCAAAAACATACAGGGCATCCCAAGTGGTTTCTACATTAAAGGAGGTAAAAGTAACGGTTACTATATCACCCGGATTATTCGGGCAAATGACGCTGGTAACATCAGAATCGTTGGAATAATTGGCAGTCGGTCCACCCGGGTCTGTAAAATTGCCTCCACAAACAGGAGGGGCCTGAGTTGTGGTTACTGAAATCCGCTGTGACCATGGGCCGGTGTCTGTAGCAGAACATACAGACCTCAAATAAATATCATAACAGGTCAGTGGATTAAGGCCCGTGATGACAAAAGAATTGGTATTGGTGACCTGAAAGCCGGTTGAAGATGCTGTTGGCGCCGGACTGCCACAAGGCACTACATACAGATTCCAGGATGACGCAGTGCTGGTCCATCCCACAGTGGTGCTGTTCTGGGTAGTGGCTGTGGCTGTTATTTGAGTAGGAGGAGGGCAGGTTGGCGGCAACGCACAGGTTACATTCGCAACCCATCCGGGTAGATTTTGTGTGCCGTCACTCCTGAACCTGAAAGTCAGGGAGCCACTCGCATCAGTTGAAGTAAAAGGCCCGGGGATTGTGTTTCCCCAATAACCTCCGGCCAGCCCTCCCGGAACATTGCCTGCAGGATTGCTGCTGGGTATTTGCGGGGAAGTAATGGAAGGTCCGTCAAAAACATAGAGGGCATCCCAGGTGGCTTCAGTGCTGAAAGAAGTGAAAGTGACTGTAACCTTTTCCCCGGCAACCGTCGGATTGATGGTTACCGTATAATCGGTATTGTTGGCGTAATTGGTGTTTGGCCCGGCAGGGTCTGTAAAAGTACCGCCGCAAACCTGGCCCAAAGCAATATCCGTAATGCTTAAAAAAGAAAATATAAATGTCAGGAGTAATAGTCTTTTCATAGGATGAAATTTTTTATAATTTCAAATATAATTGATTTTTAATTACTTAAATAAAAAAAAGCGCTTTTTTTAGCTGATGGACTGTGCTATTATAAAACCGCTGGTCCAGGCATTCTGGAAGTTAAATCCGCCCGTAATTGCATCAATGTTGACAATTTCTCCTGCAAAATAGAGGTTTTGATGCAGTTTGCTTTCCATCGTTTTGAAATTGATTTCCTTCAAATCGATACCGCCGGCCGTAACAAATTCTTCCTTGAATGTGCTTTTTCCGTTTACCTGGAATTCGCCCTTGGTCAATTGCAAGGCCAGTTCCTGAAGTTGTTTTTTGGTGAGGTCTGCCCATTTGGTGTCGGCAGTGATACCAGCAGCCAGAACGAGGCTTTCCCAGAGCCTGTTTGCAAAGGTAAAAGGTGATTTTTTGGCGACCACTTTTTTGGAATGTTCCAATTTGAGTTCCCGTAAATTTTCCTCTGTTTCCGCAACACTCCAATCGTGCAGCCAATTGACCTCAATCACAAATTGGTAATTTTTGTCGGCCAATTCGCGGGCACCCCAGGCAGAAAGTCTCAGGATTCCCGGGCCGCTCATGCCCCAATGGGTAATCAGTAAAGGGCCCGAGGCTTCAAGTTTGGAATTCTTTACCTTGACCGAAGCCAAAGCCGAAACACCCATTAAATCCTTGATACGGGCATCCTTGATGTTAAAGGTGAACAACGAAGGAACCGGCGGAACAATGGAATGCCCCGTTTGGGCAAGCAGTTCCCATATTTTCGGATTGCTGCCCGTGGCCATAATGAGTTTCTGGCAGGTAAAATTGCCCTTGTTGGTGTCGATTTTCCAATGATTTTCAGACTTGTAAACCGATTGGACACTCTGTCCGGTAAGTACGTCAATTCCTAACTTTTTTACGGCATCAGTAAAACAATCAATGATGGTCTGGGACGAATCAGAAACCGGAAACATCCGGCCGTCATCCTCTATCTTGAGTTCCACCCCGTGTTTTTCAAACCAGGCAATGGTATCTCCCGAACAAAACTGGTGGAAAGGACCGCGCAGTTCTTTTTCGCCCCGCGGATAATATTTTACGAGCTCATCAGGAACAAAACAGGCATGGGTTACATTGCAACGGCCACCGCCAGAAACCCGTACTTTTGACAGTACTTCTTTTCCGCGTTCGAGGATGGCTATTTTCAAGGCAGGATTTTTTTCAGCGGTATTGATTGCCGTAAAAAAACCGGCGGCGCCACCGCCCACTATAAGGATGTCGTAGTTGGAATGTTGCATGATGGGGCAATATAAAACAAAAAACCCGAATACTACTATTCGGGTTTTTGTGGTACCTCCAGGGATCGAACCAGGGACACACGGATTTTCAGTCCGTTGCTCTACCATCTGAGCTAAGGTACCTCGCTAATGCGGGTGCAAATATAGTATCATTTTTAGTTTATTCAAAACATTTATTAAAAAAAATCTATCGTAACTTTGTATTTTAAAACCATCCTTTATGCTTTTAGCCATCGATGTCGGAAATACCCAGGTCAAAGCAGCTGTTTTTGAGGGCAATACAATGTTGGAAAAAGAAATGGTTGAATTGTTACGATTTCGGGAAGCAGTAGAAAAAATCCTGGAAAATCATCCGGCTATTGAAAATATGGTGGTGGCTTCGGTCGGTAAAACCCAAAAAAATGACTTTTCGGGATTCAGCAAGCCTTTGAAAGTATGGTTTGTATCGCATGAAGAAAAGTTTCCGTTCAAAAACAACTATGCCACCCCGGCTACATTGGGTATAGACCGCCTCGTTCTGGCGACAGGGGCTGTTTTGAAATACCCCAAACAAAATCGTCTGGTGATTGACGCCGGAACTTGTGTCACTTATGACTTTGTTGATGAAAACGACACCTATCTCGGGGGTGCTATTTCGCCCGGAATACGACTTCGTTATGAGGCCCTGCATAATTATACGGCCAAGTTGCCGTTATTATCCAGGGATACACCAGTTGGTTTTATCGGAAACACAACCAACCAATCGATTCAATCAGGGGTAGTAAATGGGCTGGCTCTGGAAATAGAAGGGTTTGTCAATCTGTATTCAGCCGCCTATCAAAACTTTATCATAATTTTAACGGGAGGCGATGCAGAATTTTTGGCTAAACGATTAAAAAATACCATCTTTGCCAATCAAAATTTTCTTTTGGAAAGTTTGAATCAACTCTTTCAATATAATAAAAATGATTAAAAAAATTATTTTCAGCCTGTTCTTGCTTTTGTCTTTTACCTCTTTCGCCCAACAAGGCACCTCTTCTCCCTATTCTTTTTACGGAATTGGCGATGTGCGGTTTAAAGGTACCAATGACAATCGGGCCATGGGCGGTTTGTCTTTCGTTCCTGACAGTATCCACATAAACATGCAAAATCCTGCGCTTTTGTCGAGTCTTAAACTCACTTCATTTTCAATTGGAGGTACTTTTTCGCCGGTGAAGCTCAGGACTACTACACAAAGTGAAAAAGCACAAAGAACAGCACTTGATTATATTGCCTTGGCATTTCCGGCCAAAAAATTTACAGTAGGGGTAGGGCTGATTCCCTATTCTTCTGTTGGGTATTCCGTAAGAAATGTTTTTCCGCTGAACAGTGATGCAACCTTGTTGCAGGATGACCGTTTTGAAGGTTCAGGAGGCATCAACAGGGTATATGGTACCTTCGGCTATAAATTGAATTCCCATTTCAGTATCGGGGCAGATATCCAATATAATTTTGGTACAATTGAAACCAAAAAAGTAACTGCCCAGACTGGTGTCCAATTGGGTACCAAAGAGGCGAATACCTCCAATGTTGGCGGATTGGGTCTTAACTTCGGTATAGCCTATCAGCGTAAATTCAATAACAAGATGAACCTTTACAGTGGATTGACCATTACCCCACAGACCAATCTTACGCTAAAAAATGAGCGGACAATCGGAACAGTCCAGGTGATTTCGGGAGGCGAATTTGACTATGGTGATCCGGTGTCAGTCCAGGTAGCGGATACCAAATTGAAACTGCCTGCAAAAGTCAGCCTCGGCTCAGGTCTGGGTGATTTGAAAAAATGGTTCGTGGGGGCAGAATTGTCCTATCAGGCCAGCAGTGATTTCGGAAACAGGTTTAATGATATTGCCAACGTGCGTTATGAAAACGGTACACGGGTAAATGTAGGAGGTTTTTATATTCCGCAATACAATTCGTACAGTGATTACTGGAAAAGAATCACTTACCGTGGTGGTTTCCGTTATGAAAACACCGGATTGATTGTTAACAACCACGCCATCAACGATGCGGCAGTAGCTTTCGGATTCGGTTTTCCACTGGGGAAAAGTTTTTCCAATCTGACTATCGGTGCCGAACTCGGACAAAGGGGAACTACCAAATCAGGCCTTGTAAAAGAAAATTACACCAATATCAGTGTAGGAATATCATTTAGTGACAGATGGTTCATCAAAAGGAAGTATGACTAATTAAATTTTTTTCACCATGAAAGCAACCTTGGTTTTTTTAGTTTATCTGATGGGTTTGGGTTTTGTTTGCGCACAGGA
Organism: uncultured Flavobacterium sp.; assembly: GCA_964642945.1. GTDB lineage: Bacteria > Bacteroidota > Bacteroidia > Flavobacteriales > Flavobacteriaceae > Flavobacterium. Next base: position 20,915 of record CAZXRX010000030.1, on the reverse strand, counting down.
AATCAATTGTGTTGAAAAGCAGAAAGAATTGGCCCGGTATGTAAGTGAAGGAAAATACAAACAAGCCTCGGAAATTTTACCTTCCCTAAGAAAGAAATGTGCTTCACAAAATGAAGAGTTGTATGCCTTGGGGATTACCACACTAAAGTACAATTTTGACGTTGCCGAGGGTGAAGCCAAAGATGCCGCCTTGACTGATTTATTGAAGTTCTATGATCAATATGATGCCAATTTCCCGAAAAACAAAAACGGGAACCTGGTACAAAAGGCCATGTTGTTGTATGACAACCAAAAAGGGACTGACGCTGAAATCTACAATTTCCTCGACAAAGCCTTTACTGCCAACCCAGACCAGTTTACCTCGGCCAATTCGCTGTTTGTTTACTTTAAGTTGTACCACGAAAATTACAAAAATAAAAGAGAGGCAGTTGCTTTGGAGCAGTTACTCGAAAAATTCAACGCCGTACAGACAGCCATTGAAAAGGCCAGTGAGGCAGCTCCATCCAAAAAAGCAGAATTCACTAACGCTACGCGTGCCACCCGAGCCTTGGTCAATGAATACCTGGTTCCTGAAAACCTGATTGCCATGGCTGAAAAAAAGTTTGAAGCCAATAAAGAAAACACCCAATGGCTCATTACCACCGCCAACCTGCTTGCTGACAAATGTGCAGAGACTCCCATTTTCGGAAAAATAGCCACCCAATTGCACAGTTTGAAACCGACTTCAGAATCGGCCTACCATTTGGCCAGTTACAACATCAAGAATAAAAACCAAAAGCAGGCGATGACTTATTTTGAGGAAGCGGCCAACCTGTCTGCAGTGCCTTTTTATAAAGCCAAGGTTTATTACACCATGGCCACCATCCTGGCTGGTTCTGAAAAGGAACAGGCCAAAAAAATGATTGGGCTTGCTATTGAAAACAACAAGAAAAATGGTTCCTATTATATATTACTCGCCAACATGTATGCCAATTCAGTCACGGAATGCGGCACGACACCGCTGCAGCAAAAAGCCATTTATGAACTGGCGACCCGGACGGCACTGATGGCTGGCGATATCGAACCGCGGATTAAGGCCCTTTCCAATCAGATGGCTGTAGAATATGGTAAAAGCAGCTTTACCCAAAAAGAGCAGGATGAAATCAGGAAGAAAGGCAGCAAAATCAAGATTGACTGTTGGATCAACGAAACAGTGTCCTTTTAATGCAATTCAAATCAAATAAGGTCTTTTCTTTTTGTATCGGTACCGCCTTGGTGGTCTCGTTATTTTCTTGCGAAAGCAACTTCCGCGAAGTGCAGAAGTCTAATATATCGGAATTTACACCCAGCGGTCAAGCCGACTCCATCAATTTGAAATACACCGACTCCGGACGCATCAAAGCCGTGTTGAAAAGCCCTAAAATGCTTGATTTTGCCACGGTAAGTTTTCCGTTTACCGAATTTCCGGCCGGCATCAATGTGACCCTTTTTGACGAAAATTCCAAAAAAACCTTTGTGACTTCCAAATATGCGGTAACCTATAAAAACACCGACATCATCGATTTGCAGGGCAGTGTGAAAATCACCAACGAAACCGGACAATTGCTAGAGACGGAACAGCTTTATTTCGACCAGAAAAACGAGTGGTTCTATACCGAAAAAAGATATAAATTTACCGATCCTAAAGGTATTTCCTTTGGGGAAGGAATCGATTTCAGCAAAGATTTCAAAATTATCAATTCCCAGAAAATTTCCGGCGAATTGTATGAAAACCCCTAATACTTATGAATTACCTTAAAATCACCAAATACATTTACCTGGCTGTCGGATTCATCATGGTCTATGATGCAGCCACCAAATGGAACCAAGACCCAAAGCCCTGGCTCAGTGTTGTTTTGGCCGGACTGGCTTTTTTTATGTTCTTCTTCAGGAGTAAATTTGCCAAAAGGTTTGAAGACCGCAACAAGCAAAACCCACAGTAAATGGAAATAGCCATAATCATACTTTGCCTGTTGTTATGTGCTTTTTTCGCCGGCATGGAGATAGCCTATATTTCTTCGAACAAAATTTACCTTGAAATTGAAAAAAAGCAAGGTAATTTCCTTTCCAGGATTCTAACGAAAATTACCGAGAACCCTTCCAAATTCATTGCCACCATGCTCGTGGGAAACAATGTCTCTTTAGTGGTGTATGGGTTTTTTATGGGTGATTTGCTCATGAAATGCATCCATTCACTCAATTACCGGTTTACCGATTTTTCGAGTTTCCTGATCCAGACGGTGCTTTCCACGCTTGTGGTGCTGATTACTTCTGAATTCCTGCCCAAGGTGTTTTTCCAGATTTACGCCAACAGCCTGATGAAGCTTTTTGCGGTGCCGAGTTACTTTTTTTATGTCATATTCTATTACATCTCATCGTTCATCATCTGGATATCAGATTTTATCCTGAAAAAATTCTTCAAGACCGAAGGCGATTACATCCCCTCTTTTTTCAGCAAGGTCGAACTGGGCAATTACATCAACGAACAGATGAGCTCCGTAGAAGACCATGAAGAAGTCGATTCTGAAATACAGATTTTCCAGAACGCGCTTGAGTTTTCCGGTGTAAAGGCGCGTGATATCATGACGCCACGTACTGAGCTGGAGGCGATTGAGCTCCACAGTTCGGTATCGCAATTGCGTGAATTGTTTGTAAAGACCGGCTATTCCAAAATATTGGTTTACCAGAACTCCCTTGATGATATACTGGGCTATGTCCATTCATTTGAGCTGTTCAAAAAGCCCAAAAGCATCAAAGCGATTATGATTCCTGTGGAGTTTGTGCCGGAAACCATTTTTGTAAAGGACGCTTTGAACCTGCTCACCAAAAAAAGAAAAAGCGTCGCCGTCATCCTCGATGAATACGGAGGCACTTCCGGTATAGTAACTGTTGAGGACATCATTGAAGAACTCTTTGGAGAAATAGAAGACGAACACGATGAAGTGGAAGCACTCATGGAGCAAAAAATCGACGAAAATACCTACCTGTTTTCTGCACGGCTCGATGTGGGGTATCTTAATGAAACCTACAAACTCGACATCCCTGAGAACGATTCTTACGGTACCTTGGGCGGGTTTATTGTTAATCATTCCAAGGAAATACCCGAAAAAGGTGATGAAATTACCATCGAAAACTTTCATATCCTGATAGAAGAAGCCTCGAATACCAAAATAGAATTGGTGAAAATGACCCTTACGGACTAGGGCAGAAAAAAAAATCACTTTTTATTGCAAATTATAAGGACACTATTGTTATTATTTCGCAGATAATTGTATTTTCGCAAACTGAAATAAAAATTAACATACATAGAAATGGCAGTTTTACAAAAAATTAGACAACGTTCAGCCTTACTTTTAATAGTTATAGGGTTCTCATTATTGGCTTTTGTTGTTGGTGATTTTATCCAGGGAGGTACTTTTGGCAGGACTTCTACGGATGTCGGAACCGTTAACGGAAAAGACATCTCCTTTGAGGAGTTCAATAAAAAAGTGGATGGTTTAACCAGAAGCGGACAACAAGGAATGACCATCATTCAGGCCGCCAACCAGGTTTGGGACCAACAAACCGCAGTGACACTACTTACTGCCGAATTTGATAAATTGGGTATCCGCACCAGTGAAAAACACATCATAGAAAGTTTTAAAAGCGATCCGAGTATAGGCCAAAGCAAAATGTTCCAAAACGAGTTGGGCAAATTTGACCTTAACAAATTCAAGGAATATTTCAAGTCAAACCCTGAATTGGCCGCCCAATTGAAAGAAAGGGAAAAAGATGCCGACCTGAATGCAAGGTACATGATTTATGCCACCATGATCAAATCAGGGATGTACACTACCAATGCAGAAGGAAAATTCAAGTATGAAATGGAATCCAACAAAACCAGTTTTGATTACGTTTCTGTATTGTATTCTACCATCAAGGACAGCGACATCAAACTTACCGATGCGGATTATACCGACTACATGAAAAAACATGAAAAAAGGTTCAAGTCAGAGGAAACCCGTGAGATTGAATACGTTTTGATTGAAGACAAACCTTCTGCGAAAGACCAAGAAGAAGTTAAAACCAAAATCGACGCACTTGTAGCTGCAACAGATTCAACAGGTTTCAGGAACACGCCAAACATGGCAGAGTTTCTTGCTGCCAATTCTGACATGCCTTACGATACTGTTTTTAAATCAAAACAAGAATTGCCGGTAGAATTTGCCGACAAGCTATTTGCTTTGCCAACAGGTGAAATTTATGGCCCATACATGAATGGAAAGTACTACTGTGTTTCCAAAGTATTGGCAAGAAAACCAAATGCCAAAGCCAAAGCCAGTCATATCCTGATTAGCTACGAAGGTACCCAGGTACCAAACAAAAAAGAAAAAAGAACCAAAGAGCAAGCCAAGGCCAAAGCAGAAGCATTGTACGCGCAGGCTGTAGCCAACCCAAGTAATTTCTTCGTATTGGCCTTGACCAATTCTGATGACTCTTCTGCCCAACAGGGTGGAGATTTGGGCTATTTTGCCCCAGGCCAAATGGTAAAACCTTTTAACGATTTCGTATTCAACAACCCGGTAGGAAAAATTGGGATGGTCGAAACAGATTTCGGATACCACATCATCAATGTTACTGATAAGCAGGATGCCGTCCGTATGGCTACCTTGGCACAAAAAATAGACCCATCCGAAGCCACTACAGACAAAACCTATTCTATAGCTACCAAATTCGAAATGGATGCCAACAATAAAGATTTTGCAGCGGTTGCCAAAGCGGCGAAACTTACTGTAAACCCAGCCATTAAAGCAAAACCAATGGATGAGAGTTTCGGTGCCGTAGGTAATCAAAGACAAATCGTAAAATGGGCTTACACCGATGGTACCAAAGTAGGCGATGTGAAGCGTTTTGAAATTGTGAATGTAGGCCACGTAATTGCCAAACTCACAAAAATCAACGAAAAAGGGATGATGTCTGTTGAAGATGCCAAACCGTTGATTGAAATGACCCTCAAAAACCAAAAGAAAGCTGAAAAAATCATGGCCAAAATGAAAGGAAGTTCCCTTGAAACCATTGCATCAGCCAATAAAACAACAGTACAACAGGCGGTAGATGTAACCATCGAAAACCCAACTATCGGTGCCCTTGGCGTTGAGCCTAAAGTAGTAGGAACTGCATTTGGATTGGCTGCCAACAAGGTTTCTGCACCAATTGACGGGAATACTGGAGTCTATGTTATCCGTGCGAAATCGGTTGCCAAAGCACCTAAATTGCCTAAGTATACAGATTATGTAAATAAACTGAAAGCCAACAATGCACAAGCCGCCGGAAGGGTGATTGGTGCCTTGAAAAGCGATGCCAAGATAGAAGACAACAGGGTGAATTTCTATTAATCAAACCTGTTCCGAAATAAAAAATCCCAGCTTGAAAAAGCTGGGATTTTTTATTTACAATATCATCTCCTGATACGGAATAACAATGCTATAGCCCCTCTCCGTGAAATAAGCGGTAGGGTCTTCTTTGGAAACGGCCATCACAAAATCGCCGCCCCAGGCACCCAGGCTTTTCACTACCCCATCAAAATCATCAAACAAGGCTTCCTGTACCGTTTGCATTTCGAGTACGGTACTCATTTCTATTTCGTGTTGCTGTAGGGCTATGGCCAATTCCTTTGGCGTTGCTGCATCAATCACCGTTTGGGTAAGTGTGTTGATTTTTCTGATGGTTTTGCCCAAATCGCCTTGTTTTTCCATATAGGAAGCTATGGCCGTTTTGCTGCTTTGCTTGCGGTTGAGGTATACAAAATGAATTTTATCGGTAAATGCCGGATGGAAAGTCACCTTGTTTACCACTGGTCTTTCGTTGATCAGTTGATAGGTGAGGGCCGAATCATGTTGGGCACAGGCCACGTCATAACCGCTGCCGCCAAAACTGCGTCGGAGTAAATCATAAGCGTCTATCTGCAGCCATTGGGCAATATTGTTGAGCAGCGTGGAAGAGGTGCCCAAACCCCAGAATTTTGGGAATGTCAGTTGGGTGCTGATGCGGTATCCTTTTGACTGGGTAATGAAACCAGCATTCATCAGGTAGGCTTCGTGCAGGATGTCGATCAATGTGTTTTTGATGTGGTGGGGTTCACCATAACGTTCTTTTCTGATAATTGATGAAAACGGGATGTGGTCTTCGAACCAAATACTCCCATCAGCATCATAACTTTTCCACTCAATAAGTTCATTGGTACCTTCTTCAATGTGGAGGTTTTGCCCGAATTGGGTGGGTAACGCCAACGCAATGGCGCCATCTAGCACAACATATTCGCCGGTGATGAGCAGTTTTCCGTTGCTGTAAAATGTTTGCTTCATGAGATTTATTTCCTCAAACCGTTGATAAAATCAACCACAGCCGAATGCGAAATGGCATGGTCCTTAAAATGCTTGGCTATCGCTTTCCGCTCCGTTTCTGTGGCCTGAAATTGATTCAGGATGTTGTTGATGTGCATTTTCATGTGTCCTTCCTGTATGCCGGTGGTGGTTAACGAGCGCAGGGCGGCGAAATTTTGTGCCAGTCCGACCGATGCCACCAACTGCATCAGTTCTTGTGCCGATGGGTTCTTGAGGATCTGAAGGGCAATTTTTACCAGTGGGTGCAAAGAGGTCAGTCCGCCGACGGTGCCCAATGCCAAAGGCAATTCAATCCAGAATTTGAAAATGCCATTTTCGATGGCTGCATGCGACAAACTCGAATAGGAACCACTGCGGGAAGCATAGGCATGAACGCCTGCCTCCACAGCACGGAAATCATTTCCTGTGGCCAGCACCACGGCATCTACCCCGTTCATGATGCCCTTGTTGTGTGTCACGGCACGATAAGGTTCAATTTCGGCAATCTGTACCGCCCGGACGAATTTTTCGGCAAAAGCCAAAGGGTCAGTGATGTTATTGTCTTCCAATTCTGCAACAGGGCAGGATACTTCGGCACGCACGAGGCAGTTTGGGATGTAATTCGACAATATACTCATCACCACTTCAATGTCATTTTCTTCTTCAGAAAAGGCTGTGTGTTTTGAGGCTTCTTCCTTTAAGGTCCTGGCAAACTGCTCCAGGCAGGAATTGATGAAATTGGCACCCATGCTGTCCTTGGTTTCAAAGGTGGCATGAAGTTGGAAATAGTGCGGCAGTTCCGCACTTTTGTCCCGGAGTTCAATATCGATTATGCCACCACCACGTTTTTGCATGTTTTTGGTAATGCTTTCTGTCGCTTCGAAGAATTTTGGTTTGTTTTCCTTAAAAAAAGCGTTTAGTTTGTGGCTGTCGCCTTTGTATATAAAATGTACTTGGCCGATTTTTTCCGAACCCAAAACGGTGGCCCTGAAACCGCCGCGTGTGCTCCAGTATTTGGCTGATTTGGCTGCTGCGGCCACCACCGAACTTTCCTCAATAACCATGGGTACCGAATAATAATGGCCATTTATAAGGAAATTGGGCGCGATACCCATCGGCAAATAAAAGTTGGTAATGGTGTTTTCAATGAATTCGTCGTGGAGCTGCTGGAGTTTTGGGTCGTTGTTCCAGTATTGCCTGATGGTGTCAATGGCTTCGTTCGGAGTTGAAAAATAGGTATTGGCAATCCAATTGATTTTTTCTTCTTTGGATAATTTGGAAAATCCTGAAACGTTGTCGCCCATCTTTGGAGTCTTTTACTTGATACTGTCCGGACTTATCGAACCGGGTGTACAAAGATAACTTTTTCAGTAAATATAAGAGACGGTGTTATCCACTTAAATTTTATCAACAGGGGGCTATTTTTAACAGTCCTGATTTTCGTTTTGCAGACCAAAAGGTTAACTTACCTGACACTATGGAACACGGACAAAGCCAATATATTAAGGGAAGGGGCGCACAAAAAAATGTGCACAATCGCTTTTTTGCCGAATCGCAGGAGCTGCTCGATGACTTTTTGAACTATTGTGAAGCAGAAGGCGACCAACCCGATGACAACCGCACGAGTTTTCTAGAAGTGTTTCCGAAAACCATCGTCAACAAGGTCGAAAGCCCTGATGTGGGCATGGGCTATTCGATGAATATTTACCAAGGTTGTGAGCACGGCTGCATTTATTGTTATGCCCGGAACAGCCATGAATATTGGGGTTACAGCGCCGGACTCGATTTCGAACGCAAAATCCTGGTCAAGAAAAGTGCCCCGCAACTGTTGGAAGAAAAACTCAAAAGCAGGAACTGGAAAGCCCATCCCATAGTGATGTCGGGCAACACCGATTGTTACCAGCCGGCAGAAAGAAAATTTGAACTTACCCGCAAATGCCTCGAAGTATTCCTGAAATACAGGCATCCGGTTGGCATCATCACCAAGAATGCGCTCATTAGCCGTGATCTTGACCTTCTGTCGGAACTGGCCCAAGACAATTTGGTCGGGGTCAATATATCGATTACTTCCCTGTCGGAAAAAACACGTCAGTTGCTGGAACCACGCACGGCGACCATTGCCAAACGTTTTGAAACGGTGCGCCTGCTTTCTGAAAAAGGCATTCCGGTCAATGTGATGATTGCGCCTGTCATTCCGGGAATCAACAGCCATGAAATCCTACCCATTGCCCAAGCGGCTTCTGATGCCGGGGCTTTGTCGATAGCTTATACCGTAGTGCGTTTGAATGGGGCCATCGGGGAGATTTTTACAGATTGGATCCGTAAGGCCATGCCTGATAGGGCTGATAAAGTGCTCAACCAAATCGAGGCCTGTCACGGCGGTACCCTCAATGACAGCCGTTGGGGTGAGCGGATGCGGGGTCAAGGCGAACTGGCACAAATGATCAAATCGCAGGTGGTATTGGCGCGGAAAAAATTCTTTTCCGGCAAACAGTTTCCGGTGCTGAATACTTCTTTATATGAACAATTTAAGGGAGGGCAATGGCAATTGTTCTGACGCAAAGCGTTACAATTACTGAATCTGAAGCGAATGTGGAACGGGGTTGAAACTGCATTTAACACAAAAAACTACCATTAATTGCATTTTTTTCACTAAAATTGGACTGTTTTTAAAATCAATCAAAAAATGCAATCAAAAAAATTACTCACGCTCTTTCTTTTCATTTGTTTTTCTGCCCTGGCCCAGCAAAAAATTACGGTAGAAGAGATTTATTCCGGGGCATTCAGAGCCAAGGGGATGGACGAACTCCAGGCCATGAAGAACACCAACCAGTATACGGTGCTGAACATGGACCGCGCTTCGAGAAGCATGCAGATCGACCTTTACGATTATGCTACGCTTAAAAAAGTTTCCACCCTCATCAATACCAAAGATTTTCCTGAACTCAGCGATGGCATCGACAGTTATGCCTTCAGTGCCGGCGAAAAACAAATCCTTATCGCCAACAATTCGAACCCTATTTTCCGTCATTCGTTTACTGCAGATTACTATGTGTACAACATCGTAACCAAAAAACTGACGAAATTGTTTGAGCAGGTGCAGGAAGCCACTTTTTCACCAGATGGTGCCAAAATTGCCTATGCGAAAGACAACAACCTTTACATTTACAACCTTGACAATGCCCAGACATTCCAGGTAACCAACGATGGCAAGAAAAACAGCATCATCAACGGAATCACTGATTGGGTATACGAAGAAGAATTCGCTTTTGTGCGTGCCTTCGACTGGAATGCCAACAGCGACAAACTGGCTTACATCCGTTTTGACGAAAGCCAGGTGCCCGAATTTTCGATGAACATCTACAAAAAAGATTTGTATCCAACAGTCGAAACATTCAAGTATCCGAAGGCAGGAGAGAAAAATGCTTCAGTTTCCCTGCATATTTTCGATGTAAATTCCAAAATCACCAAACAGGTTCCGATGTCCAACTACAACGATTTTTACATCGCCCGTATGAAATGGACCAACGATGCCAATGTGTTGAGTGCACAGGTTTTGAACCGCCACCAAGACAACCTCGATTTGCTTTTTATCGATGGCAATACGGCTACAGCCAAAGTGGTGTTGAATGAAAAAGACAAGGCCTATGTGGATGTAACCGATAACCTCACGTTTCTTAATGACAACAGTTTTATCTGGACCTCCGAAAAAGACGGCTACAACCACATTTACCTCTATGACAAAACCGGAAAGCTGAAAAACCAAGTGACCAAAGGCAATTGGGAAGTAACAGCTTATTATGGTTTTGACAGCAAGACCAAAACCGTTTTTTACCAATCGGTTGAAAATGGCTCTACCATCAGGGATGTCTACCGGATTTCGCTTGACGGAAAAAACAAAGTGAAACTGTCGCAACAAGTGGGTACCAACGCAGCCACTTTCAGCCCTGACTTTACCTACTTCATCAATACCTATTCAAGCGCCACACAACCGACTACTTATACCCTTAACAATGCCAAAGACGGCAAGGAGGTATTGCCGATTGTCAACAACAACGACTTGGCCGAGAAACTCAAAAAATACAATTTACCCAATAAGGAGTTCTTTGAACTCACCACCCAGAAAGGCCAAAAACTCAACGCCTGGATGATCAAACCCAAAGATTTTGACCCCAACAAAAAGTATCCGGTATTCATGTACCAATACTCCGGTCCGGGTTCGCAGGAAGTAGCCAACAACTGGCTTGACACCAATGACATGTGGTTCATGATGTTGTCACAACAAGGTTACATCATCGCCTGTGTGGACGGAAGGGGAACCGGTTTCAAAGGGGCTGCCTTCAAAAAATGCACCCAGAAAGAATTGGGCAAATTTGAAGTGGAAGACCAGATTGATGCCGCCCGAACCATTGGCAGTTATACCTATGTTGATAAATCAAGAATAGGTATATTTGGCTGGTCGTATGGCGGGTTCATGTCGAGCAACTGCCTGTTCAAGGGCGCCGATATATTCAAGATGGCCATTGCCGTTGCCCCGGTAACGAACTGGCGTTTTTATGACAGCATCTACACCGAGCGTTACATGCAGACGCCGCAGGAAAATGCCAGCGGGTATGATGACAATTCGCCCATCAACCATGTCGACAAACTGAAAGGGAATTTCCTTTTGGTTCACGGAACGGCAGACGACAACGTCCATTTCCAGAATTCGATGCAGATGATAGAAGCCTTGGTGCAGGCCAACAAACAATTTGACTGGGCCGTATATCCTGACAAAAATCATGGTATATTTGGCGGTAAGACCAGAATTCAATTGTTCAACAAAATGACCAATTTTGTCAAAGAGAAACTATAATTAACCAAAATAACTAAAACGACGATTATGAGTGAAACAGCAGTAAAAACAGGACATCCAAAGGGACTTTGGGTATTATTCGGAACAGAGATGTGGGAACGGTTCAACTTCTACGGAATGCGCGCCATCCTGACCTTGTTCCTTGTGAATTCATTGATGATGAAAGAAGAAGACGCTTCCTTGATTTACGGAGGCTTTCTCGGACTTTGTTATCTGACCCCGATGTTGGGTGGCTTTATTTCTGACCGTTTCTTCGGGAACAGGAATTGTATTTTACTGGGCGGATTAATGATGGCCGTTGGGCAATTCCTGCTGTTTTTCAGTGCCAGCGTTTTTGGTACTAATTTAAGCTTGGCCAATACCCTGATGTGGTCTGCGCTGGGAATCATTATTTTTGGGAACGGTTTCTTCAAACCAAATATTTCCTCCATGGTGGGTAGTTTGTATCCGAAACAGGAAAAAAGCAAACTCGATACCGCTTTCACCATCTTTTACATGGGAATCAACCTCGGCGCCTTTTTGGGCCAGCTGATTTGCCCGATTGTAGGTGACGTTAAAGATGCCAACGGTATCAGGGATATCCATGCCTTCAAATGGGGATTTTTGGCCGCTTCACTTGCCATGCTGATTGGTACCGCGGTATTTTATTTCCTTAAAAACAAATATGTAGTTACTCCTGAAGGAAGACCTTTGGGCGGATTGCCAAAACACAATGTATCTGAAGATTACGAAGAAGGCGAATCACAAAAAGCCGTATTTTCACAAAAAGCCCTGATTGGCGCATTGATTTCTTTCTTTGTATTGGGCGCCATCTTCCACTATGTGGTTGACCAAAACTGGATTTATACCGTAATTTATTCGAGTGGTATTACCCTTGCCGGATTGATTATCTCCGATTCCTCCTTGACCAAAATGGAGCGTGACCGTATCCTGGTAATTTATATCGTAGCGTTTTTCGTTATCTTTTTCTGGGCTGCTTTTGAGCAGGCAGGTTCGTCGCTTACGTTTATTGCCGACAACCAGACCGATAGGAATTTCTTTGGCTACAATATGCCGCCATCGATGGTGCAAATCTTCAACGGATTATTTGTAGTTGCCTTTGCCGTGCCGTTCAGTATGCTTTGGGATTATTTGAGAAGCAAAGACCGCGAGCCCATTTCACCTGTAAAACAAGCGGTGGGTCTGGCCTTGATTGCCTTGAGTTATTTCATCATCGCCTATAACGTAAAAGACTTGGGCAACAACGGTTTATTGGCCATCAAATGGTTGATCCTTTTATACCTGATCCAAACTTGTGCCGAATTGTGTTTGTCGCCAATCGGATTGTCCTTGGTAGGAAAATTGTCGCCAAAACGTTTCTCTTCGTTGTTGTATGGGGTGTTCTTCCTCTCGAACGCTTCGGGTTATGCCTTGGCCGGAACATTGGGTTCCATCTTGCCAGCTACCGGTGATAAATTCAACAAAGCCAAAGAGTTAGGAATTGATTTGCAAGCCGTACTTGACAAAAAAATTACCCCGACAGCCGAACAGTTGGCCCTGTTGGAAAAAAACCAAATCAGTGCCACGAACCCGGTTTTCGCCGGATTTGAAATCCACAACCTGTTTGAATTTTTCATGGTGTTTGTGATCCTTTGCGGATTGGCGGCTGTAATTTTGATGGCTTTGACGCCGAAATTGAAAAAAATGATGCACGGCGTACGCTAAGCAGTTAAAAATAATTTTATATCTTTCAAACCTACAAGCGTTCCGGCGTTTTGTAGGTTTGTTTATTTAAATCTGAAAATTTATGTGGAAAAGTCATCCCAAAGCACTGCCTTATTTGTTTTTGTCTGAAATGTGGGAACGTTTCGGCTATTACCTGATGATTGGTATTTTTACCCTTTACCTCAAAGATGTCGAAGCGGGTTTTGCCATGACCGAAAAAGAAGCCTCCGATTTGTATGGCACCTTCATCGCATTGGTATTCCTGACCCCTTTTATTGGTGGTTTGGTGGCCGACCGCTACCTGGGCTATAAAAAATCCATCGTTATAGGCGGATTGATGATGGGAGCCGGTTATTTCATGATGGGCATCCACAGCTTGCCGATGCTGTATCTGGCCATGACTTTGGTTATCGTCGGAAATGGTTTTTTCAAGCCCAACATCTCCACTTTATTAGGGAATTTCTATAATGACGACCAATACAAGGAAAAGAAAGACGAAGGCTATAACATCTTTTATATGGGGATCAACATTGGTGCGTTCATCTGCAATTTCTTCGGGGCGGCACTCAAAATCCTTTTCGGATGGCAGTATGCCTTCATGGCTGCCGGTGTCGGGATGTTTATAGGCGTTGTCGTCTTCCTCTTGGGAACCAAACATTATGGGGATAAAACAGATAAAAAAGGCGTGCAGGAAGGCGATATGCCTTTCAGTAAAATTGTGTTGTTCATCTTGTTGCCTTCGGTAATTTTCGGGGTGATTGGCTGGTTCCTGAAAGGGGTTCAATCTGATACCAACACCGATTGCGCCGTATTTGGCTCTGACAGCACTGATGCCTTTATCTTTGCCTGTATCCCGGTAATATTTTTCTATGGCAGCCTCTATTTCAAGGCCAAAGCAGCAGACAAAAGACCTATTGGTGCGCTGCTTTCCATTTTTGCCGTGGTCATCCTGTTCTGGGCGGTGTTCAAGCTCAATGGTTCGGCACTCAACAACTGGGGCGACAAATACACCGACCGCGAAATGACAGGCACAGCGCAACAAGTGGCTTCCAAACTGGTCCTTACCGACACACTTACCTACAAAAAAGATTCCGTGGCTTTGTATGACGCGGCTTTCCGCATCCAGAAAGAAGATGGGAAAGTAGTCAAAGTGGTAGATTATCCGTTGTATTTCCGGAATGTAAAAAAAGAAAAACTGCCTCAGGAAGAAAGCAAGGTGTTTACCTGGTCGGCCAATTTGAGCCAATCGATCAATCCGGGTTGGGTAATCATACTGACGCCTTTGGTGGTGGCCTTCTTTACCTTTTTAAGGGGCCGGAAAAAAGAGCCCACCACTCCCACAAAAATTGCTTTTGGCTTATTGATTTCCGCCTTGTCGGTATTGGTCATGGTGGCCGCGGTTCACATCGGAAACAACGGTGCCGAGAAAGTAAGCGTCTGGTGGCTCGTGGCCAATTATGGGGTAATTACCATCGGGGAACTTTTCCTGAGCCCTATGGGATTGTCTGTAGTGTCTAAACTATCTCCTAAAAACATCACCGCCTTAATGATGGGCGGCTGGTTCCTGGCTACCTCCATCGGAAACAAATTGAGCGGCGTCTTGGCCAGTATGTGGGATTCCTATGACGACAAGGCCAATTTCTTTTGGGTCAATTTCGGCTTGCTGATGTTTGCCACACTGCTCATGTTTGCCCTGGTAAAAAATTTGAATAAAGTAATGAAAGAAAACGGAATCAATTAATTATGGAACAGGTACCAACTATCGAAAGCATTCAGGATTTTAAAGGGAAATATCCCAAACAACTCTGGTATTTGTTTTTCTCGGAAATGTGGGAACGCTTCAGTTTCTATGGCATGCGCGGGATGTTGTATTATTTCATGGTGCACGAATTGTTCATGAAAGATACCGATGCCAATTTGCAATATGGCGCCACACAAGCATGGGTTTATGCCTTTACCTTTATTGGCGGATTGTTTGCCGACAAGATATTCGGGTTCCGGAAATCGCTCTTTTGGGGTGGTTTGCTGATGATAGTCGGCAGTATCGTTTTGACCATTGACCCCAAACAGTTCTTCTTTTTGGGCGTGAGTTTCAACATAGTCGGTACCGGTTTTTTCAAACCCAATATTTCTTCCATGGTAGGTAAACTCTACCGCGACGATGACAACAGGCGCGATGCCGGTTTCTCTTTGTTTTATGCCGGGGTAAATCTCGGAGCCTTGATAGGTGGTTATATTTGTATCGCGGTCGGAAAAAGTGAGCTCTGGGCCAACCTTATCCCCGAAAACCTGCGTTGGAATGCCGCATTTGGTTTCGCTTCTGTAGTCATGATTATCAGTTTGCTGACGTTTACCCAAACCCAGAAAAGTCTGGGAAATATAGGTCTTTCCCCATTGTTGAATGCAGCTCCCAATAAAAAGCGAATGCTGGAATGGGCTACCTATATAGGTTCTATACTGATTGTGCCGGTCATTATTATTATGGTTTCCAACACGCAGTACACCGATTATTTTATGTATGCCATTGGCCCGATTTCCATATTATACCTGATGTATGAAATGAAAGGGTTTTCAGCAGCCGAAAACAAAAAGTTGTTGGCCGCCTTGGTTTTTATGCTCTTTTCGATTGTTTTCTGGGCCTTTTTTGAACAAAGCGGTGGTTCCCTCAGCGCCTTTGCCGCCGACAACCTGAACAATACGGTATTGGGCATCAAACTCGACCCGAATGGAGTTAACAATTCTGCCAATTCACTGTTTGTTATTGTTTTTGCCGCCTTGGTCGGTATTGTTTGGATCTGGATGGCCAAGCGGAAAATCGAACCCAACACCGTGGTTAAATTCGGATTGGGATTTTTGTTCCTCGCCGGCGGTTTCTGGATATTCTACTATACTAAATTTTTCGCAGGTGCTGACGGGAAGACCTCACTCGATTTGTTTACTTTCGGATGGTTTGTCATCACTTTTGGTGAACTCTGCCTGTCACCCATCGGGATGTCGGCCATGACCAAACTGTCTCCGCAAAAAACGCAGGCCGTTATTATGGGAATGTGGTTCCTGGCCAGTGCCTACGGACAGTATTTCGCAGGTTTGCTGGGTGCAAACATCGCTGAAGCTTCTGAAAATGCCTCCAACCTTGAGAAACTCAATGTCTATGCTGATGGTTATGAGCAATTGGCCCTGTATGCCCTGATAGCAGGAATACTTATGATAGTGATTTCGCCAATTATCAAAAAATTAATGCAGGAAGTAAAATAAATTACTTAAATTTCGGCACTGTTTTTGAGCCCTGTTTAACGAATAATATATTTAAAAAAAGATAAAAAAAATCAACATGAAAAAGATATTCCTCACCTTATTATTGGTAGTATCCGGTTTGTCAACCCAAGCGCAGGAAGGTTTGACCTGGCATACAGATTTGAACAAAGCGGTAGAAATTGCCCGTCAGGAGCAAAAGCCTTTATTTTTGTTTTTCACCGGAAGTGACTGGTGTGGTTGGTGCATCCGCTTGCAGAATGAAGTATTCAAAAAACCCGAATTTGAGGCCTGGGCCAAAGAAAAAGCCGTTTTGGTAGAATTGGATTTCCCGAGAAGGACCCCACAGCCTGATGCCATCAAGTTGCAAAACAACCAAATGCAGCAAATGTTTGCCGTTCAGGGTTATCCTACAGTATGGTTCGTAAAGCCTACGATTAAAGACGGCAAAACCAATTTTGAGCAACTCGGCAAAACCGGTTATGTAGCCGGAGGCCCAACTGCGTGGATTAATGGGGCCGATGAGATTTTGAAAAATTTTGTGGCTGATCCCAAACCCATTGCCGATAAAAAAGCAAAAAAGAAAAAAACGGCTAAGAAAAACGCCTAATACAGTTTATAAAATCCCTTTTCGCCCGTATCGTGAAAAGGGATTTTTTCTTTCCGGCAGGTCGATTTCCAACGCTTTACATACGACCTGAAATTGGAACCGTCTGCCACGACTACCTTGGGTTTCCATCCCTCAAAAAGCCTTTCAAGGTTCACCTTTGCCGATTGGGTCAACAAGAGTACATCAGGTTTTCCGATTCCCTTATAAGCCATAAGGCTGTCGAGTACCAGGATTCTCTTGCCTTTAAAATAATACAACCTGGGTAGTTTTACGGTTTTTTGCATCCGACAAAAATTCGCTGTGAGATAGGGATTCACTGCACGGTCAGACTTGCTTTTTCCGTTAGTGTAGGCGATAACTTTTTCGCCATTCCTTACTGTAATCAAGGTGTTTTTCTTCTGGTGGAATACGATGAGTTCCTTTTGCCGCTGATTGTTTGAAAACGTAAAGAAATAAGCCGTCTGCAGCAAGAAAACGGATGTCAAACCGATTATGGCTTTCTTTGGGGAGGGTTTCATCAGCCAGATGAACAGGGTTAAAACAACGGCATACCATCCGAAAAGCAACAGGCTGTTCAGCGGAATATCTTTCCAAACGAAACTTTCCACGGCCGCCACTTTACTGATGATTTGGTTCAAAAACCAGATGCCCCATTCCAATACTTTGAGGAGTGGCATCCATACTACATCAAAGGCCGCCAAAAACAACACCAAAACACCCAATGCCATAATGATTCCCAACAAGGGCAGCACGGCTAGGTTGGTCAGAAAAAACAAGCCTGGAAATTGATGGAAATAGTAAATGCTGAGCGGAAATGTCCCGATTTGGGCTGCAAATGAAACTGTAAGAATGTCCCAAAAATACTTCATTATCTTGTTTTTGGGTTGCCAAAGTCCGGCTAAAAAGGGTTGCAGCCACACAATAAAAAACAGGGCGGCATAACTCAGCTGAAATCCCACATCAAACAAAAATGAAGGCCTCACGAGTAAAATGAGCAAAACCGATACGACCAAGGTGTGGTAAATGTTGACGCTCCTTCGAAGATACAACCCGATAGCCACAAAAGAAAACATCGTCGCCGAGCGCACCACTGAAGGCGCCAATCCGGCCAGGATGCCAAATCCCCAAAGGGATAATAATACCAAAATGAGTTTTATAAAGGCTGCCTTCCGGGTATTGGGAATGGGTTTGAGCAGGAAGGTCACAAACAGCAAAACCAAGCCGATGTGCAGCCCGGAAACCGAGAGTATGTGGATGGCACCCGCATATTGGTACTCGCGCAGGGTCTCAGCCGAAATGTCTTGTTGTTGCCCCAATATCAAGGCGGACAGCACGGGTAGTTCTTTTTGGCCAAAATGGTTTTTTTCTAAATTTTGTATCATTTTATGGCGCAGACGGTCTGCATAATACGACAAGGTTTTTTTTGGAGTGGCAGCTGTTTTTATTTCGCTGTAGGAAGCGTACAACTGCACATAAATTTGTTGGTTTTCCAAGTAACGGCCATAATCAAACTGATCGGGGTTCTTGGGTTTGCTGTTTTCCCGGAGGCTTCCTTTTACCCATAAAAGTGAACCAATAGGCAACGCAAAGGCAACATCCGTCCGTTTGATGTTGAGCAGTATTTTACCAGAGCTTTTTTGGTTATCAAAGGTTTTTACCTTACAGACATACCTTTCGGAAAAAGCAGTAGTTTTCAATTTTTCGGTAAGTTCCACAGTCAACTCGTGGGTACCATCTTTCTTCTTCAATTGGTGCAGGTAATGGTTCGGGTTTCGAGGATTAAAAGAACACATGCACGTCAAAACGCCCACCAGAAAAGAAACTATTGCGGTATGTAAACCAAAATGCCAAGGTTTTAGGAATGGGTTTTTGTGAAGGAGGTAACTACCCAACAGAAACAGGACGCTGATAAAAAGTGAAGTAATTACCCAATGAAAATGGGGTTTGGTGCTTTGCGCAAACAGGATTCCGGATACAAAAAAAACCGTCACCCTTACTAAAGGAAACTGGAGTACATTCATCTGGCTTATAATTTTTTAAATGGCTTTTATAAGGATAAATGTACTGATTTTTCCGGAAATGTAAAATTTATTTAGATTGGTCCCTGGCGAAGGTTTTCCACAATCAGGTGGGCTGTTTTTTGGCTGGCACCAGGTCCTCCGAGTTTTTGTTCGAGGGCTTCGTATTGCTGCAACAGCCTTTTTCTTGAAGCCGGCTCGAGAATTTTTGTGAGTTCCTGTTTGATGCGTTTGGGGTTGCAGTCGTCCTGGATTAATTCGGTTACTACTTCCGCATCCATAATCAGGTTGACCAGCGAGATGTATTTGAGGGTGATGATGCGTTTGGCAATTTGGTACGATACCCAGCTGCCTTTATAACAAACCACTTCCGGAACCTTGAAAAGGGCTGTTTCGAGCGTTGCCGTGCCCGAAGTGACCAGGGCTGCCGTGGCATTGCTGAGCAAATCATAGGTTTTGTTCGAAATGAATTTTACGTTGGGGTTAGACAAAAACGGTTTATAAAAATCATACTCCTGGCTGGGTGCCCCGGCAATGACGAATTGGTGATCAGGAAAATCATCCACTACGCTGAGCATGACAGCCAACATTTTTGAGATTTCCTGTTTCCTGCTTCCGGGCAAAACGGCAATGATGGGTTTGTCGTCGAGTTGGTTTTCTCTACGGAACACAGCCGGGTCAATGGCCTTTCGGTCGTGAATCGCATCAATCAGCGGATGGCCTACAAATGCCACCGGGAAATGGTGTTTTTTCTCATAAAAATCTTTTTCAAACGGAAGAATGACATACAATTTGTCGAAATCGCGTTTGATGGCCGTAATCCGGTTTTCTTTCCAGGCCCAGATTTGCGGTGAAATATAATAATGGGTACGGATGCCTTTTTGTTTGGCCCATTTGGCAATACGCATGTTGAAACCGGGGTAATCAATAAAAATGATTACATCCGGCCGGAATTTTTCAATATCAGCCTTACAGATTTTGATATTGTTCAGGATGGTTTTGAGGTTCATCACCACTTCGGCAAAACCCATAAAGGCCAGTTCACGGTAATGTTTGACCAAAGTCCCACCCACAGCCTGCATGAGGTCACCACCCCAGAACCGGATGTCGGCCTGCGGATCTTCTTTCAACAAGGCCTTCATCAGGTTGGAACCGTGCAAATCACCTGATGCCTCACCGGCAATGATATAGTATTTCATCTATAAAAAGAGGGTTATCAGGGTTAGAATAATGGTAGCCAACACTACGCCACGGGCCATCATTTCGCGTTGCAACCTGATGAGTACAAAAAAAGCGATGATGTTCAGGATGGCCCCCAAAGTGACAATTTTCCCGAGGATGCCGTTTGCGCTTAAAACTTGATAGTCCCGAAACAAATCATAATCGGTCATAAGGACCACAAAAATATAGGCACCCAAAGTGGCGGCAGCCATGCCTATCAAAAGACCAATCAATAAATTTTTTAACTGCATAAGAAAATTATTTTTTTAAATCCCAATTGTTCAGGGTCTGGATGGCGTGGTGGGCCGTCAGGTCAAACTGTACGGGTACCACAGAAATATAGCCGTGTGCCAGGGCCCATTCGTCTGTATCTTCACCTTTGTCATGGTTCACAAATTCGCCGGTAAGCCAATAATAATCTTTGCCCATCGGGGTTTGCCGTTTGTCAAATTTTTCTTCCCAGATGGCCTTCGCCTGGCGGCAGATTTTTATCCCCTTGATATCCTTTTCGGGAAGTTTCGGGAAATTGACATTCAGTACAACGCCTTCCGGCAGTTTATTTTTTAGTACTTCTTCAGTAATTTTTTTTACAAACGGTTTGATGTCTTCAAAATTCGCCTCCCAATTGTAATCGAGTAAGGAAAATCCAATCGCAGGAATGCCTTCAATACCCGCTTCTACCGCGGCACTCATGGTTCCGGAATAAATTACGTTAATGGATGAATTAGATCCGTGGTTGATGCCTGAAACGCATAAATCGGGCTTTTGTTTCAAGATTTCATGCACGGCAATTTTCACGCAATCGACCGGGGTACCCGAACAACTGTATTCGAGAACGGCGGCTTTTTCTTTAGAAACCTTGTTGATGTGTAAGG